>CAMAYM010000172.1 GCA_945862495.1 Bordetella parapertussis | reverse complement strand
CAGCCCTAAATTTATTTAAGCATGGCTCCATTGAGCCGCAGGATGTGGATTTTATAATTCTGTGCACGCAAGCTCCAGACCATATCCTGCCCACATCTGCATGCAT
Source organism: Bordetella parapertussis (assembly GCA_945862495.1). Taxonomy (GTDB): domain Bacteria; phylum Pseudomonadota; class Gammaproteobacteria; order Burkholderiales; family Burkholderiaceae_B; genus Zwartia; species Zwartia parapertussis_G. The sequence goes on along the minus strand of CAMAYM010000172.1, from coordinate 2,947 downwards.
TTTACAAGAAAGACTCGGCATTTCACGCCATTCTGGCGCCCTGGACATTAATCTCGGCTGCTCTGGCTACGTATATGGTCTTTCTCTCGCCAAAGGACTCATCGAGACGGGTGCTGCACGTTGTGTCCTTTTTTTGACCGCAGACACCTATTCTAAATATATTCATCCTCTTGATAAGAGTGTCAGGACACTTTTTGGCGACGCAGCAACTGCGACCGCAATTATTGCCTCTCAAGACGTTAATCCACAGATTTACGCCTTTGAGTTTGGCACAGATGGACGCGGGGCTAAAAACCTGATTGTTCCGGCAGGTCTTTATCGCACCCCTCGCTCTGTTGAGACTCAGGTTGAGACTGTTGATCAATCAGGCAACACCAGATCTCAAGATCATCTTTATATGAACGGTGCTGAGGTCATGACCTTCTCCCTGACCGAAGTTCCGCGGGCTTTTGACGCAGTTTTAGACAAAGCCGGATTTGCCAAAGACGATATCGACTATTTTGTGTTTCATCAGGCGAATAAATTCATGCTTGAGGCTTTACGTAAAAAATTAGCCATTCCAACAGAAAAAATGCCTATTCTTGTCGAAGAATGCGGGAACACGGTGTCATCTTCCATCCCGATGGCCCTGACGCAAATGAAAGAGCAAGGACAGTTAAAAGCCGGAGCCAAGTTATTATTGATGGGTTTTGGCGTGGGCTATTCTTGGGCCGGATGCGTCGTGCATTTGTAAAGGTAGAAATAAATGAAGAAGTTTTTTGATGGGTTGGCTGAAATTTTTGAAATTGAGCCCAATGAAGTTTCAGAATCACTCCCGCTCGCCTCCGTTGCTTGGGATTCCCTTGCGATCGTCTCAACCATCGCGCTGATTGACGAACAATTTGATGTCATGGTCGATGGTCAGGCTTTAGCGAGTTGTGAAACTGTCGGCGATATTCAGAAGCTAATCACTTTGGCCACAAACGATTAATTCGCAGTCTCTGAACTCGCATTCAATTAGGTAATTTGATGGACACAACCGCTAACAAAATCGGCAAAGAAATTCGAGTACACAACGCTCGAATCGCTGGTGTTGTCTCGTGCGTCCCACCCAATACCATTAATAATAAGCATTTTGAAAAGTCCTTCGAACCAACCGAGATTGCCAATGTCATCAAAATGATTGGCGTTGAATCACGGCACTGGGTAGATTCTGAGACAACGACAAGTGATCTTTGCACTGTCGCAGCCAAACGCTTAATCGAAAAACTGCAGTGGTCTGTCGACTCTATCGACGCAATTCTGTTTGTTAGCCAAACTCCGGATCATGTCTTGCCTGCAAGTGCCTGCGTGATCCAACATGCTCTCGGCTTATCGCCCAGCACGATTGCCTTTGACATCAACCTAGGTTGTTCTGGGTATGTTTATGGCCTATGGCTTGGTATGACCATGATTCAATCTGGCGCAGCCAAGCGTGTCATTTTGGCCGTGGGCGACACAATCAGTAAAATTGTTAATCCCGAAGATCGCGCGACTGCATTACTTTTTGGCGATGCAGGCACAGCCACCGCACTTGAAGCGTACGATGCTGCAAGTACTGCTCATTTCATTTTGGGCAGTGATGGTTCAGGCGCAAAGGATTTAATCGTTCCAAATAGTGGTTTCAGAAACTCAGCTGAGTCCAGCGATCCTTATCTTTATATGAACGGGGGTGAAATCTTTAACTTCACCCTCAGAACGATCCCTGCCTTAGTCTCTCAATTAATGAGCAGCGCACAAACTAGCCTTGAGCAACAGGATTATTTTCTGTTTCATCAGGCCAATTTGTTCATGCTGAACCACTTAGTTAAAAAAACAAAAATCCCCAAAGAAAAAACTCCCATCAATATTCAGGATTATGGCAACACCAGTTCTGCTTCTATTCCCTTGTTGATGACTAGCGCACTAAAAACACCACTCAGTCAAAAACAATGCCAATTAAGCCTGTTTGGTTTTGGAGTCGGCTTTTCTTGGGCAGCCGCCAGTTTACAAGTCGGTCCTCTAGCGTGTGTTGAGACGATTGTGCAATGAATACCTTTTCAGATACCTGCTTAACCAATCGAACTTTTCTTGTTACCGGCGCATCCTCCGGAATTGGCCTCGCTGCTGCACAGCTATTGTCTGCCTGTGGAGCGCGTCTGATCATTTCTGGTCGTGATATTGCCAAACTTGAATCTGCCCTAGCCTCGCTTGATAAGCGTGCTGAACATCTTCTGGAGCCTCAAGCGCTTGTCAATGCCGACGAGACTGCAGATTGGATCAAATCTCTTGCTCAAAAATATGGGCCTTTGAATGGAATTTTCCATAGCGCAGGCAGTGAACTCATCCGCCCCGTCAGACTGACAAAGCAAGAGCAACTTAACGAGATTTTTAGTACAAGTGTGTTTGCGTCCTTTGGTGTGGCCCGTGCCGCGGGACAAAAGGGCGTGTTAGTTGATGGCGCTTCAGTCGTTTTTATGTCCTCCGTTGCCGGATCAAACGGTCAAGCGGGCATGACTGCCTATTCCGCGGCCAAGGCAAGTGTAGATGGCTTGGTTAGATCTTTGGCCTGCGAGCTTGCCCCGAGACGTATCCGTGCAAACTCCATTGCAGCCGGTGCGGTGAAGACCGCCATGCATGAGCGTCTTGTCAAAAACAGTGGTGATGCTGCCATGCAAAGCTACGAACACGCTCACCTGCTTGGTTTTGGTGATCCAACAGATATCGCTAACGCGGTCGTGTTTCTGCTCAGTGATGCATCCAGTTGGATGACTGGCACGACAATGTTTGTTGATGGCGGTTATGTCGTTCGCTGAGGAATCCTTTTATGTCACTTGATATCGGGCTTTTTAAAAGTTACTGGCATCTTATTTGCCATCGACTTGAACTGCCCGAGCCGGGAGATTACATTCGGTTTGCTTCACCACTTGGTGAGGTTGTCATTTTTAAC
>CAMAYM010000171.1 GCA_945862495.1 Bordetella parapertussis | reverse complement strand
ATGGCGTTTTACACGTTGGTCACCCTATTGCTGCTAAGCGTTCTCTGGTGGTTATGGCCAAGCTTACCGATCGATGCACTAATCCTAAAATTTATTTTCATTGGTTTAGCGGCGGTGACGGTCCCCCATATGGTGCTCATCGCTATCGCTTTTATCAAAACCAAACAGAAACTGTCATAGATTTGAAATGAAATCTCTTTATCGTCAATGAAACTAGATGACTAGTTCATACTCGATGGAGAATAGACATGATGAAAAAATTCGCAATCCTTGCTACTGCTTTAGCAATGGTGGCAGGTACACACCTTACAGCGCAGGCTCAAGCTAAAACTGAAATCATCTGGTGGCACGCGATGTCAGGTGCGCTCAACGATTGGGTCAATGATGTCGCGGGTGACTTTAACAAACGTCAAAATGATTATGTCGTCGTCCCCGTTTTCAAAGGCACCTATCCAGAAGCGATGACAGCTGCGATCGCAGCCTTTAGAGCAGGTCAGCCTCCACATATTCTTCAGGTATTCGAAGTAGGCACTGCAACAATGATGGCCTCGAAAGGCGTTGTCGTCCCCGCTTCAAAAGTCATGCTCGAAAACGGCTTTAAGTTTGATCCGAATTCATATATTTCTGCGGTTTCAGGTTATTACACTGCCCCAACCGGCGAAATGATGTCGTTCCCGTTCAATAGCTCAACCACGGTGACATGGCTCAACCTTGATGCGCTAAAAGCCGCAGGTGTCAACACTGATAAATTACCCACTACTTGGCCAGAAATTAAAGCCGCCGCTGAGAAACTTAAAGCCAATGGTCACAAATGTCCCATTACAACAGCATGGCAGGGCTGGACACAGCTGGAAAGCTTTTCAACTTGGCACAATACTGAGCTTGCCACTCAGGGCAACGGAATGTCAGGACCTAACGCCCGCTTAGTCGCCAACTCACCATTGCATGTCCGTCATATTGATAATCTTGCACAGATGGCAAAAGACGGTTTGTTTGTTTATAAGGGCCGCGGAGCTGCCCCTGGCCCTTCATTTGAGTCGGGTGAGTGCGCGATCTCATTTAACTCGTCTGCTGCTTACGCGGGTATTGTTAAAAATGCGAAATTCAAGTTTGCCGTTTCGACGCTACCTTACTACCCCGATGTCGCCGGTGCGCCACAGAATACCATCATCGGTGGTGCGAGCTTGTGGGTAATGGCTGGTAAACCTGCAGCAGAGTACAAAGGCGTTGGTGCATTTTTCAACTACCTCTCTGACGCAAAAGTTCAATCAGATAATCACATGCGTACAGGATATCTTCCTGTCACCCTAGCGGCCTTCAAGCTAACAGAAGATTCAGGTTTTTACAAAAATAATCCAGGTACTGATATTTCCGTCAATCAAATGATCCGCAAAACGACAGACAAGTCGCGCGGTATTCGCTTAGGGAATTATGTGCAGATCCGTGCGATTATCGATGAAGAACTTGAGCAAGTGTGGGCCGGCAAGAAAACAGCTCAACAAGCGCTTGATGAAGTCACCAAGCGTGGCAATGCCTTGCTTGAAAAATTTGATGCGACCAATCAGTAAAGTGTTTAGTATGTCTGTATGAGTGGATCTGCATCACTCATACAGACATCGTAACCATGTCTCAAAAACGAGAAGTTTTTTTTAAGTCCCGATGGTTGCCTTGGGCGCTTGTTGCGCCTCAAGGCATCATCGTTTTAGTCTTCTTCTTTTGGCCTGCGGGTCAGGCATTGATTAATTCCTTTCAGGAATCCGATGCTTTTGGTATGTCGGTGCAGTGGGTAGGCTTAAAAAATTTTAAAGCACTTCTGATCGATCCTGCCTACTGGTACTCCTTCAAAATCACAGGTATTTTTTCTGTTTTAGTCGCAACAATTGGCATCGGTCTAGCGTTGTTACTTGCCGTATTTGCGGATCGCATTGTGCGCGCCACCTTAATTTATCGTAGTCTAATTATTTGGCCCTATGCGGTTGCACCTGCCGTTGCCGGCATTTTGTGGTTGTTCTTATTTTCTCCAAGTGTAGGTGTCGTTGCGCGATCGCTAGAAGCCGTTGGTGTGCAATGGAATTCTCTACTGAACAGCGATCACGCCATGGCCTTGATTGTCGTGGCATCGGTCTGGAAACAAATCTCCTACAATTTTTTATTTTTCTTAGCGGGCTTACAAAGTATTCCCAAGTCGCTAATCGAAGCTTCCATGCTCGACGGAGCAGGACCTTGGCGACGCTTTCGGTCGATTCAATTACCCCTTTTGTCGCCCGTCTTTTTCTTTTTGCTGGTCATCAATATTGTCTATGCCTTTTTTGATACTTTTGGGATTGTGGATGCGACAACGCAAGGCGGCCCCGGCAAGGAAACAGAAATTTTGGTCTACAAGGTTTACTTTGATGGCTTCAAGGCGCTTGATTTAGGCAGTTCTGCTGCGCAGTCTGTGATCCTAATGACGATCGTCATTCTCTTGACTGCCCTGCAATTCAAGTTCATCGACAAACGGGTGAACTACTAATGGCGATAGAAAAAAGACCCTGGGTAGATGCGATTGCGCACACGACATTGATCATCGGTGTCATGGTGATTGCTTTTCCTATCTATATGGCCTGGGTCGCTTCTACGCACACCGCACAAGCCATGGCGCAATGGCCGATTCCACTGCTGCCCGGTGATCAAATGCTCGAAAACTACATGTCCGCGCTAACCGGTACTGAAAACTCTGGGACGCGTGGGATGAGCGTGTATCGCATGCTGGCAGTGAGTCTGATCTCCGCCTTAACCATCGCGTTCGGAAAAATAATCATTTCCTTACTCTCTGCTTTTGCGCTGGTCTATTTTCGCTTTCCTTTTCGCGGCCTTGTATTTTGGTGCATTTTCATCACCTTAATGCTGCCTGTCGAGGTACGCATCGTCCCGACGTTTAAAGTCGTAGCTGATTTAGGCATGCTCAATTCCTATGGCGGCTTAACCATCCCTCTGATCGCCTCTGCGACGGCTACTTTTTTATTCAGACAATTTTTCAAATCTGTGCCAAATGAATTAATCGAGGCTTCGAGAGTGGATGGCGCAGGACCGATTCGATTCTTCTTTGACATTCTCTTGCCACTCTCCGCCACCAGTATTGCAGCGCTGTTCGTGATTCAGTTCAT
>CAMAYM010000170.1 GCA_945862495.1 Bordetella parapertussis | reverse complement strand
TGTAACTGAAAATAGAACTCAGCCCTCAATTGAGGGGGTTGTCAAAAAACAAAGCAAGTTCTGTGCCCGAAAGGGGGCCAGACTTTTATTCCTGCTTGATTTTGGCTTTTTGAATCAGTGCATCGTACATTTTCAGTTCACGGTTGATGATCGCAGCGAACTCGGCGGGCGAGTTGCCGACTAGATCGTTACCACCTTTGGTTTGCAAGGCTTGAATGACTTCAGGGTCTTTGATGGCTTGCACCACGGCAGCATTGAGTTTCTGGACAACGGCAGTATCCGTTTTGGCAGGTGCAAACAAGCCGATAAACTGAGTCACATCAAAGTCTTTAAAGCCTGCCTCAGCCATGGTCGGCACATCGGGTAAGGAACTTGCTCGTTTTGGACCTGAAACGGCAAAGGCACGCAATCTGTTTTCTTTAATCAGCGGTGTAGCGGTTAAAACTGTATCAAACGTAAACGTCAGTTGACCGCCCATCAGATCAACCAAAGCAGGTGCGCTGCCCTTATATGGGGCATGAATAAATTTCGTATTGCTTGTCAGAGCGAACATTTCACCCGCCAAGTGCCCGCCTCCACCAATCCCAGTCGAGCCATAGCTCAGCTTGCCAGGTTGGCTACGTGCTTGTGTCACGATATCTTGAATACTTTTTATGGATGAGGCCGTCGGCACAACTAAAACGTATTGAAACGTCAGGACCTGACTAATAGGACGTAAATCTTTGACCGGGTCATACGGCACTTTTGCGTAAAGCACGGGATTGATCACGATTGGCCCGCTTGCTGTTAGCAATAGGGTGTAGCCATCAGGCGCAGCTTTGGCAACGGCGTCTGTACCAATCCCGCCATTCGCGCCGCCACGGTTCTCAACGACAACAGGGACGTTGAGGATGTCAGACATCTTTTTGGCTAGTACACGACCTGTGATGTCTGCATTACCGCCAGCGGGGTAAGGCACGACGATTTTGATCGGTTTGTTTGGATAGGACTGGGCAACTGCAACAGTGGTTAAAAATGAGGCTGCGAAGGCTGCAAGGATTTGAGTGATTTTCATATTGTCTCCATGAGTGTGCTAATACCAATCTAAGTGTATCAATCCATTGGGTCGCACGTCTCTTAATGTATACAGGTGTGCATTGAGTACAACGGGGCAGTATTATTCCGTGTGTTATGACCAAAAGGGTTAAAGCATGTCTTCGAACTGCAGGGTCGTTGTGATTCAGATGGGCCGCGCCCCGGAGGATATCTCTGAGATTTTTGGCGATCAAGGGACCTGGTTTCAGCAAGCATTAGTGGATGAAAGCGTTTCACTTTCCGTCTGCTGCCCTGCCGACGGCGACCCTCTCCCACATATTGAGCATTTTGACCTTGCGATTTTGAGTGGCTCTTGGTCCATGGTGACGGATAGAGAAAACTGGAGCGAGCGGACAAGACAGTGGATATTGGAGGTGATGCCGAGTGGTAAGTATCTGTTGGGCGTGTGTTACGGACATCAGTTGATGGCCGATGCGCTGGGGGGGTATGTCGACTATCACCCACTTGGTAGGGAAATTGGGTTGAAAACTGTGACGCTGAGCGAGGCGGCTCGCCAAGACCCTTTGTTATCAGGGTTTCCAAAGCATTTTGAGGCGAATCTGTCGCATGAACAGACGGTTGTCACACCTCCTCCGGGTGCAGTCGTGCTCGCCTCCTCTGCGCACGACCCCCATCAAATTTTGCGCTACAGCCCAACAGCTTTTTCCGTGCAGTTTCATCCAGAGTTCACTCCATCTCTCATGCGCGCTTGCGTCCTGAGACGCGCGCAAGCTTTGCATCAAAGTGGCGTGAATGTGGACGAGGTGGTCGGTCAACTTAGGCCGGCTAAAGAAGCGCACCAATTAATGACATCCTACGTGCGTCTTGCACTTGATGGTCTTCGGATTTCTGCCACTGCGATCTAAGTGCGTGCAAATCCTTTCGTTTCGATACAAGAGAAGGCACGACTATGGCATATATTAATAAAAACAATTAGGTTTTTATTTTAAATAGCTTTAATCTAACCATTCAGCATATTAAGGAGTCAATTATGTCGAACCAAGGTAAATGTCCCGTGATGCACGGCGCTAACACCACAGAAAGCCAGTCGCCAATGGCGTGGTGGCCCAACGCATTAAAGCTGGAGATTTTGCACCAGCATGACACAAAGACGAATCCGCTCAAAGGTTTCAACTATCGCGAAGCCGTCAAAAAGCTTGACGTCGCAGCCCTTAAAAAAGATCTGACCGCTCTGATGACAGATAGTCAAGACTGGTGGCCGGCCGACTGGGGTCACTACGGGGGCTTGATGATTCGTATGGCGTGGCACTCGGCCGGCACCTATAGGATTGCGGACGGTCGCGGTGGTGCGGGCAAGGGTAATCAGCGCTTTGCACCTTTAAACTCTTGGCCAGACAACGTCAATCTGGACAAAGCGCGTCGCTTGTTGTGGCCGATTAAAAAGAAATATGGCAACCAACTGAGCTGGGCTGACCTGATTGTGTTGGCTGGCACTGTTGCCTACGAGTCGATGGGCTTGAAAACCTATGGCTTCGCATTTGGTCGCGAGGACATTTGGGCACCTGAAATCGATATTTTCTGGGGTGCTGAAAAAGAGTGGCTCGGTTCCAGTCGTTACGATGGTGACAATCGTGCCACGCTCGAGAATCCGCTTGCCGCAGTGCAGATGGGCCTCATCTATGTGAATCCAGAGGGTGTGAACGGTCAGCCCGACCCACTTCGCACAGCACAAGACGTCCGTTTGACGTTTGCGCGCATGGCGATGAATGATGAGGAAACCGTCGCCTTGACAGCGGGTGGGCATACCGTTGGTAAAGCGCACGGCAATGGCAGTGCTTCTAACTTGGGACCTGCGCCAGAGGGTGCTGACGTCCAAGAGCAAGGACTCGGTTGGATGAACCACACGACGCGCAGTGTGGGACGCGACACAGTGAGCAGCGGCATCGAAGGGGCATGGACCACGCATCCCACACAATGGGACAACGGTTATTTCCATCTCCTCTTGAGCTATGAGTGGGAACTCACGAAGAGTCCTGCAGGCGCCTGGCAGTGGGCACCCATCAACATCAAAGAAGAGGACAAACCTGTTGATGTCGAGGATCCCTCCATTCGTCTCAACCCCATGATGACCGATGCAGACATGGCCATGAAAATGGATCCTGAATACCG
>CAMAYM010000169.1 GCA_945862495.1 Bordetella parapertussis | reverse complement strand
CCGATGAAAAAAATACTAACTCTAATAGCTCTTACAGTCTTTTTCTTCAGTTCGGCATACGCGCAAAGAATGTATGACAGCACCGGGCGGCAAATAGGTAGAGTAGATAGCGAGCGGTACTACGATGGATCTGGCCGTCAAATTGGCCGAGTAGATGGCTCTAGCATTTACGACGGTTCAGGTAGACAACTTGGACGTATAGATGGCGATCGCGTTTACAACTCTTCAGGCAGTCAAATAGGCCGTATTGATGGAGAAAGACTTTACAGTGGCTCAGGCTCACAGATGGGCCGGATAGATGGTGAACGCATTTACGATGGTTCTGGACGACAAATAGGCCGAGCAGACGGCTTACGCCGGATGCAAATGATCATTTATTTTTACTTTTTCATGTAGTCAATATTTGCTAGCCAGCATGATGCTCAGTGCTCGCCATCCCATCAGGCATCGATCATTACCGCCCTCATAGATCATTACAGCCCTGCCCTTCGTCACTTGAACGCGAACCAACAAAAACCAGTCCTCAGTACCGATTTATTAAGTTTCAGGTTTTTTATAGTGATCCAAAAGTAATGGGGGTGATTACCCTAGTACCTATTGATTGATGTCGCAGAAGGCGCAGAATAAAAATTGATCACATTTGATAAAGGTGCCTCAGCAAATTCGTTAAGCTGTAAATCTTATATTTTCAATAGCATCCCATATTCCGGTGAACAGGACTTGTACTTTCCCCAAGGAAGGTTTTCATAAACTCAAATGATTTATCGAAATTAAGTATCTACCCTGATGTACTCAAAACTTGATCTAAGTAGCATGAATAAAATGACTTCCTGAGTTGACTTAAATGATCCAACGCTTGTATTCAGCTTTTAAATTTGCATTACCCCTTTTAATGTTATTAATATTTTGGGAATTTTGCGTTCAATTTTTTCAAGTAAATGCGCGCGTTTTCCCAAGCATTGAAGCTGTATTTAATGCTGGCGTAGAAGCCGTTAACGATGGCAGTATTTTTAACCACATCGCGGCAAGTTTAGGTCGAGTCGCCGTTGGCACACTCCTAGCAGTTCTGGTCAGTATCCCTTTGGGTGTGGCCATGGGACTCAATCCGATCGTTTCAGACTTTCTATCGCCTTTATTTAGATTTTTTTCCGTACTAGCCGGTATTGCTTGGATCCCTATAGCCACCTTGTGGTTTGGCTATGGCTTTGGCGCCATTACCTTCGTTATTTTCAATGCGGTATTTTTTGTTGTGACCTACAACACACTTCTTGGTGTCGCAAGCATCCCTATGCCTTTACGAAATGCCGCTGCTTCTCTTGGCGCAAATGGGTGGACTCTTCTCACACAAGTTATTTTGCCTGGAGCCTTACCAAACATAGTTACGGGTATCAGAACTGGACTCGGATTTGCTTGGCGGGGGTTAATCGCAGCTGAAATGATTGCCACCAATGTGGGGCTAGGTTACATGTTGTTTTTGGCCCGAGATTTTTACAAAACAGAAGTTATCGTACTAGGCATGATCATTATTGGACTGATCTGGCTAGCCATTGATCGACTCATTCTTGCACCCGTTGAGCGAGCCACAATTGAGCGCTGGGGTATGGTGAGGCGAGCATGATGATACTTTTAAAAGCTTGGTCTATTTATCTGCGAGTTGCAGCTAAATTTCCCATCATTCAAACGATCCTGCCATTTATTCCACTTGTCATTGCCTGGGCACTGGTAACCGAAGTTCAGGTGTTCCCACGCGCGTTTCTACCTGGGCCAATGGATGTCGTTAACGCCTTTGGCACTCTTACCTACAAAGGCGTTTTAACTCAATACTTAGAAGACAGCGTGGTGCGTTTGGCTGTCGGCGCCTCAGTGGGGGTTGCAATTGGCATTCCCTTGGGGCTCTTAATCGGCCTTAGTGATCGAGTGAGGCAAGCGGTATGGCCAGTTTTATTGTTCTTTCAAGCAATAGGCGACATTGCTTGGCTTCCGATCTTGTTGGTTTGGTTTGGTTTTAGTCTAACAACAATCACTTTGGTCATTGTCTACACTGTTTTGTTTCCAATTGTTTTGAACACGTCCCTCGGGGTGCGATCTGTTTCAACAGACCTTCATCGCGCTGCTCTTAGCCTTGGTGCTTCTAAACTCAGAGTGGTGTGGGAAGTGGTCTTGCCGGGTGCCCTTCCCAACATCATGACAGGACTGCGAAATGGCTTGGGTTACGGATGGCGTGCATTGATCGCTACTGAGATCATTGTCGGCACCAGCGGTATTGGATTCATGATGTTTGATGCACGTCGCGCTGGTTCAGTTGTGGAAATTCTTCTTGGAATGGTTGTTTTGGGCACACTTTGGTATGTGGTCGACAGCTGGGTTCTTGCACCGATTGAGCGTGCAACAGGTAAAAGATGGGGTCTCGTTACTCAATGAAAAATTTGACGATTCAAAGCGTATCCAAAACTTATTATGACCCCTACGCAGGGGCAAACGTAACAGCTGTGCACGACATTTCCTTGAAGGTCAATCAAGGAGAATTTATTTCTATTGTTGGCCCCTCGGGCTGTGGCAAAACCACATTGCTCAATATGATTGCGGGTTTTCTGCCTATTTCTGGCGGGTCAATCACGATCGACGACAAACCCATCAAGGGACCGGGCCCAGACAGAGGCGTTGTATTCCAAACTTTCGCCTTGTTTCCATGGAAAACAGTCATCGACAATGTCGGTTTTGGCCCACGCATGCGCGGCCTTCCAAAGAAGGAATGCGATCAATTGGCGCTTGAATTTTTGTCCTTAGTGGGCTTAGAACATGTGGCACAAAAATACCCCAACGAATTGTCGGGCGGTATGCAGCAACGTGTTGGCGTGGTACGAGCACTTGCAAATAATCCAGACGTTCTCTTGATGGACGAGCCCTTCGCAAGTGTTGATGCTCAAACACGAATGACATTGCAAGAGGAGCTGACAAGGATTTGGCAAGAGCGACGTCCCACTATTCTTTTCATCACGCACGATGTCGCCGAGTCAGTTTTTTTGGCAGATCGAGTTGTTGTTCTAAGTAAAGGGCGAGTGCTTGAAGACATGCCTATTCAATTGCAACGTCCTCGTGTGTGGGAAAACTTGATCGAAGACGACACATTCAAAGCGCTGAGTTCTCAAGTGCTCAACAAGGTCCGTTCAGCATGAAACTTTGGTTTTCAATTTGGCAATCAAACCGCGGGAGGATTGTACTCACCGGTTTATTTTTGTATGCGATTTGGCAAAGTTATCTGGGGTTTTCAGCATCAGGCAAAGTTGACGCAAGCCTTCGCGATGGAAAAAACAAAGTGAATGTGCAAGTTATTTTGCCTTTTACGCCAGATCGCTTTCATGTCATGGCCATGCAGCAGTTTG
>CAMAYM010000168.1 GCA_945862495.1 Bordetella parapertussis | reverse complement strand
TTCGGCGCGTCGATTTATGGACCGTTGGGCATCGTGATTGCTCAGGTCTTTTACTGTTTTCCACACGCATTGATGATCTTAGTCGTCGCGCTGAGCATGGCTGATGCTAGGCATTACGAAGCTGCCCGTGTGCTGGGTGCCTCGTCTGTCCGAACCTTTATGACGGTGACCTTGCCGGGCAGTAAATATGGCCTGATCAGTGCGGGCTTTGTGGTGTTTACGTTGGCCATTACCGATTTCGGTATTCCCAAGGTCATCGGCGGGCGGTTTAATGTGTTAGCCACCGATATTTTTAAGCAGGTGATTGGTCAGCAAAACTTTTCAATGGGTGCAGTCGTAGGGTTTGTGCTGCTCTTGCCGGCTGTATTGGCTTTCGTCGCAGATCGCTGGGTGCAGCACCGTCAAGTCGCTTTGGTGAGTGGTCGGTCGGTACCGTTAACACCTTCGCAGCACATTCCGCGGGATATTGGCCTTTTAATTTTTTGTATGCTGGTTGCAGGCGCATTTTTGGTGATCATGGGGATGGCAGTTTGGGCCTCCTTCGTCACACGCTGGCCTTATAACCTTAATTTAACTTGGGCAAACTATCAATTTGAAAGCTTTGATAGCGAGGGTTGGAATGCGTATTTCAACTCTTTACGTATGGCCGCTTGGACAGCGGTGGTGGGTACATTGGTCGTATTTACAGGTGCTTTTGTGTTGGAAAAAACACGAGGATTTGTGTTGATTCGCCACGCTACGCAGTTGATGGCCATGCTTTCTATGGCAGTGCCGGGCTTGGTACTAGGTTTGTCCTACATATTCTTTTTTAATGCACCTGGCCATCCACTGGGTTTCATTTACGGCACGATGGCGATATTGGTACTGAACTCGGTCGCGCATTTCTATACTGTCAGCCACATTACTGCAACGACAGCACTCAAGCAGTTAGATAGTGAGTTTGAATCTATATCAGCGTCTCTCAAAATCTCTGTCGCTCGCATGTTCAAACGCGTGACGGTACCAGTTTGTTTACCTGCAGTTTTGGATATCAGTATTTATTTTTTTGTGAATGCGATGACGACTGTTTCAGCAGTAATCTTTTTGTATGGTTCTCAGACAAAGTTGGCCGCAGTCTCTATCGTACAAATGGATGAAGCGGGCTCCACCGCCGCAGCTGCGGCGATGGCTGTTGTGATTGTTGCCACTTCAGTTGTAGTGAAAGTCATACATAGTCTACTGACGTATCAGCTGCGTCAAAAAACTCAAGCTTGGCGATTACGGTGAATTCGGGCGTCGTTTGTCATGTGCACCCTCCGAAAGAAATTGCTTAATATTTCAACGCTTTAGTTTAGTTTGCGTTAAGATTTGTAGACCAATCTGGAGATGTTGTCATGCCACACTTTGCACCTACTTTACGTCAATCATTAGCATTTTTATGTGCGTTTATATTTAGCTCTTTAACTTGGGCCTTGGAGCCAGCAGTTAAAAATCCTCAGGTTGATACGCCTAAGAGACTATTACTGATTGGGAATAGCTATCTTTATTACGGCGATAGTCTTCATAATCTCCTAAGAAATATGGTGATCGCAGATCAACCCGACATTTCAAAGGCGCTTCAATACAAGTCTGCCACCATTGGTGGCTCAAGCCTTGATCATCATAATATTGACTGGCTCACCAAGCCGGGTCAGATTGGCGTAAAAGAGCCTTTTGAATTAGTTATTTTGCAGGGTCATAGCGGTGCAGCCATTGATGCCAAGCAGGGTGAGACCCACATCAATGCTGCCAAGAAAGCCGCAGCGCTGATCGCTGAGCGAGGTGGTAAGGTCGCGCTTTATATGCCGCACTCGTATGTTGCACCCCATAAACAGGCTGCACCAGAAAATGTACAAAAAAATAACGACTACTTCGTCAAACTTGGAAACGAGCTCAATGCGTTAGTGATCCCTGTTGGGTTAGCGTTCGCAGAAGCGTATAAGCGCGACCCTGGCTTGAAGCTTCATAAATATTACGATGGCAGCCACCCTTCAAAGGAGGGTACGTACCTCGCTGCGGCCACTGTCTATGCGGCGCTATATAATCGCTCGCCTGTGGGAAACACCTTTGATGCATTCGGCGAGGTCGATCCCAAGACGCGCTTGCTCTTGCAGCAAGTGGCTTGGGATACCGTCAAGAAGTTTTACGGTCGATAATGGAAAAGGGTCCCAGACCTAGGGGTTACATGCTCTGGGTGACTGGGGCTCAATGATGGCCCATTGAATTTCGATTGGGCGAACCTTCTTATATCGATTCCAATACATGTGAATCGAGCCTTTTTCAGTGGCCCGATCAAGAAAGCCCTTCATACCCTCAGTGAGCGGTCGATGTGCTTGGGCCGTATCCAAAACAATCAGTGCACCACATTTTTTGATTAAGTCGGGCGTGATGGCGGGTGATTGGGCTGCAATACCATAGGGCATGACCAGCGGTTGGTCGCGTGACATGACTGAGGTGACGCCGGCCACCCAGGTCTCACCAATGACGACCTTGAGCGGTCCGCGCTTGTTGGCATCCCAGACCGCGTCAAGTAACGCGCCTTGTTGTTTAGCCGGATAGTTTGCACGTCCGACCTTGCCCAAGATGTCAATCAATACACCGTAATACAAGCCCACAGAGCAAGCAAACGCGATATTGATTGCGAGTCCGACACCGACCACGCGCTGCAAGGCGTGGGAAGTGTCGAATGTTGGAATATATCGGATGGCAAACAGGCCGATAACGACAAAGTATGCTGTCGCCCAGTTTGCATTTAAATCAATCCAGATGGCACCCAGTACGCATGTGACAAGCATGGGACCGAAGGCAGTAAAGGAGACGTAACGCTTTTCGTTTGTCGCGTTGGAACCCCCACGAAGCGGAAGCCAGGGCGCGCCATCGCGTTTAAATTGCAGATTAATAATAATGAGCGCGATGAGGAGAGGAGATAGTTTGCCTAGTTGGCTCAGTATAAATTTGCCGACTTCGGCAAAGTGATTGACTTCGACACCAAACTGGCGTTGCATGTAGCGAATGGGGGGGGCGTCCGCGCGAATCAGCCACTCGATATGGGGAATCATGGCGATGCCACCCGCCACAATTGCAATCCCGACACCAAACATCGCTCGACGATTGTGTGCACGTTTATCAAAAAGCAACCATGTGCCCATCACTGCAAACCAAATGCCTCCAGCGTATTTTGTTAGTAAACAAATCGCTCCAGCCACCCCTAACAGTACCCAACGCCACCAATCTTGGTGTCGAACAGCGAGCAGCACCGCCCACAGAAATAACGCTGTTGGCAATAGCTGCATTAAGTTAGAGCTGACTTGTAGGCCATTGATGTTATGGTAGGCAACCAAACTTGTCAGCACCACCGTCATCAGAGCAC
>CAMAYM010000167.1 GCA_945862495.1 Bordetella parapertussis | reverse complement strand
GAAACGCTCAACACACAGAGCTTCCCGAAGATTTGCTTGCGCTGCTCAAAGGTTGAGACGTTACTCGGACTTTTTAAGCGCACCGCCGAGCAACAATCCTACCGCACGTTTAGCCAGAATTGCAGGCTTTTTGCTAACGGGTGCAGGGGTCTGTGCCGCGGCGATTGCAGCAGCCGAAGGCTCATAAGGCTTGAGAAAAAACTCATCTATCGGCTTGGCTGGCGCGCTATAGCGACTGGGTCGCGCGTTGCGCTCAGTGATTCGCTCGCTACCACGCACAACACTCCGCTCGCTTGAGCGCTCACCACCGCTGCGCGTTGCACGGGCGGGTCGTGCATCATCTCTAAGCGGTGTGCGAGCCAGTAACTCACCCGGTATCTGCAGGACGCCTCGCGTCACTGGTGCTTTGATCAATTTTTCAATGTCGACCAAGTACTTTTCTTCGGAAGGAGAAAATAAGGAGATCGCCTCACCGCTCGCGCCTGCACGCCCAGTTCGACCGATGCGGTGAACGTAATCTTCGGCGCTGTGCGGCAGATCGTAATTGATCACACAAGGCACACCCGCCACATCAAGACCGCGCGCGGCAACATCAGTTGCAACCAAGACTTCGAGCTCGCCGGCTTTGAAGGCCTCGAGCGCTTTCATCCGGTCAGCTTGTGACTTGTCGCCGTGAATTGACTCAGCGCGCACACCATCGAGTTCGAGTTGACGTGCCAAACGACTGGTACCGATTTTGGTATTTGAAAAAACGATGACTTGCTTGAGACCACGTGACTTGACGAGGTGAACCACAGCGGCACGCTTGGCCTCACCGGCCATTGCATAGGCAATTTGCGTCACGGTATCGGCTGTCGCGTTACGCTTGGCGACTTCGAGTTCGACCGGATTTTTTAAATAGGTCCGACCCAGCTTGCGAATTTCATTGCTGAAAGTCGCGGAAAACAGCAGGGTCTGGCGCTGTGCGGGCAAGAGTCGCATGATGCGATCTAGATCCGGAAGAAAACCCATATCCAACATGCGATCAGCCTCGTCGAGCACCAAAATGCCGACTTGACTCAAATTGACCGTCCGTTGCTCAACGTGATCCAGCAAGCGTCCAGGCGTGGCAATCAACACCTCACAGCCATTGCGCAAGGCTTCTTTTTGAGGACCAATGTCTACGCCACCGAAAACAACCGTTGAGCGAAGCGGTGTTTTAAGTCCATAGCGTTTGACACTTTCATACACCTGGTCCGCTAACTCGCGCGTGGGCGTCAGAATCAAGGCACGGACAGGATGTCGGGCCGGCGATGCACTGGTATTGGCCATCGGCATCAAGCGATGCAAAATCGGCAACGTGAACGCAGCGGTTTTTCCTGTGCCCGTCTGTGCTGCGCCCATCACGTCATTGCCCGCCATGACCGAGGGCAGCGCTTGGGCCTGAATGGGTGTGGGGACGGTGTAACCCGTATCTGTAACAGCCTGCAAAATAGAAGGGTGCAGTCCGATTTCAGCAAAAGTGGGGACGGCCGGTGCAATTTCGTCCGGTCGCGCCACAAGGGGCTGTCCCGAGGGATCTGACTGGGGCTGATGAGGAGTTTGAGTGTTTGAAGTCATTGAATTATTTAGAGAAATCAACGAACAGTGTAACGCAGCGCAGCAAAACTAAGCCTGTTGAGCCAGAAATATTGACCGGCATGCCCTGCACGCCCCCGTTCATAGTCCAAAAATCCACCGAGAGATCCACAGGGCGGCCATGCCAGAAATAATCAATAAAAACCCGTTCCGCGTCCATACAAACACCCCAACGGCGATCGCCGCAGCGAGCAAGCGTAAATCGACCTGCGGACCGTCAATCGGATGCCACGGCAGCAACTCTGGGATGACAATCCCAGTCAGTGCCGCCAAGGGTGCATAACGCAATGCACTTCGCAGACCTTCAGGCAGCGTAATGAAATGTCCGAAGACAAAGTATCCCGCGCGGCAAATCGCTGTACAAATTGCCAACAATACAATCGTTGTATAGAAGTATCCGGGATTTTCCATTAGTCCTTCGCCTTTGGAGGAGTGCGCGGGGCATGGGTGCGTCCCTCCGCCCACATGCCAGCAATGATGCCGACAATCACAGCCGCGAGCAAACCTAGCCTCAGTGGCCACAGCTGGGTCAGCCATGCCGTCAACGCTGAGGCGACCACAGAAATCAAGACTGGCCTGGTCGTGATGTAGGGCAACATCATCGCCATCAGCGCCAACACAGCACCAAACTCGAGCGACCAGGAGACTGGCACGATGGTGCCTAGCGCGATGCCCAGCATGGAAGAGGTCTGCCATACGATCCAAGCAGACAAAATGGTACCGATAAAAAACCAATGTTGTTCGAGCGTCCCTTTTTTGAGGGCATCGGCAAAGCGAGGCATAAACACGATAAAAGAGACGTCGACGCTCAGATAGCCCAGAAATAAGCGCTTGCGCCAAGACAAATCACGAAAAAAAGGATGGAGTGCGGCCCCAAAAATGAGAAAACGCAGATTGACGATAATTCCAGCGGCAAAAATCAGCCAGATCGGTGCACCTGCAGCCATCAACGGCAACGCGGTGAGTTGGGCAGACCCTGCATACACCAACAGTGACATTGCAATGGCTTGGGGCTCGGAGAGACCTGCCTTAATCATGGCCACACCTGTCACAACCCCCCAGATCGCGAGCGCGATCAAACCGGGGCGCACCGCCGTAAAGCCGTCGCGCATTGCCGCGCGTCGCTGAGCACGTAATGTTGACACAAGCGAAATTGGGGAGGAAGGTAAAGACAAAGGCGGCGTCGTCTGCAATAAGTAGCGCGTAATTGAGCAAAGTACTCAGAAATATTCGCTATTGTAGACCGCACGCTTGTTACAATATTGAGATTGTATTTGAGTTTTGAGAAGACTGATGACACAAGCACCCAACGCCGGCAAAAATCAAGGTCCGGTGAT
This sequence comes from Bordetella parapertussis, assembly GCA_945862495.1. Classification (GTDB taxonomy): domain Bacteria; phylum Pseudomonadota; class Gammaproteobacteria; order Burkholderiales; family Burkholderiaceae_B; genus Zwartia; species Zwartia parapertussis_G. The sequence continues at coordinate 533 of CAMAYM010000167.1, read as the reverse complement.
CGTCACCGCAGAAGACTTGCCCCTTCATTGCCCAAGCGATAAAGCCCCCCTCTGGAGTATGCATCCTCGTGTCTTTCTGGATATCGTGGATACCGGTTCGGTCAAATGTCCGTATTGCAGCACGCAATACACACTCGCCGAAGGCACGGTTGTGCATGGACACTAAAAATATCGGTCGATATTTCTGTGCCTAATATTTTTGCGACTGCCGAAGAAGCCGAGCTTGCGTTTTACGACGCCCTCGAACGCGCTGACCTCACGAGACTCATGCAGGTGTGGGCGGACGACGAAGAAATCGTTTGCGTCCACCCCGGAGGCTTACGGATTGTGGGGCTACATGCCGTCAAAGAATCCTGGCAAGAAATACTGGCAAATGGTGGATTAGCGATTCGACCCTCTGTGCCCACCGTGTTGCACAGCATGATGGGTGCGGTGCATTCTCTCGTCGAACAAATCACCATAAACGGCACTGAAAGCGCTGAAGTTGCGCATTGCTATGCGACGAACATCTATCATAAAGGCCCTACCGGTTG
>CAMAYM010000166.1 GCA_945862495.1 Bordetella parapertussis | reverse complement strand
AGTATTTATGGCCCTTATTGATCAGTACTAAAGAGGATATGTACCCTATCATCGTGGGTATTCGCCGAATGATTCCTGCAGGGGATGCGCAAACTGAGTGGAACGTCATCATGGCGACTGCAATATTGGCGATGGCACCACCGTTATTTGTCGTTGTGCTGATGCAAAAATGGTTTGTCAAGGGTCTTGTAGAGAACGATAAATAATCACATATCGAGTTTGATAATGACAGCATTAAGTTTCCGCAATGTTCAAAAATATTATGGTCGCGATGCCAGTAGACATCATGCCGTACGGGGCTTTGAGGCTGAGATCTCCGCGGGTGAATTAGTCGTCATCGTCGGTCCCTCTGGTTGCGGAAAATCCACCCTTTTACGTATGGTGGCTGGACTCGAAGACATCAGCGAAGGAAAGATCATGATTGGCGATCGTGTCATTAATGATATTGATCCCTCCCGTCGTGACATTGCGATGGTCTTTCAAAACTATGCCTTGTACCCACACATGACCGTATTTGCCAATATGGGCTATGCGCTCAAGATCGCGGGTGTCAGCACGGCTGAGATTCAAACACGGGTCGAAGCAGCAGCGAATATTTTAGGCATCAGTGAACTATTAGCACGCAAGCCCCGAGAACTTTCTGGTGGTCAACGTCAACGTGTGGCGATGGGGCGTGCCATCGTTCGGCAACCAAAAGTTTTCCTTTTTGACGAGCCTCTTTCAAACCTAGATGCAAAGTTGCGGGTACATACTCGGCTAGAAATCCAAAAACTACATCGACGGCTCGGTGTCACCACGTTATTTGTGACCCACGATCAAGTCGAAGCTATGACTTTGGCGCACCGCGTCATTGTCATGCATGCCGGAGAGATTGAGCAGTTTGACACACCAGAAGTGATTTACAACAAACCTGCTTCACTCTTCGTTGCGGGATTTATCGGTTCACCGCCCATGAATCTCTTTGCAAATGCGCCGGGGGTTTCGAGCGGACAGATCTTAGGCGTTCGGCCTGAGCACTTTGTATATACTTCAGAGGGTTGGCCAGTCATCGTCGATACGGTAGAGCTTTTAGGTGCAGAACGACTCATTCACGGAAATTTGGGGAATGAAACGATTGTGATTCGCGTAGACGCGCAGCAAGTTGCCCCTACAATCGGCCAGACACTCTATGTCAAACCTATCGCTGATCGCATGCATTGGTTTGATGCGCAGACAAAGAAACGCTTGGAGCGATAAGTGTTGAAAAAAAAATGGCCTTACCCCCAATGGATTGCGCATCGTGGTGCAGGTCTCTCTGCACCAGAAAATACCCTAGCCGCGTTTCAGCTAGGGTTTGATTCTGGATTTACGATGTTCGAATGTGACGCCAAACTCAGTGCGGATCAAGTGGTTTTTCTTTTGCATGATGCCACACTCGACCGAACGACGAACGTTCAAGGCTCGGCCCACACCTATGCTTGGGATGAGTTAGCCGTACTAGACGCGGGTAGCTGGCATAGCGTTCCATTTACTGGTGCGACCATTCCAAGTCTTGAGCAAGTCGCCAACTTCTGTTTAGAAAACGCCTGTCAGCTCAGTATCGAAATCAAACCTTCTCCAGGATTTGAATTCATTACAGGACAATGTGTGGCCCGCGAAGCCCAACGTCTGTGGGAGAACCAACCTATTCCACCGCTACTAACCTCATTTAAGCGTGAGGCACTTCGAGGCGCCCAAGCTGTTGCTCCTGAGCTTCCTCGCGGTCTCCTCATGCATGAGTTAGCAGCGGACTGGCAAGAGGCTGTGCACGACTTGCAGTGCATAGCCGTTGCCTGTCATTTTCCCTTGTATACCGAGGCATTGATCGAAGAAATTAAACGACGGGACCTATACAGCTTGGCGTATACAGTCAATGATTTAGAGACCGGGCATACCCTCTTAAAAATGGGGGTAGACAGCATCATCACCGACACGATGGAAAAAAACTAGGGCTTGAGCAACTCGGTGCTAAATACCTTTTCTTTGTCTAAATCAACAGTAACGCGTACCGCGCGCACATCAGAAGCACCCGGCACTTCAAGCCGCGTCACGTTCGGAATCACTGCACCTTTCAATTTAAAAGGCTGATCAAAATGGTATTTGTGCCCGTCACCATGAATCAGCAAGACCGGCTTAGCCCAGTCTTTGGCAAGCGGCAGGAGCGTCTGCCCGATGCTGTTACGAAAACCCGACCAGCTAGGAAAATCCTCCCACATTGATCGACTAATCAAAACATCAGCCTGAAAGGCAAAGACGATCGCTTTGTATTTTTTTTGCTGCGCGAGATCAAACGCACTGCGAATCCATGCAATATTGGCGGCATCGCGCTCGAAAAACTCTTTAATTGCCTCCGCATCGCGAGTTTCAAAATTATTATTACTGCCCACGATATGCACGGTCACAAATAACACTTCATCTATCATCCAGCGCTGATTTTCAACATACTCGTCAAAATCAGCATGAATTTGTGGCTGACTGAATAAGCGCAGAGGACTTTTGCCCAGAGAGACCTCCGGCTTGAAAAAGTCCTCGCGGATCTTACGGAGTCTTTCCAAGGGGACATGGCCGCCATTATTTAATCGATAGCAATCAGTCCAGTCATTGTCACCGGGGGTATAAACAACCCCCGCATCAAACATTGCAAAGTGTTTGAGCTGCTCAGCGAACTCACGATCTGAGCACAAGCTTGAACCACTCTTGAAATCCCCCACATGAATAGAAAACTTTGGTTGTGAACGATTAATTGTCTCAATGAGGCTTCGATAAGAGAGATATGTTTGATTTTGGTTACCATAGGGCATGTCACCTAAAGCAACAAAGCTAAAGCTTTGAGCAACGCAGATACCTGAAGCCACGCTTGATATGATTAGCATCGCAATGAAACGTTTTACAAATGACGTCGATCTTTCAATGATCAATTCGGCTTTTTGTATGAATGGCACGTTCGTAAGCATTTTGAAGAGGTTTTTAACTGACATTGGACTGAAGCTCCGTTTGCGATATTGTCACACCGCGCAATAAAAAAGGTTGTCATAAAATAATGTCAATATCATGACTGAGTCGCACTGGTGACGTCGTTCAATAAAAGTAAGATTTGCAAAGTTTGTAAATGAGCCAATCACAACAGCGCGTGACTTAAATCGTAGGCGGGGCAATATGCTAGGTAAATTCTCTTTAAGAAATCTCGATGCAAATAACGCCGAACAGTTACGCAAAGTAACACTTGCTTTCATCGTTTTTCATGCGTTATTTTGGTTTTTGATCGCGATATTGAGCCATACCGCCCCACATAAAGACAGTATCGAAGAGCTTAATTGGTTGCAATATTTCGACTGGGGTTACCCAAAGTTCGGCCCCATCGGGACCTGGTGGGTCCATCTTTTTGTGGTGATATTCGGACGCGCAGTCTGGGTGACTTACCTTGCGGGCGTGGTCAACGTGGCCCTGATGCTCTTGGTCGTTTGGCGCATT
>CAMAYM010000165.1 GCA_945862495.1 Bordetella parapertussis | reverse complement strand
TCTACCTGGCACTGAACAACATCAGCCAGAAATGGACCATGCCGATACGAGATTGGAAGGCGGCTTTGAATCGCTTTACTATCCAGTTTGACGAGCGCATGCCGCGCGTCTAACTCAACCGCCGTTTACACAAAATTCGGGACACCCTCCGCATGTACCTGTTACCAGCACCGCAACATCGTGCCTACAGGGTTTACAACTTAGCATCCGGCCTATATTTCGTCGTTTTCGTCTATCTCACTGTCGTTTTGCAATCCGATTGGGAGGCATTGATTTTGTTCAATGCGTTCTATGCGGTACTTTGCTTTGATTATTTCCGCATCGGTCTCATGCTCAATCGACTGCGCGAGTCCTTGGGGGCCAAACTGCTCATGTTGGGCGGCCTTATTTTGAGTGTTAGTTTGGCGTTGCGAGCCATCGGTGTGGCTGAGGCTGGCACTATAAGTGCCATCTACGAACCGAGTTGGCATCAAGCCGTGATGGTCGTCGGGCAATTTATGTCGATTACGCTTTGCAACATTGCTTTTCTTAGACTATTTTTAGAGATCGTTGAGCGCAAAAAAATGATGTTGGCCAATGAGTTGGCAGCGACAAACGCTCGGGCAGAGGAAATGCACCGAACCAGCCTGGTTCTTAAACAGTTGCTTGAGGAGCGGGAAGAAATTATCCGGCAGCTAGCCCTTTTCAACAAAACAGCAGGCATGGGTGCCTTGGTGGCCAGTTTGGCTCATGAACTGAACCAACCGCTGACAGTCATTCAGATGAATACCGGCGTGATTGAATTGGTGCTGAGCGACCATGAGACCAAACTGAACCAAGACACCAGAATTGACAAAGCTTTAACGGGTTTGCGCAATGCTAACCAACGCGCCGCCACCATCATCACCACGCTGCGCAACATGTTTAGCAATGGACCCAAAAGGATTTCGACCTTTGACTTCAATGAACTTGTCAATGACGCGCTGCTCTTGTGTCAACCCATGCTGCAGAAACAGGCTGTTGATTTTCAGGTCCAACTGCACGCAACTGCCTTGAACCTGGCAGGCGAGAAGTCACAGTTACAGCAAGTTTTATTGAATCTGATCACCAATGCCATAGAGGCTTTCCCGGCGACGTTTAAAGGTACCAAAAAAATCACGGTGAGAACAAGTTTGGAAAATGATCAGGTGGTGATGACCGTGGAGGATAACGGCAGTGGTATTGCGCCAGACATTGAGGCGGTAGTTTTTGTGTTGCTTCGCACCAACAAGAAAACTGGTATGGGTGTCGGGCTATGGCTTTCAAAAACCATCATAGAGTCGCACAGAGGGACCATTAGTTTCACGACCGGCGAGAACCGAGGGACACGATTCCTTATTACCTTGCCATTAACGAATGACGCAATGCATCTTTAGATCAGCCAGTCAGCCGCACCAACAGAAAATCAAAGGCCAGCCAAATCTGCCAGTCGAACCGGATCGGCCAATGTGCTGGCACCAAGTTTCTCCATCGCCCGCTGCCGATGCAATTTGACGGTGCGAAGCGCAATACCGAACTCGTCGGCGATATGCTGGTTCATCCTGCCCTGCGCCACGCGGCGCGAAACTTCGCGCTCACGTTCAGTCAGTGATGCGACTCGCTTGGCCAGACCGTACCGCAGCGCATCGAGTTGCTGGTGCTCGGCGCTAGCCGCGAGGGCCTGTGCTACAGCGTCGAGCAGCACATGGGACTCGAACGGTTTGATTAAAAAGTTATGCGCGCCAGCTCTGAAGCCGGTGACAGCCTCTTGCACGCCGCTGTGGCCACTCATCAGCAGCAGCGGCACGTGATCGAAATCAGCCATCCTGTGCTGAAATTGCAGACCGTCCATCTCCGGCATCCTGACGTCGCACAGCACGCAACTCGGACCGGGAAACACAGCTTGGTTGGCGGTGAGAACCTCCAAGTAAGCTAAGGCCGACGAATAGGTCTCTACGGCATAGCTTTTGATCTCCAACAAGGCGGCTAGCGCAGCCAGAACCTCCGAGTCGTCGTCAATAATGACAACGCGTCCGTTGGCGCAACGTGCCGCCAGGCGTTCGTCATTTTCCGTAACAACACGGCGCAGCAGCATAAGACTCCCGTTGATCCCAACGCTATGTGGTCATGATGACCACGGCAAGCGCAGCGCGCGCCCGAGTAGCACTGTCCAGCTTAGTTTGCCAGATGCGCATGGAGCCTGATTTGAGTTGTTTGCGTGTCAGGCAAAGGAATGCGTTGACCTTGAAAAAATATTTTTAGACTTGCTAAATTAGTACTGCTTAAACGCCAAGGGGCAGCACCATAAACACTCTTGGCCTCACCGGCAGTTAGGGCGAGACGCGTGACTTGATTGCGGCTGTCCAATACGCACACCGAAGCTGTCATGCTGGCAACCAAGTGCACGTAGTCGCTCGGTTTTCCGGAGTGAGCTGATTGAATAACGGTCCCTTGATCTTGAATATCGCAGTCGCGCGTCGAAGGCATTTCGGATGCGGAGGCTGTTAACAGACCGCTTGCTGCAATCTCTGCCGCATTGGAAGGACCGCTGTTCTGTGGTGACTGGTTTTTGGACAGCGGTGCTTGGTTTGTCGAGTGGTTCTGCTCAATCGGTAATGTGCCCAGTGGTGGGGCGCTGATGTCTTTTGCGTCAATTTGTTCGGAAATTGCCGTGAGCCACTTTAGGGACAGCAAAATCAGGCAAAACGATAACGCAGCCAGCACATAAGCGGATAGCGCATCGCGCGTTCGCCAAAAAGTCAAGACGGCGCGCCCAATCCTTTGGCTCAAGTTCGGGTCCAGGTTTAGGCGCGCTTGAGCGGCTAACTTGTCCATTTCTAGTTCGGCAATGGCTTTGGTCATCGGGTGCAAATCGGCAGTCACGCCATGGCCATCTGCACCTAAAGAAAGCAGCAACTTCCTGCCGACCTGCGCCTTGATGGCGGCACTGTAAAAGCTGCCCTGGCCACCGTCTTCGAGTTCGAGCAACTGCGCATGAGAAAGGGCATTCAGTTTGGCCAGCACAGCAGCACCAAGGCCCGCCGCCAAACGGCAAGCCTTCAATCGTTGACCGTCGCTTTCAGACCACACTTGATTCATTTTTTAATCGTTATCCTGGGGGCAAAAAAATAACAATTTCCGTCTAGGGCAATTCGTATGCGTATTTCCCCGCTGTTAAATTGGGAACCAACCCGCATCGCTAAACAGGCCATTGCGCTCATGTTCCACACGCCACTGAGCGCATATTTTTAAACAAAAACGGCTAATTTGATATCTCCCCAAGGGGCAGTCCCCTGGCCTAAAGCCGCCTTGTTCAGCCCGCCGGGCGAGTCAGATTGAACGCCTCAAGCCTCTGCCCGGTAAGCAATGTCCAGGGTGATGCTGCCCACCACCCGCGACACACAGACGCAAATGCGCTGATTTTGCTGGTGCTCGTGGGCGCTCAAAAAAACATCGCGGTGGTCGATCACGCCGTCGAGTGCCATCACATCCAGCGC
>CAMAYM010000164.1 GCA_945862495.1 Bordetella parapertussis | reverse complement strand
TAGCGAGGTGGTCCCACCCCTTCCCATCCCGAACAGGACCGTGAAACACCTTAGCGCCGATGATAGTGGACGTACGTCTGTGAAAGTAGGTCATTGTCAAGCTCTTACCCTCAAAACCCCGTAGCCAAATGCTGCGGGGTTTTGTCTTTTACGGATGTAATTGCTTGATTAATTCGTATGTCTCAAAAAGCGGAAGACCCATAACCCCTGAGTAACTTCCCTCGATCCTTTTAATAAACTGTGCGGCGTGCCCTTGTATACCGTAGGCGCCTGCTTTTCCAAAAGGGTCGCCTGTAGCGATGTAATCATCAATTTCTTTTTGCGTAATTTCAGCAAATGTCACTTGTGTTGTCGACAGCGAACGCCACTGATTCCATTTAGATCTTGAATCCGCTGTAGTTTGAGAAAGTACGAGTGCGGTATAAACAGTATGTGTTTTTCCACCCAGTACATTCAAAATACGCGATGCTTCCTGCGCATCACTAGGCTTTCCTAAAACAAAATCTCCGAATGCGACGGTTGTATCTGCCGTTAGTATGGCAGCTTTGTGGTTGGGTCGTATCTGAACGAGCCCTTGTTTAATTAGCCACGCTTGCGCGCGCAGCGCTTTGTCTTGCGCCGTACGTTGGACATATTCGAGAGGGCTTTCTATAGGCAAGCGCGGTTCGTCTTCACCTGGCGGAGAGGGCACATGAAGTACCTCGTGGATGCATCTAATCTGGTTCAGAAGTTCATGACGTCTCGGACTTGCCGACGCAAGATAAAGCAATGAATTCATGGGGGTTATACCCGGTGGTAAGGGTGGTTGCTAAGAATCGACCATGCACGGTAGAGTTGCTCCACCAGCACGACGCGCACCATTGGATGCGGCATTGTCATTGAGGATAGCCTAATCAAACTATCGCAACTCTGTTTGAATTGCGGGTCTAAACCGTCCGGACCGCCAATAATGATGGAAATGTTTTGGCTAGTCTGATGCCAGCCGTTGAGTTTTGTTGCAAAGCTTTGCGTTGTCATGTCTCGACCGTGTTCGTCGAGCGCAATTCGCAAAGAGTCTTCAGGAATGGCTGCGTCGATGCGTTTGGCCTCCGCAGACATCATTTGTTGGGGCGTCTTGCCGCTAATGCGCGGTTCGGGTTTGATTTCCTTGAGGGAAATCGCCCACTCTGCTGGCATACGTTTAGCGTAATCGTTCCATGCCGCATCAACCCAATCCGGCATGCGGTTTCCAACGGCGAGAATCAGGATTTTCATAATTCGAATCTATAAAAATCGAAGATGACCGCCTGATGTCTTAACGATTCGAGCGAGTCGGTCTGGAAGAAGCACGACTTGCTGCCCGACGGCCTGTCGGCTCCTCGGTTGTGATCATCGGATCAAAAGCGACATCGCTTGTTGCAACAGCTGGGCGTGTTGATTCAGGTGCTAGTTTCATACGGACAGGTTTGCTACCCCACACTTCTTCAAGATTGTAATAAGCACGAATAGCGGGTTGCATAATGTGTACGATGATGTCGCCAACGTCAACCAACACCCATTCGCCTGTGTCCTCGCCTTCTGTGGCAATGACATTACCACCTAGCGCTTTAACTTTTTCAGCCACACTTGAAGCCAGTGCGCGTGTTTGGCGGTTGGATGTAGCAGAGGCCACGATGACGCGGTCAAATAAACTAGTCATCTCGGAGGTATTAAAAACTTTGATATCTTGTGCTTTGATGTCTTCGAGAGCGTCAACAACCGCACGTTGTAGTTTGGTGATGTCCATAAGTAATCCTGTTTTAGGCTGTGAGCGGACGATAGAGCCCGTGCTCGTGAATGTATTGCTCGACGACCTCAGGAAGGAGGTCGCGTGCGGATTGTTGTTGTGCAAGTCGCTGACGGATGTCGGTCGCTGAAACTTCCAGCGGTTCAAAGGGAATAATTAAAAGAGTTCGTTGATGTGCACGCAGCCACTGAGAGAGTGCAAGTGGAGGGGTTAGGGTTGAGCCTGGTCGTTGCGCTACGGCTAGATCAACACTCAGCGCAATATCTTGCCATCTATGCCACGTACAAAAGTTCGTTAATTGATCCGTCCCCAAGATCCAAACGTACTTGTTTTTTGTCTCGAGCGTCTCAAGTGTTTCAATTGTATATGTTGGGCCAGTTCGTTGTATTTCAATAGGGTTGATCTCAAGCTTATCTACCCCCTTGGTTGCCAGGCGTAGCATGTTCAAACGATGTTCAGGGTCGGCCCCAAGTGCAGGCTTCTGCCATGGTTGTCCAGCAGGAATGATTTGTACTTGATCAAGCTTGAGATGTTTAAGTGCGGCTTGCGCCAGCAAAAGATGCGCACGATGTACGGGATCAAAGCTGCCGCCGAGGAGGCCGATCCGCATTAAACCCACTGCCTTGGCTTGAGAAACTGGGCCAGTTGCGCTTCGGGTGTACCTGGCTCAGGCTGCCAGTTGTACCGCCATGCTGCCATGGGCGGCATAGACAAGAGAATCGACTCGGTACGACCACCTGATTGCAAACCAAAAAGAGTCCCTCTATCAAAGACGAGGTTGAACTCTACATAACGTCCACGTCGGTAGGCGAGGAAGTCACGTTCGCGCTCACCATAAGCCGTATCACGACGCTTTTCGACGATAGGCATATAGGCTGATAAAAAAGCATCGCCTACAGCGCGCATGACAGCAAAGGAGGCATCAAATCCTCCCGTACTCAGATCGTCGAAAAATATGCCACCAATGCCACGCATTTCATTACGATGTTTAAGAAAGAAGTACTCATCACACCATTTTTTGTATGCTTGATACGCTGTGTCGCTATGGGGCGTCAGTGCATCGCGATTGACACGATGAAAGTGCTGAGCATCTTCTTCGAAGGGATAGTACGGCGTTAAGTCCATGCCGCCACCAAACCAGAAAATGTCCTGTTGATCCGTCTCCGGCGCTGCTTGGGCAACGAACATTCTCACGTTCATGTGCGTGGTCGGAATGTATGGGTTACGGGGATGCAACACCAAAGATACGCCCATGGCTTCCCAGGGACGACCCGCTACCTCTGGACGATGCAGGGTGGCGGAAGGTGGGAGTGTCATACCCTTAACATGGCTAAACAGCACGCCGGCACGCTCAAACAAAGAGCCTCCCTCAATCAGGCGAGAAATTCCACCGCCACCTTCGGCACGTGTCCACTCATCGCGCAGAAATGCGTCACCGCCCGCTCGTTCAAGTGCCGTCACGATATTTTCCTGAAGTCCTAATAAATAGGTGCGAACAGCAGGAAGATCCACCGCAGATAGGGCTTTCATTTCAGAAGAACTGTTGTCGGAGACGCTGGTTGGCATAGTTTAGGATTCCAGTGCTCGCCAGCCAATGTCTGTTCTGTACTGAGCACCATCAAAATGAATGTTTTGGATAGCCGAGTAAACACGTTTTTGTGTTGCACGCACGGTGTCATCCAATGCCGTAACGCACAACACACGGCCGCCACTTGTAAGGGGAACGTTATCTTTAAGTGTT
>CAMAYM010000163.1 GCA_945862495.1 Bordetella parapertussis | reverse complement strand
TAAAACATCTCTGACGCTGGATGCAGAGATGCTGGATGGGGCGAAAGCACTGGGTATCAATGTGTCTGCCGTGGCAGAGGCGGCGCTCAAAAATGCTGTAGCCAGTGCACAGCATGCGCAATGGCTACAGCAAAACGCCGAGGCATTTGCAGCACAAGCGGCCTGGCACGAGCGTCATGGGCACCCGCTGGCCGACATCATGACCACTCCCGGGAGTGCCTCGTGGAACGCCTGACTCGCTTTGACGTGGCCGAATACAACGGGGTGAAGATGGTGGTGGTTGAAAGCGACCTGTTGCCACCCGCCTGATGGCCGCGGTTCGGCGTACAAGCTTGCGCCGCATGGGCAGCGTGGCAGACCAAGCAGACCCCATCAACCGTGCGGTCGACGTACTGATGGCTGGTGTGGCGGGCAAGGTGTTCATCAATGCACCATGCACTGCTCAAGAGCCATGAACATCAGGTGATGAAACTGTTAGAAACGTAATGCAGCGTCTAACCGTGGCCACTCTGGCTTGGTATTGGATTGTTTTTTCTTGGCGAGCTTATTTTTAATGCATTTTTGTGCATCAAAACAAGTTTTTTTGCATAATCAGGCATGAAAACGCAAGACCTGATCGGTGGTGCCTGGCTGGTGGCCCAGTATGGGATAGACCTTGTCATGCCCCTGGCGGTGCAAAGCCGCGTGGGTGGACGACGCAAAACTGAGCGAGAGGATGGCACCACGACCGAGACTTATGTAGAAGGCATGCGACCAAGCGCGAACTTGCGCGGGCATCTGACCTTTCACCTCAAGCACGAGGTGCCGCACCTGGAAATGCTGAGCCGCTTGTTTGACCGCGTCGACAAGGCCGAAATGGTGGCATGGATCGAGGGCGAGCCCAGCGGCCAGTATGCGCGTAAGGCTGGGTTTTGGTATGAGTGGTTGACTGGGCGTGCGCTTGACGTGCAGTTGCCCATAGCTGGCACTTATGTGGACGTGCTGGACGAAAACAAACTGGTGGCAGCATCTGCAGACCAAGCAGTGCCCAACCGCCGCTGGCGCGTGAGAGACAACTTGCCAGGTTCAACGGCGTTTTGCCCCGTGGTGCGCAAGACCAACGACGTTCACGAGGCCCTCAGCGTCGATTTGCAGAGGCTGCTGAATGACTTGGCGCTGGAGTTTGGCGGCGACGTGCTAATGCGGTCGGCGGTTTGGATGACGCTGCGCGAGAGCAAGTCGAGCTTTGCCATCGAGGGTGAGGCCGATCAAGCCGATCGTATTCAGCGTTTTGCCGATGTGTTGTCACGACGAACCGGTGTGGGGGCTTTGCCCATCGACAATGCGTCGTTGGCGCAGTTACAAACTGAAATTTTGGGCAGGCGCACCACCCTGCGGCAGTTGGGCATTCGGCAGTCACCCGTGTTTGTGGGCGAGGTGGTGCGTTACCAAGAGGTGGTCCATTATGTAGCCCCACCCGCAGAGGATTTGCAAGCCATGCTCGATGGCATGGCCGTGTTCTGGACACGCACCCAAGGCCAATCGGCGCTGATGCGCAGTGCGGTGTTGGCGTTTGGATTTGTCTACATCCACCCTTTGGCCGATGGCAACGGGCGGGTGCATCGTTTTTTGGTAAACGATGTGTTGCGCCGTGATGGGGTCGTGAAAGAGCCCATGATTTTGCCGGTGTCGTCCCTGATCAGCCGCGACTCGGCTGAGCGCCGTGCCTATGACGGGGTTTTGGATGTGATTTCTCGCCCCTTGATGTCCGCACTCTCAGGGGCTTATGGCTTTGCGCTGGGGCAGACTGCTTACCCCGATGGCATAGAGTCCAATTTTGAGTTTGACGGCAATCACACGGCAAGACCTGTGTGGCGCTATCTTGATTTGACGCGCCATGTGGTGTATCTCGCCGATGTACTGGTGCGAACCATTCGCGATGACATGCGCGAGGAGTCGCGCTATTTGCAGCAGCACGTTCAGGCCCGTGCGGCGATCAAGGACATTGTCGAAATGCCAGACATGCAGATCGACCGCATCATTAGGTCGGTGCAGGCCAATCAAGGCCATTTGACCAAGGTATTGGCCAAGGAACTGCCTTTATTGGCGGATCCGGATATTTGGGGCGCAATTGTTGAAGCCACAACCCTGGCTTTTAAGGGTCAACTGGGCCAGAACGGCGTTCAGCGTTAATTCAGGCACTTTTTAACTGGGCTCCGGGGCATGGAATTGCAAACCGTCTTGGACCTAAAAGACGCGTTGCTTTTGCGGAAAAGGCAGCTTGGGCATCTCTGTTTGCGCTGCGTGCCAGGCAGACCAGGCTTGTCGATAAGCCGTGCGTGCAGGGGCTTCGCCACGCTCATCGTTATGGGTTGCTTCGTTGCGGGTCAGTGAGCCTTCTAGGTCCAGCTGCAGCATCACTGGGGTGTCCAGAATCTGCAAAGCACTGGGGTCAAACCTGCGAATTCTCTGGAAAATTTCTGCATCTGCCCCAATGCGCACACTGTCCCAAGCGCCCAGCTTTTGGTTGAAATACGCACGGTCAAACAGCGGTGATGGAAAGCAAAGGCGCAGGGCACCGTCCTGGCTGACCCAGTCGAGTGGCTGAAATCGGGTGAATTGGCCATTCATGTCGCATCGCAAGGTGCGCCCCATGCTCACGGCAAGGCCTGGCGCTTTGGCTTGTATTAAGGGTTGCATCTGCTGTGCGATGCGCGTGGGGAAAGCCCAGTCGTCGGCATCGTGCACCGTCAGGTATTGGCCCTTGGCCACCGTCAGCCCAACGTTTTTGGCCACATAGGGGCCGCCATTGGTATTGAGCGCCAGCACCTTGACCCGTGCATCTTGGTTTTGCAAGTCATGGGCGATTTGCAGGCTGTTGTCTTGGCTAAGGTCGTCTACCAAGATGAGTTCTATGTTTTGCCAGGTTTGATCCAGGATGGACTGTGCGGCTTTTCTCAAAGTGGCCGATGCGTCAAAGAGCGGCATGATCACCGATACCAAGGGCCCAGTTGTTTGAATGCTCAAGTGGCGGCCCACAGGGCTGCAAAGGCGTTCATAGCGGCTGGCACTGCCTGGATTCAAAGAGATGGCGTTTTGCGCCCCGTGGTAGGCCAAGTATTTGTTGAAAAACCGAAGCCACAGGCTGTCCATGTCGAGGCATTCATTGGCATACAGCAAATTGAGTGCAGGTATTTCAGGCCCACGGGCATTGTTGAATGCCGTGGCTAAAGCCAAGCCAGGTGACTGCACAGATCGGCGAAGAGCTTCATACAGACAATCAAATTGGCCGGGGGTGTACACGCGGGATTTGTTTGGGGGGATGTCTAAACCGGGTTGCGATCGCAACGGAGCCTTTACCCAAATTTTGTCAAGGTGGTGACAATTCATTAAAATCAAATTTTATAAAAGCGTCAACGTTCATGAAACCCTCTGAATCACTCGCCATCCACCGAACTGAAGTTCGTGAGATTGTTCTGGAACACAGGACGGTCAATGCGCGAGTTTTCGGTTCAGTGGCGAGGGGAAATGACTCTGACGAGAGTGATT
>CAMAYM010000162.1 GCA_945862495.1 Bordetella parapertussis | reverse complement strand
ACTGGGGATGTGTGGCTGGGGGGTTCTGCGCTGTTTGCGATGGCTTGGGGGATGGGTGTTCCATTGCTGTTGATGGGAGCCTCTGCAGGAAAATTAATCCCTCGTTCGGGCCCCTGGATGGAAGGCGTCAAACAGTTTTTTGGCGTGCTGCTTTTGGCAACCGCATGGTGGATGGTCAGTCCGGTGTTACCAACGTGGTGTCAGATCCTGGGTTGGGCGGTTTTGGCGATGTTTACGGCGGTGTTACTACGTCCGTTTGAGCCGATTTCAAGCGAGTCGGGCTTAGGCGGCTTATGTCTTAAGACGCTTGGTTTGTTATTAATTGTCATGAGTACAGTTTGGATACTGGGTGTCGCAAGTGGAGGACGTTCATTATTACAACCGCTCAATCACCTTTCGCTCGCTCGTAACGCTGGTGCCACAATGGTTGCGCCACAGACATCTAACGTCGCGCCCTCCGCTGGGATAGCACAGTCAGAAAACGTGACGTCCTCAAGCGGCGGAGCAAAAAAACAATTGTTGAGTGGCACAAACAATCCTACATCCGCAGCAAACGCCAATACGGGCAACAATATCCCTCATCCAACGTTTCAGCGCGTCAAGACCGTTGCCGAGCTTGAGAAATTGCTTGAGCAGTCAACGCGCCCAGTTATGCTAGATTTTTATGCGGACTGGTGCGTGTCTTGCAAGGAAATGGAAGCCTTTACGTTTGTTGATCCGGGCGTAGCGCAACGCATGAGTCAGATGTTGTTGGTGAAGGTAGACGTGACGGCAAACACCACTGATGATCGTGCGTTAATGAAAAAATTTCGCTTGTTTGGACCACCTGGGATTATTTTTTTTAGACCTGGCGGCGCCGAAAGAAAAGATGTGAGAGTGGTTGGTTTTCAAGATGCAACCCGCTTCTCTTCAACGCTTGATCGGGCATTAAGGTAAGACATGACGCAAGCACGTGAGCAAGATCCACTGCAAGGGCAACAACAAAACCAAGCCCAAGCCCCAACAGAACAACCCAAGTCAACAACGGCCGTCATCATCTTATTTGCTTTAGCGGCGTGTGCGGCCACCACATCCTTTCGGATCTGTGACCCGCTGCTGCCTGTTTTTGCCGAGGAATTTGGTGTGCGTACCGCACAGACTTCTGGCACGGTGACGTTGTTTGCAATTGCCTACGGCATCATGCAGTTTTTTTACGGGCCCTTGGGTGATCGTTACGGCAAGTTTCGAGTCGTTTCGTGGGCGACACTCGGCTGTGCAATTGGAACGCTGATTGTGGTGTTTGCCCCGAGTCTTGAGGTGATCGAATTTGGCCGGCTCGTTTCGGGCGCAACTGCTGCGGCGATCGTGCCGCTGTCGATGGCGTGGATCGGTGATCATGTGCCGTATGAGCAACGACAAGCCACGCTTGCGCGTTTTTTGCTTGGATCAATATCTGGTCTTGCGATTGGTCAGTTAATTGGTGGCGTGTTCGCGGATACGATTGGTTGGCGTTGGGCCTTTGTCTGGATGGCTGCGGTGTATTTTATTGTTGGCGGCCTATTGATTTCGAAACGCAAGTCAGTTCCGGAAAAGCCGCATAGCCCAGTACAGGGGGCACGTATTCTTGGGCCACTCAAACAAGTGGTTTCGACGCGTTGGGCCGTGATGGTTTTAGTGATTGTGTTGATCGAAGGCATTTTTGTCTTTGGACCGCTTGCGTTTGTGCCTGCTTTTTTGCATGAGCGCCACGGTATTCCTGTGTCATGGGCGGGCATCATCAGTGGATTTTTTGCACTGGGTGCGTTCATTTACGCGATTCGTGCCAATCAGTTTGTGAAATGGCTAGGTGAGCGCAGGCTTGCACTCACGGGCGGCTTGACCATGGCCATTGCGTATGCTGCCTTTATGCTCTCGACTGTTTGGTATTGGGGTGTGTTGGCGAGTATTTTGTCTGGCTTGGGCTATTACTTTTTGCATGCGGTGTTGCAAACCCACGCCACACAAATGGCGCCGACCGCGAGAGGTTCGGCAGTGTCTTTGTTTGCTTCGTGTTTGTTTCTGGGTCAGTCGCTCGGTGTAGCGGCTTGTGCGTGGCTGGGTGACAACTTTGGGTTGTCCGCAGTTTTTCCTGTCGGAATTATTGGTTTGCCACTACTCGCTTTGTTTTTTGCTTGGCGCTTGAGATTGCGCCAGGTGCACTTGAATGCTGCTGCAAAAACAAGCTCGGCTTGAGCACGTTGCTAAAGCCGAGCGCACACGTTAAGTTGTTTCCTTAAGTAGCTTGGCGGCGGCCGGGGCAAAGTACGTCAAAATCCCGTCCGCGCCTGCACGCTTAAATCCTAGCAGCGACTCCATCATGACCTTGTCATGATCCAGCCAGCCGTTGGCTGCAGCCGCTTTGAGCATCGCATATTCACCACTGACCTGGTAAGCAAAGGTGGGCACGTGAAAGGCGTCTTTCACGCGACGCAACACATCCAGGTAGGGCATGCCCGGCTTGACCATGACCATGTCCGCACCTTCGCGCAGGTCGGCCGCGACTTCACGTAGCGCCTCGTCGATATTGCCCGGATCCATTTGATACACCAGCTTGTTGGACTTACCCAAGTTGGCTGCGGATCCGACCGCATCTCTGAACGGACCATAAAACGCACTGGCAAATTTAGCCGAGTAAGCCATGATACGGGTGTGAATAAAGTTGTTGGCCTCAAGCGCAGTGCGAATGGCACCAATGCGACCGTCCATCATGTCGCTGGGGGCAACGATATCGACACCTGCTTCGGCCTGAACCAATGCTTGTTGCGTCAAGATTTTGACGGTAATGTCATTCATGACATAGCCGTTTTCATCAATCACGCCGTCTTGGCCGTGACTGGTATATGGATCAAGAGCAACATCGGTCAACAGGCCGAGCTCAGGGAAGTGCTTTTTTAGACTGGCCACGACGCGCGGGATCAGTCCTTTGGGGTTGATGGCCTCTGCGCCATCCAGTGCCTTGAGTGAGGGATCAATGACTGGGAACAGCGCCATCACCGGGATACCGAGCTCCACACATTCGCGTGCCACCTCAATCAGCGTATCGGGTGAGTAACGATGGACGCCCGGCATTGAGGCGATCGGTTGACGCACGCCCGTGCCTTCAACGACAAATACTGGATAAATAAGATCATCCACTGAGAGTGAGTGCTCGCGAACCAGCCTTCTCGAAAAATCATCACGGCGAAGACGACGTGGCCGATTGGCGGGAAAGTCGGCAAGAATGAGGTGTGGTGTTGTCATGGTACGACCTTGGGAGAGATCCAGTTTTCGATTTGGAGGGTAGCCTCTTCGAGGCCAATGCGGGCTGTTGCAGAGAACGGAACGGCGTTGAGGGCACCGATATCTTCGAGCTCTTTTTTGACGGCAAAGACAGCTTTGATACGCTGACCGTAGGGAAATTTGTCCGCTTTGGTTAATAAAGCCATCACGGGACGCCGTGTCGGTGCGATCCAATTGGCGAGGCGCCGGTCAAGTTCGGTCACCCCGCGGCGAATATCAATCAGCAGCACGATGCCTGCCAACGACTCTCGGCTTTGTAGATAAGCCCCAAGAATATCGGCCCACTCTTCTTTAGCGCGTTGCGCCACCGAGGCATAGC
>CAMAYM010000161.1 GCA_945862495.1 Bordetella parapertussis | reverse complement strand
CATCAAGCATTTCATTGAGCTCATCTAAGTTGGCACCCGCTGCGCTGGCTTTTGTAAGTTGGGCAATCAATCGCTTTCTGAATTGCAGCCCCTGCTCAACGCCCCACGCGTGGGCGATCTGATTGACTCGAGTGCGCAGACTTCCCGCGATAGGCACTCTGCTTTGTTCAATTAAATTCATCATGAATGTTCATCCTTTCTGGTAACAGGGCCACTCGCTCGCGCGAGAGCGTGCGCGCACAAGTGAAAGCAAATAGGGGTGTTTTTTCGGGATAGCGTTAACACGATGGAGCCCAGACGGTTTATGGTTATTTCTCGCTGGACTTTTGACCCGCCCCATCCGTCCGGCTGGGGTTTTGTTGATTGAGCAAAATAGGGTGCAAAGCAGCGTCGGTATTGCACCAGCGCAGTTGTTCCAGCTTCGCAATGATGGCGATAAAGAAATAGTTCAGCTGAATCCACGTATTGCATCCTCAAACAGGCGACGACTTGCGTCTTTGGTGTTTTGCGTTTATGCCCGACGCTCGGCGTCTGGGGGCTAGGAGGCGGGCGCTCACTTAAGCGACGGCTGTCTTGGGGCGGTTTCTGGTTTCACCTTGAATTCGGCGCCTAAGAAAAACCCCACCGCAAAACACAAACAAGTGGTGCGGCAGGTTTCCACGAGTGAAAAAGAGGTCAAAGGCCTTTAAAGGGCATACCTCCCAATTCCTCGTTCGAATAGAAAAATCAAAAAAGAAGAAGGGGGTCTTTTTCTTATTTTTGGTATGTTTTCTCCAATGAGAAAACCTGCCGCAAAGATTTTTTGAAAATGCGGTTGGGTTTCGGTTTGTTCTGTACTTGGACATACCCATTACCCCTCAGGCCAATGCCACATAAAGTCGGGGCGCAGGCCCACGCGCCGGTGGGTCGCCCGACACCACGGCGATGTCACCTGATGCAACCATATCTGCCACGATAGAAGCACGCAGGTAGGTCGGGTCGTTGCGCCACGGAGCGTACTTGCCAAGCATGTTCGATGTCACTCCTTCGGGTCTGCCACGAAAGGCCAGCAAATACTCTTTACGTCGTCTGCCGTAATGCTCCATAGGGGTTGCCAACTCAAGCAGGCGGCGTGCGAATTGGCGGCCATAAAAGCGGGTGTAGTCAATGCACCATTGGGTAGTGGCTGGGCTGATGGTGGCTAGACCCGGCTCACAGAACGAATGCAAGGCTAGAGTCATCCTCATGGCGTTTTCACGCCAACGCTGGCTCATGTCGGCCATGAACTCGTCGTTCGCCCCAAGGCGCTTGATCTCGGTTTTAAATGCGTTCAACAGTGCCATGGACTCGGGGCAGAAAATATACTGGCGCATGTGCGGGTCTGTTTCGGCATCATCCATGAACACCAGTGAGGCTAGGTTACCCTCCTTACTGTTGCCGCTGTTGCCATTGCGGGCGTACTGCATGTGATCAATAAGCCATTGCGGGGGCTGGGGCTCAAATTCATCGTTTTCAATGATCTGGCCGCAGGCACTGACGAAAAGAAAGCGATTTATTAGGCCGCCTTCAACCGATGCCTGTGTCACAGCATCGTTTAGCTGACCTGGTGTTGTCACGGCAAGGATGTTTAGATGAGGCTTTTGTACTGGGCCGTTGTTGCGTATGAACTCCTCACGGGACTTTGGGGACATCGATATCAGGCTGAAAGTTGCAGGGCTTAAGCGGTCTGCGGTTTGGCTGTAAATTTCTTTCAGATCGCTAAAGCCTTTGGCAACGGTAGACCCCGCCCGATCCTTTAACCCATGGCCCAGCTTGTCGCCAAACTCATCAAGGTGCATGACGGCTGACGGCGTTTCTTTTAGCGCGGTAAAGAGACCAGATCCGCTCGAAAAGTTACTCACAACCCCCCTGTTGAACGCTCGATCTAGGCACCTAGCCACAAAATTTTTGCTGGCGTTCTTGCCTGCACCGCTGCGCGCCACGATGCCTAAAAACAGCGCGGCGTGGTTAGCTTTGTTGGACTCCACTACGCGCGCCACGGTCACTGCAGCAAGGTGAATAGCACCAACAACATTCAAGGCCTGATCGGTGGTCTCTGCCGATCTACCAATCACGGCTGCTAGCTCTTGCAGCAGGGGGTGGGGAGGTGTCAGCATGGTCTCGGGAATTCCGGCATCGGCACCGGCTGACCATATCTGCACAGCATTAATATGAGGAACGCCCAGGTTTACAGGTTGGGTCAGCTTGATTTCTCCCGTTTCAGGATCAACCTCGTTCGTCAATTGACTGGCATCAAACTCATTAGCCGCAGCCTTGCTTTTGGCCGCCTCAATATCACCATAGTGGTCAAGCACCACATGGGCCACCCAGGCGTCAAATGTGCCTGCCAGCGGATCGCTAGCGTGGTCGCTTTGCCAAAGTCCATTCTTACCCGGTATGGGCCTCACACCGGGCGCACCGGTGGCCGTTGGTGGTGCCCACCGCTGCAGTTTGGGGTGCCATGTGTAGGCGTGCCGCTGCAGCACACTTTCCACCGTGTTTGCAGCGTTGTAGCGGCCACGGTAGCTCGGCGCATCAAACGCCAGCTTACTGCCCCCTTTGCCTGTGGATATGGCTAGGTTGGCTTGCACCTCAACAGCGGCAAAGAATTTAACTTGCTGCGCGCGCAAAAACTCAACGTCAGTGCTGCAGCGTTGCCACCACTCAAGCAACTCATCAGGCAGGCCAGGCAGGTCATCCCACCTGCGGTCATTGGCATAAGTCTGAGTGCACGGGTTGCCAGCTTTGTCATGGTAAATAAGGCCCGGCACCACATCCTGCAGGTTTGGGCTGCCTGCGCGAAACTCTATGACTGTGCCAACGTTGGAATCGCGAGACGAAAATCGCAGCCAAGACAGATCAGGCTCTTCAGCGAAGGCAGCGCGGCCCCCACTGCCCGCCCGAGTCGACTTGGTGCGAACACCAGCGGCCATGATCGTTTCAAGATCAAAGCCCAAAGCGGCCATGCCCCTGCAGGCCAGCTGCCAGTTGTCGGGGTCAACGCTGCAGGCTCGATTGGCCGCCAGTGGTAACCCGTAGCCTGTTGCCTCGGCATCTATGGACTTGGCTCTGTTGTGTGGAGCATTCCAATCCATGCCAATGGGCCGCTTGCTGAACCGTTCCAGCTTGACCAAGTGCATACCAGCGTCCAATAAACGCCGGGCTTCGCTCAGATCGGGGAGGTGGTCAAAACTCATTTTTGACCCCCTTCTTGGCTTCGGGCTTTATGCCAAGGCACTGCCGATAAATCGCCCACTGCTCCATCCGAATTGCTGTGGCCTGCGCGTGCAAGCTATCAGCCCTTTCCATCTCAAGGATGAAGTCTTGCCCTTCAGCAAAGTACTGGCGGTCAAATAGACGGCTTGAGCAAGCCTTGATTTGTTTTTTCATGCTTGACCTACAGGCAGTTGGTCCACCTGCGATCGTGCATTTAACGCGCGCCCTACAGCTTCAGAAAAGGCGGCTGTGTCAATGAGCCATTCGCGCCCTATGCGACACATACCCCCGCTGGCGACCAGTTCGACGCGGCGCGATTTACAAAACCACTCAAATGCTGATCTTGTTGGCCAAATCGATCTGACCCACGCCGGCCCGTGTTCGTAAAAGCGCTT
>CAMAYM010000160.1 GCA_945862495.1 Bordetella parapertussis | reverse complement strand
TTGATGCGGATGTGATCGGCCAGATCCCAGTAGCGCAGGCAGTTGGTAGGGGCGGTGGATTTGTTCATGAAAATACTGGATAAAAGATCAGTATATTAAATCTGATGCCGTTGACATCGGTGCGAGGGTTTGCGTTGAGCTCACACCCTACATGCACGTCCTGACAAGGTAAAACAAAAGGGAATCACCGTCACGACCATCACCAAGATCACCGGTGGGCCCGTCTGTGATGGTCGTGACGGTGGTGATGGTTGTTCCCTCTTGTATGGCTTGGCAAAAACGCATGTATTGCCACCATCACAGGCTGGTATTACTATAGAATCGATCGTAAAACACAGGAGGCCGCATGTCGACCACGCTCACCATCAAGGGGCAAGTCACCATCCCCAAACAGATCCGCGATGCCCTGGGCCTGCACCCCGGCATGCCGGTGGACTTTGCTGTCAACCAAGACGGCGAAGTGGTGATCCACAAGGCCGAGGGCTCAGCCAAGCGCAAGCCTGACCGGTTCGAAGCCGCCCGTGGCAAGGCCGACGTCAAGTGGCGCACGCACGACCTGATGGCGCTGCTGCGCGATGATGTGGGAAATGTGGCCTGATGCTGGTCGACACCAACGTCCTGGTCGATGTCCTGGAAAACGACCCGGACTGGGCCGACTGGTCCATCGCACAGTTGCAGGCCCAGTCCAAGGTGCACCGGCTGGCCATCAATCCCATCATCTACTCCGAGCTGTCGCTGACGTTTTCTACCGTCGAGGCGCTGGACCAAGTGCTCGATGGCATGGAACTGCGCATGCTGGAAATTCCCAAGCCAGCCCTGTTCCTTGCTGGCAAGGCCTTTGTGCAGTACCGCCGCAGTGGGGGCGTGAAAAACAATGTGCTCGGGGATTTTTTTATCGGTGCTCACGCCGCTGTCAGCGGCCTGCCGGTATTAACCCGAGATACTCGGCGTTATAAGAATTATTTTCCGAGCGTCAGATTAGTGGCGCCGGAGTGAAAGATTACAAGTGAAAAGACAGATATCAAATACCAACACCAGACCAGGAGGCCGAATTGTCTCGACTCACTGATCTACTCGCCAAGGCCAAGGCCAAGGACTCACAGCTGGGCGCTGACCTTGAACGCGAGTTCAAGTTGCTCTCCTCTCGACTGCCGTTTGGTCTGAACTTTGAACGTCACAGCCCGGAGGCGGTGGAATTGCCGCTGCGCCCTGTCCGCAAGGGTGACAAGGTGCGCGTGCTGCCTGAGCGTGGTTCGGTCAAAAAGGGTGATCAGAGACTTTGGCAGGTCAAGGCCATTCACAAGGCGACGAAAGTTGCTGAGTTGGAACTACTGGATACAGCCAAGCCCGAAATGCAATCGATGTCGCTGGCCGATCTGATCGTGGTGGCTGAGTTCCGCGACACGATATATCCAGGCTTGGTTAGCACTGGCAAGGTCACGCGCGGCGGCGACAAACCCTTCCACACAGTCATCAATGGCGAGAACTACCACGTACTGAAGGCACTGACCTACACGCACCGCGGCAAGGTCGACGCCATCTACATCGACCCTCCGTACAACACCGGTGCGAAGGATTGGAAATACAACAACGACTACGTAGAAGGTGACGATCTGTACCGTCACAGCAAATGGCTCGCGATGATGGAGCGGCGCTTGTTGGTGGCGAAAGAATTGCTGAATCCAGCGGATTCAGTGTTGATCGTAACGATCGACGAAAAGGAGTACCTCAGGCTGGGGCTGCTGTTGGAACAGGTTTTCCCGGAGGCCAGAATTCAAATGGCCAGTGTCTCAATTAATCCAGCCGCAGTTGCCCGGTCAGGTTACTTTGGCAGGTCTGATGAGTATTATTTTTTTGTAATGATTGGTCAAAGTGGAGTTAAGCCTAGGCAGCTATCTGATGAATGGATCACGACAAAAGGCCGCACGCACAAGGGAGATATACGATGGGACCTTCTGAGAAAGTCGGGATCAAGCCCAACTCGTGACGGTCATCCCGAGACCTTTTATGCGTTCTTCATTTCCAAAGATGGCAAGTCATTCCACAGTGTTGGTGAGCCGATTGGAGTTGGTGCAGATCGCAGGGATACAGTAGCGCCTGAAGGCACGATTGCTGTTTGGCCTATCCGAAAAAATGGGACAGAAGGACGCTGGCGGCTTAAACCGTCCACTGTTCGGGAGGTGTTGAAAACTGGAGGGCTTCGGATAGGTGAGCTGAAAGGTGAAACAACCCCGATTTATTACTTGGCTGAGGGTGAGCGAGCAAAAATTGAGAATGGTACGTACGAGGCTCTTGGTTATCGTGAAGATGGTTCAATCATTACGTCCACGCTCGAAACGACAGTACGAGTCACTGTGCCTGGTTCTCAATGGCGAATAGGTTCACACGATGCCACGCAATACGGAACTCGATTGCTTTTGAATTTTTTGCCTGACCGACGGTTCCCTTTTCCAAAGTCGCTGTACGCAGTTGAAGATGCCCTCCGCTTTTTTGTAGGTGACAAACCCAAGGCCATCATCCTCGACTTCTTCTCCGGCTCCGGCACTACGGCCCACGCCGTGATGCGCCTGAACCGCCAAGACGGTGGTCGTCGCCAGTGCATTTCGGTAACCAACAACGAGGTGGCCGCCGACGAGCAGAAGGCGCTGCGCGAGCAGGGTTTGCGCCCCGGCGATGCCGAATGGGAAAAGCACGGTATCTGTGACTACATCACCAAGCCGCGCGTGGCTGCTGCGATTACCGGCAAGACGCCAGCTGGTGAGCCGATCAAGGGCGATTACAAGTTCACCGACGAATTCCCGATGGCCGATGGCTTCGAGGAAAACGCAGAGTTCTTCACCCTGACCTACGAGGCCAAGAGCGCTGTCAATCACAACCTTGCGTATGCGCGCATCGCGCCCATGCTGTGGTTGCGGGCGGGGGCCCAAGGCCGCCGCATCGACAAATTGCCGCCCGAGGGATGGGCAGTGGCTGATACCTATGGTTTGTTGACCGAGGTGGACCAGGCCACGCCGTTCATCCATGCAGTGAGTCAAGCCAGTGGTTTGCGTATTGCCTACATCGTCACCGACGACGACCGGCGCTTTCAGGCCATTGCCAAGCGCCTGCCTGATGGGGTCGAGCCAGTTCGGCTTTATGAGTCGTACCTCTCCAATTTCAGCTTCGCGAACGGGGAATAAAGATGAAGTTCACCCTCAAGGACTATCAACGTGACGCCGTGCGCGATGCATTGAACAACCTCAAAGATGCCCAGGACGATTGGCGTCGTAAATCGCGCAAGTGTGCGTTTTCGCTGACGGCCGTGACGGGCGCTGGTAAGACCGTGATGGCCGCAGCTGCTTTCGAGGCGCTTTTCCACGGTGATGATGAATTTGATTTCGATGCTGATCCTGGCGCGGTGGTGATCTGGTTCAGCGATGATCCGTCACTGAATGAGCAAACGCGCTTCCGTTTGATGGAGGCCAGCGACCGTATCAACCACACCGATTTGGTGGTGGTCGAAAACACCTTCAACCGTCCACGGTTCGAGGCCGGGAAAATTTATTTCCTCAACACCCAGAAGTTGGGCAAGAACAGTCTGCTGGTGCGGGGACACGATCCGGAAGAGTTGGAAGCGAAGGCTGGTGCATTGCTGCCAGAAACCC
>CAMAYM010000159.1 GCA_945862495.1 Bordetella parapertussis | reverse complement strand
TGGGCAAGATGTTGGATCAAATCCGCATGCGTGGTCGAGTGCAGGAGTACGACTGCATTCTTGGGCTGAGTGGCGGTATTGACAGTTCCTACATGGCCCTGAAAATCAAAGATTGGGGCCTGCGACCCTTGGTCGTTCATGTGGACGCTGGCTGGAATAGTGAGCTGGCAGTTGGCAACATTGAGAAGATTGTTAATCATTGCAATTACGACTTGCACACGCATGTGGTCGACTGGGAGGATATGCGCGATCTTCAGTTGGCCTATTTGCGTTCAGGGATCTCGAATCAGGATGTTCCTCAGGATCATATTTTTTTCTCGAGCCTTTATCATTTCGCGATTAAAAATAATATCCAGTACATCCTTTCTGGCGGCAATATCGCGACCGAGGGGGTGATGGCCGACAGCTGGCACGAAGGCAGTGCCATGGATTCCATTAATCTCAAGGCCATCCATCGCCGCTACGGCGAAAGAAAGCTGCGCTCCTATAAAACGATCAGTATCAGTGAGTATTACCTTTACTATCCGCTGATCAAGAAGATGCGGACATTCCGACCGTTGAATTTCATTCCCTATGACAAAAAAATGGCAGTGGAGGAGCTTCGGGAGGCAATCGGTTGGCGCGACTATGGCCGCAAACATGGAGAGTCGCTCTTTACCAAGGTGTTTCAGAACGACTATCTGGTGCGTAAGTACGGGTATGACAAGCGCAAGCCACATCTTTCTAGCCTGATCGTCTCTGGCCAGATGACGCGCGAGGAGGCTTTAGCAGAGTTAGCACGCCCCCTGTACGACCCGCAGGAGAGAGAGATTGACCTTGATTATTTTTGCAAGAAACTGCGGATCACGCGGGCAGAGTATGAAGGCTTTGTAGATGGTCATATGAGCAGCTACTACGACTACGCCAATTGGGAGGGACGCTATAAGTTGCTCAAAAAGATTCAGACTTTGGTGGAGCGTATGCGAGGTAAGCGCATCAACGTGTACTCCTGATGGTTTAAAAGAACCCAAAAAATGTTGATGTGTCGTTCGAAAATTCTTTACATGCGCGCTGGGCTTGCCCCCCTAGCTAGACAGATACGCGCGAGCAAAGGAGTTCTCAATTTTCTTCACGATAAGTTGGAGTTTGATGAAGTTTTCGTTCCTGATTTTCAGGGCGCAAGACCATTTTGGAGGAAGGCTGAGGGGCGCGGAGCATCGCCTAAAAGAAATTCAGGAGCATTGGGTCGTCTGATAGCAGCTTTGCCGGGAGCTGTGCGAAGTACGCATCCATCACATGCATTTGTTGGATTGGGCGATCGAGTCGCGCCGGCTTTGCTCAGGCATACCAGCGAAACTGATTGTTTTTCGCCGATTAAGGACCTGGCTATTACGCATGATTTTTCCATGCTTTTGGTGGGCTGCTTGGATGAAAGTCCAGGTTTCTCAACTGTACACGTGGCACAAAATATGTTGGGTCTTAGCCAAAGGCACTTAATACGCCACCTTTTGAGATGGGATGCAGAAGTTGATAGGGCTATCTGTTCTCGAGTTGCACCCGAGGCGCCTGGTTGCAGCGAATCATTTGATAAGTTTTATCCGCACTATGAAGAACAGGGTAATCTGCAAATGGGGGATTGGGATGGCGTGCCTTGGATCTTTGTCCCATCGGCATTAAATGCTTTGACAACAGAGTTATCCATTCTTAAAGAAAAGCCACGTTTTGTTAAGTGCGGTAAGTGGTTGTGCCCGACCTGTTCTTTTAGGTTGTATTGATGATGTCGATGAACATATTTACGTCTAAAGTCGAGGTTGGTGCAGGGGAGCCTTTAGGCGGTGCTGATCCTAGTCGGGTTTCGCTGAACTCCAGTGATGCACTTGAGGTGAATGGTCTTGCATTTACGTCTGCTGATGGGCACGCATACCGTCTGTGTTCTCTTGATGCGTTGTATGCGGGCCGTCTGGTCGATGCATTTACGTCACATTTTGAAACCCAAATCTTCGCAGCCAGTCACTCACATTACGCCCCCATGTTGGATGACGGCAAACCTGAAATCGGTCGCTTTAGTCGAAATGGTTTCGACGCATACATTCGTGCTTTGGCAGAAGCTGAAACCAAAAAAACGCAGCCTACGCGCTTGCGTCAATATCGTGCGGAGGTGGATGTTCCCGTCTATCGACGATTTGACTATCCCGATAACATCTTGAATCGTTTACTAACAAGGCGTTTCGGTTTCTATCCAAATGAGTCTAGGAAGGTTGATCGAAATATCTATATTTTCGAGTTTGGTGACGAGTTGAAGGCGGATTTTGTTCTTGTTTATCATGCATGTCATCCCGTAACCCAGGGCGTGGGTTGCGAATTGTCGCCCGACTACGTCGGTGCTATTCGTCAGTCTATAAGAGAGCGATTTTCGGTTGAGACTGTGATTTTCTTGCAAGGATGTGCTGGTGATATTCGCCCCAACTTGGCCAGAAAGCGGATCGGGTGGCTTCCTCGTTTTCGATTGAACTGGAAGTTCAATTGGGAGCCTTCGAAAGCAACAATCAATCAAGTCAACATAAAGTATGCGACTGCTGTCTGGTCTGCGGTGAAGTGTGATGACCTTCCGCTAGGTGATTGGCAGTTTGATGTTGGGGTGCGTCTTTTGGACTTAAAGGACGGGAGTCAAGTGACCAGTTTCCGGATTGCCCTACCGGGAGGTATTGAGTTCATTTTTTTGCCTTTCGAGGTGTCGCACCTGTATCAGCTTGACGTGATAAATGCTAGTGGTATGAAGTTTATTGTCTCGTGCACAAACGAAACGGCTGGCTACTTAGCGCATCCCTCGCAGCACCAAGCGGGTGGGTATGAAGTGCACGGATCGTTGTACTACATGGGGTTGAAAGAAAAAATTGCACTCAAGGAGTCCATTTGACTAGAGTAGCTCACCTCAGTTCGGCCCACCATCGAAACGAATTACGGGTCCATCTGAAACAATGCAACAGCCTTGCCGCTGGTGGGTATGAGGTCTATTTCATCGTGGCAGATGGCGGAGGGGATGCCATGATAGGTGGCGTTCACGTGCTAGATGTTGGCTTTCCAATTGGGCGCTTTGAACGAATGCTGGTATGTCCGTGGCGCCTGTTACAGCGTGCGCGAAAAATCAATGCTTCTGTCTATCATTTCCATGACCCTGAATTGCTGACGATTGCACTCGGGCTGCGCCAGAATGGTGCCAAGGTCATCTACGACAGCCATGAGGATGTGCCTCGTTCAGTCATGAGTAGGGATTGGATTCCGTTATGGGCACGCCGTATTGTTTCTGCAAGTTTCGAAATTTTCGAAAATTTCGTTGCACGCCGCATGACGTGCGTGGTCGGTGCGACGCCTTTTATCGCCGACCGATTTGAGCGTGTTGGGTGCCGTGCCCTAGCCATCAATAATTTTCCTCTAGCGGCAGAAATCCGCATGGATCAAGAGCGCAGGGAGCCGCTGCCGGTTATCGGTTTTTTTGGCGGGATCAGTCGTGTACGTGGCGTGCGCGAGATCATCATAGCTTTGGAGTCGTTGTCGACGAAGATGGTGCTGGCAGGTCGCTTTGATAGTTTGGAAACGCGGCGAGAACTAGAGCAGCTTTCAGGCTGGCATAACGTTGACTACAAAGGTAACCTAGAGCGCAAAGCTGCAGTTGACGCCATGATGTCCTCATCAGTCGGGATGATCTGCTATTTACCAGAGCCCAATCACGTCAATGCCTTCCCAAATAAATTATTTGAATACATGGCTGCAGGCCTACCTGTGATTGCTTCTAATTTTCCCCTTTGGAGAAGTATTGTTGATGATGCGCAATGTGG
>CAMAYM010000158.1 GCA_945862495.1 Bordetella parapertussis | reverse complement strand
TGAGATGACGGATTCAATGCGGACCAATGTCGAGGCGTTACGCCAGTGGCGACGGGAACATCCCTCGCACCAGCATGGCTTACTCATGCCAGACTCACTTTCAAGTGCTTTGACCTTCAAATTAGCCGGTATCCGCAGCGCTGGCTGGCGTGATGACGGCAGATCACTCTTACTCAAATGGGCTTACCATAAGCCCGCTGAACCGATGCATGCCGTGGAGGCTTGGTTTGAACTGACACAACGCGCACTCAGCAGCTGGGGGTTTGATGCGCGCAAGATATCGTTAGCGCGCACACTTGACTTACCGATCACCAATGAACACAAGCAATCGGCTGCCGCAGTACTGAGAGAAGCGGGCTTAAAAACAGGTCAATTTGTACTCATTGCCCCCACAGCAACAGGGCAACATCGTGGTCAAAAGAAGGTCTGGCCACATTTCGATGCTCTGGCACGGGTTTTGCAAAACAACCGGGTCAACGTGGCGATGTGCCCTCCCGAGCACGAACAAGCCGCCGCCAATCGCGCCGCGCCAACGGTCGGTCTGATTCGACCACTTAATTTGGGCGCTTTTTGTGCGTTGACGCGTATGGCGTCTCTGGTCATTTGTAACGATTCGGGCGTTGCACACTTATGTGCAGCAGCAGGCGCCCGACAACTGACTTTGTTTGGTGTGACCGATGCCAACAAAACAGGTCCTTGGAACCCCGAGAGTTGCAATATGGGGCAAAATGGATCTTGGCCAACTGCGGGTGAAGCCGTTACCCGAGTGCAGCTATTATTGACCGCCAAACCCTGAGTCAAATCCTTTGCTTTCGTCCATTCCTTTTTCGAATATTCTGCTTTATCCACCCAGCCTGTGCCTGCTTTTCATCGCGCTGGCCTTGGTGTTGATCGCGTTGAAACAACGCTTGACGGGTGCGCTCTTAATCGTTGTCGGTTTGGCATGGGTGTTAGCGTGGTCGCTGCCGGTCACCTCACTTTATTTGGGCGGTCGGCTCGAGTCGCAACACCCGTACAAACTTCCACGCGATTTGCCGCGGGCTGATGTGATCGTCATATTTGGCGGTAACACCCAGGCGAACCGAGCGAATTGGTTCGAACCCTATGACCGTGCGACAGCCGTCGATAGGATTGACTTGGCCCAAGCGCTCTACGTGGCCGGGCGAGCGCCCAGAATTTTAGTTTCTGGTAGCGCGCTTGATGGTAAGGTCAGCGAAGCGCAAATCATTGCCAGAATGTTGCGGCAACGCGGGATTCCAGACTCAGCAATCCTATTAGAAAACAACAGTCGTAATACCTATGAGAATGCGCGCTTTACCGATATCATCATGCGCGGTCAAAAGCTCAAAAGCGCATTATTGGTGACCTCTGCGCTCCATATGCCCAGAGCTGCAGCGAGTCTGCAAAAAAGAGGTGTTCAAGTGACCGCCGCCAGCGGCCCACCGCAACTTGTGTTGCCACGCAGCAATCCACCTGAGCTCTGGCGTCCGCATTTACGGAGCCTCGAGGCGAGTCGGACGATTATCAAAGAGTACCTGGGCCTCTTTGGCTACTGGGTACGTGGCTGGCTCTAAATAGCCTTACGTCCACACACCACAGCGAGGTAGAGTGCTTCGTAGCGTTTTGCCACGGTTTCCCAAGAAAAAGCTTGAACCAAGTCGGCACTTTTTTGCACGATCTGCATACCAAGCCCGTGCTCAGGGTCTAGCGCGAGCAAAGCTGCAGTAATCGCACTGGCATTATTTGGATCCTCTAGCACCCAAGCATTGTGCTGGTGCTGAACGAAAGCAGCAAAACCACAATACTGCGCCGCACTCAACACGACAGGTAGGCCATGTGCCATCGCCTCAAGTGGCGCCATCCCAAAACTATCACGTAAAGTCGGATGCACATAAATATCTGCGCATTGATAGTACGGAGAAACGTCGGTGACAGGATCGATAAACGTCACCCGCTCCAACAGGTCTGGATGTTTATGGTGCAAATATTGACGGGCTGGGCCATCGGCGCCCACGACGGCAAGTTTGTAATGTGCAGGCAACTCAACCAGAGACTGTAAGACAGCAGCGAGACCTTTTCTTAAGGGATTGCGTGCGACGAGCAAACAGCCAATATCGTTCTGCGCCCATCCGAACTGCGCGCGGAATTGAGCGCGCAGTTGCGTACGGGTAGTGAGATCTACTGTCACAGGTCGCGCACCGGGCGGAATGATTTCAATAGGCTCAAGCTTTGAGTAAGCAGACCACAATTGCGCCTGGACACTCGGTGACACCGCGACAACCTGGTGGCCAGTGCTAGCGCGAACCGAAGCGGCCTCAAGCCAAAGATAGGCCAGGGTACGAGGCTCCAAACAACTCAAGATGCCGCGCCAGCGTGACTGCATATGAAAACGTCGAAATTTGACAGGAACAACATGCACAACATGGATATCGCCTGCAGGCCCCATCTCGTGGGTGTGCACCACGTCAAAGCTTGTTTTGTTTTTTGTCAGTCTGTGACTCCAATACGCAAAATGCAGCGCACGGATCCAGCTAGGCCAACCCTGACACTTGCTGACTTGAATCTCCTTGATAGGAAGATCATGCGCGAACTCTCTGGCGATCACCGTGACATCGTGATGAGGCGCAAGCTGCTCCAGGAGATGCACGGCGTAGGCCTCTGCACCGCCAAATTTTTGACCAAACCGCTCTGTAATGAGCGCGATACGCAAACGTTCAGCCACGACGACGATTCTCGTGACCAGTCAAACATTTTTGAAAAAAACGCAACATATGTGTGGAACGCCAAATACCGACGCGCGGTAATAAAAATGCCCCATCCTGAGGTCCGGCCAAACCGCGTTGAGTGGTCGTTGCATTTTGATATCCCGCCTCAGATGCCATCACGGCATGTTCGGCATTGAAATGGCCGTAGGGATAGCAAAAAGCAGTGACTTCCTGCTCAACAACTTCAGTCAGGATATGTCGGGACTGCGTCATCTGAGTCCGCGCATCATTAAGCGATAGCTTGGGCAGATGCACATGATCTAATGTATGGGAACCGACTTCTTGTCCGGCCCGAGACCAGGCTCTGGCTTCGTCTTTTGACATAAGCGGTGAAAACGGAACATTATTATTTGCGTCCCAGACATTGCCGCCATCAAACTGATTGGCCACAAGATAATTGGTCGAGGTAAAACCGAGCTCGGTCAAAATGGGTAAGGCATTTGTATACACATTGCGAAAACCATCATCGAAGGTAATACCGAACACTTTGCCAGTCTGGTCCCCTCTAAGGTAAGGCATGAGGTCACGCATGCTCAAGCCGCGGTAACCGAGCCGGTGCATCCACCGCATTTGTCTGGCAAAGCTCTTTGGATGGACGGTCAAGCCACGAAACTGTGTCCCGCGAGGCGCGGGCACATCAATTTGGTGATACATGAGGATCGGGATAGTTGTGTTCATCTTTTGATTCTTGAACGTGGATGACTTGCTGCAACGCATTGTTGATAGACAGCCAGCGTATGAGTCGTAAAATCAGACAGATTAAACCATTGCTCAGCATGACGACGGGCTGCGACACCCATCTCATGGAGTCGCGCAGGCTGCTCCGCAATTTGTCGCAATACCTCTGTTATACCTGAAACGTCTCGCACATCAACGATCCAGCCATTTTTACCCTCGATCAGGTTTTCTGGCAAGCCTCCCACTCGCGTGACGAGCACAGGCAAACCCAGCGCCATCAGCTCTCTGCAGGCGAAGGACAACGCCTCTTGGTAAGACAACACGAACCCCACATCACACGCGGCAAGTAGCGGACGCACATCATCGAGTAAGCCTGGAAAAAGGACTTGGGGCT
>CAMAYM010000157.1 GCA_945862495.1 Bordetella parapertussis | reverse complement strand
AAGAATGACCGTGCTGTGCGGATTGAGGTGGGCTATGGCCTTGAGGGGGCACTGACGGACGCGCTGAGTAAGCGGATCATTGAGGGCGCGATTATTCCGCGCTTTAAGCAACAGGAATTTTATGCAGGGATCTTAGCGGGTGTAGATTTGATTGGGCGGGCGATTGATGGTGAGATCTTGCCTACCCCTGCGCCCGCGCGGCAATTAGTGGCTGATCAAGAGGGTGCCTTGTCATCTTTGTCCGTGTTGTTTGTGATCGCCTTGGTGTTAGGTGGATTTTTAAGAAAAATTTTCGGACGCTTTTTGGGTGCAAGTGCCACAGGTGTGGCGGTTGCGATCATCGGGTGGTTTATTGCTGGTGCGTTATTGACAGCGCTTTTAGGTGGCGTGATTGCGTTCATCGTGACCTTGTTGAGTGGTGGTTTAGGTGGTTTGACCTCAGGGTATTACGGCGGTAGAGGAAATTCTCACTCTAACGCTGGCCGCAGTGGTTTTAGCGGTGGATCTAGCGGAGGATCTAATGGTGGTGGTTTCGGCGGTGGCGGAGGTTTCTCAGGCGGCGGTGGCGGTTTTGGTGGCGGCGGTGCCTCGGGGAGATGGTAAAGATGAATGCCAAACGTCTACTCAAGCATTTAGTCACGACAAAAGGTCAGATGAAGGCTGCTTTTTCAGCCGCGACTTTGCAGGACATTGAGGCGGTTATTAAAGTGAGCGAGGCTGAGCATTCGGGAGAGGTGCGCTTTGCCGTGGAGACGTCGCTTGATCCCGTCGCAGTCATCCGGGGACATTCGCCACGCGCGCGTGCCGTTGAGTTGTTCTCAAACTTACGGATCTGGGATACCGAGGATAACTGCGGCTTGTTGATTTATGTCTTGCTAGCCGATCATGCAGTAGAGATTGTGGCCGACCGGGGGATTCATGCCAAAGTCGGTGAGGCAGAGTGGACGCGTATCTGTCACCAGATTGAGGAAGCATTCCGTCAGAAAGATTTTCGGGGTGGGGCGATTGCAGGGATTCAAAGCGTGACACAGCACCTAAAGTTGCATTTTCCAGAACGTATCGGTGACCAAAATGAGTTGTCTGATCGGCCGGTGGTGTTGGAATAATCAATATTAGCGAGTGATTTTTAACTCACTCATGTAAAACAATTTTTCTCCATTCGTAATGGACTTCCGCCTTTAGATCACTCCATTTATCAGGCGGATGACCACGGTCTAACATTCGTTGAAAAACGATATAGGGGTCGTTTTTGCTGCCTGATGAGCGTAGCATTTTGTTATCGTTAACCCAAGCGTAAATAATGATTTTAGTTTTTGAGTCAAAGCGAAAAAATAAGCGAAAGCGTTGACCAATTTTCGCACGTCTCCAATGCCTGTAATTGCCCCCCATGTGGCTTCTTCGGGTAGTGGCACTTCTGTGCATTTGTCCGGTGAATTGTTTAAATTTATGACAGGCTGCAATATGTTGCATGTTTCTTACAAAGGTGCGGGTCCAGCTTTAATCGATCCTAAAATGCAGCAACGCTTAGCTGATTTGGGTGGTGTGCCGATTCCCGGAACGCCTCAGGATTTTGGCAAGGTAATCGCGGCTGAAACAGCAAAGTGGGCAAAGGTTGTTGAAGCCTCTGGTGCCAAGGTCGAATAAAGTCTTTGTCGCAATTCGATTCAGTCAATCGTTAAAAAGAAACCTGCATAAGCAGGTTTCTTTTTTGCAGACTTCTTTTTTCTAAATTACCACTGTGCGTGAAAGCCAGTGTGAAGGACCACCGGGTTACTTTGCGCTATAAGGAATCGAAGAGTGGTGCAAAACGATGCGCACGCGTCCATCGTCACCTTTGATAAAGCCCCAAGTTTTGTCTACAACAGTAAGTTTGTTGGCCTTGTCGGTAAAGTCAACATTTCCAATAGTCATCGCTGTGTTGCCAGTGATCATGATTCCTGCATTTTTAATTTCGCACTTGGTCCAGCCCTTCAGAGCGAAGCCTGTGTCCTTTGGAAATGCTGGATCACCACCAACAAAATATGAAAGTGCCCCAGCGCGCGTCAGGCGAAAGGTCTGGGGTACTTCAGTGAGTGTAGGTTTAAACAATACAGGCCCGATCTGGTAACCGTAAGCGCCATCGATAACTTGTTCGGCCATTTTCTTGGCGGCAGCTTGACCACTTTTGTCATGCTCATTACTGATTTTGACTAAAGCGTCACACCAGCCTGTTTGGGCGGCTAGGACTTCAGCCTCGGTGATTGCACGGTTCGTGACGGGAGCAGGAGTTTGGGCTTGAGTTGCAATTGGGGCTGCGAAGGCTATACAAACGAGTGCTGTGCGGGCTAGTGAAATCATGATGTGTTGTTCCTCGAACTTTCTCAGTGTGGGTAAGTGAATTTATATTAGACGTAGTATTCTTGTGGGTAAAAGAGTTTATTTCCTGTGCGACTGCTGTATGTGAGGTTTTGAGAGCATTAGGGTCGTTATACCCAGCACATTCTTAGTCGTTATTGTTAGTCAGTATTCGTCTATCAAAAAATCATATTCAGTAACCAGTTTCTCAATGACAAACCACTCGCAAAATCTGACCCATACCAAGGTGTTTTACCTCGCACCAGAAAGCATTGAGGACGCTGCGACCTGCGAGATCTTGACGCGCTGGTTGTCAGTTGAAGAACGCGGTCGTATGCAAAAGTTTCATGCACCTCGTCATCGGCATACATACTTGGTGGCACATGCCTTGGTCAGAGGAGCGCTGGCAAGGGAACTTGACTGTGCACCTTCGGAGCTAATTTTTGAGAACAATGCGTTCGGAAAGCCAAGCGTGGTGTTGCCTGCCTCGCATGCCAAATTGGAATTCAATCTAAGCCATACAGAGGGCATGTGTGTGGTGGCCTTATCTACCTCCTCAAGACTGGGGTGTGATGTTGAGTCCTTAGACCAACCGACCCTCGAGGTGGACATTGCAAGAAATTTTTTTACGCCAGAGGAAAGTGAAGAGATCTTGATGCAACCTCCTGCGCAACAAGTAAAACGCTTGTTAACCTACTGGACACTCAAAGAGGCTTACATCAAGGCAGAGGGGCAGGGTTTATCCATGGGTCTTGATACTTTTTATTTTTCTCTCCAAGAAAATCAACCGCCTCGTTTAATGCTCAAACGTGGGGCGCAACAACCTTCTGCGCAATGGCAGTTTAAGCAAATGATGATTGGCGATCATTATCTGTTTTCTCTGGCAATTGAACCCAGCCATGGCGTGGACGCTAACGTTGAAATTAAAAAAGCCGAATGGATAAGTCGGCTGTAACTCTACGTGTTCAAACGGGAATGAAATTTTAGTTAAATCCCATGCAGTGGAGCCACTTTTTTAACCGCAGGGATTTCCATCATTCGCTTGTGGTGGTCAGCGAGCTTGGGAAATTGCACTACGTCTACACCATCACCAGCCATCCAGCTGGTCATTGTAAATAGATAGGGATCTGCGACGGTGAAATGTTCACCCATCACCCAGGGGCCCCGCAATATTTCGCCCTCAATGAGTGCGGCACAATCTGTCATATTTTGAGCGACTTTGGCCTTCATGGTCTTTTGCGCGTCAAGGTCATCAGACCAGCGACGCCCACGTGCGCCATGGGCATGATGGACGTGCACGGTTGAGCAAAACCAGCTGTTGATGGACTGCATTTGTGCCAATGCAAATGGATCGTCAAGAGGTGCGACCTGAGCTTGCGGATACAGCTGGGCGAGATAGACCAATAGGGCAGGCGTCTCAGTCAAAATGCCATGCTCGGTGATGAGGGCGGGGACCCGACCCTTGGGATTGATCGCGAGATACTCGGGTTTATTTTGGTCGTTATCGCGCAAGTTGAG
>CAMAYM010000156.1 GCA_945862495.1 Bordetella parapertussis | reverse complement strand
GGCCATGAAATAGGTTTTTTTGTAAAGTGTGTGAGCGCACAAAAAGTTACAAAATATACGCGGCCTACGCATTGAAATTTAGACTGATCAGAAGCTAAAATTTCAATATGGAAATCAGATTTGCACGACTAGAAGCCATTATTCCAACTCTTGCTACAAGGGAAGACTTGGCTTGCCTTGAAACGCGTATGAACGCCTCTATCGGTAGAGTTGAAGCGACCCTGCACAGCGAAATGACTAAATTAACGTGGCGCATTGTTGCCTTGCTCGTGGGGCTCTTGCCGTCACTCTTTGCCGCTGCCGTGTATGTGCTGCGGTATACAAACTAAAACCGTGACGATTGACGCCGTCACAGTTTTAGTTTTCATTCAGTTTTCACTACGCGGTTTTTACGAATTCTCTACCGCTTTCACTAAATCTTCGATGACTTTTTTTGCGTCTCCAAACACCATCATGGTTTTGTCGAGATAAAAAAGCTCATTATCGAGTCCGGCGTAGCCAGAGGCCATAGAGCGTTTGTTCACGATGATCGTTTTAGCTT
This sequence comes from Bordetella parapertussis, assembly GCA_945862495.1. Lineage (GTDB taxonomy): Bacteria > Pseudomonadota > Gammaproteobacteria > Burkholderiales > Burkholderiaceae_B > Zwartia > Zwartia parapertussis_G. Next base: position 3,456 of record CAMAYM010000156.1, on the reverse strand, counting down.
TGTAGGCCTCAAGGATGGGCATACCAGCGATAGGTGATTTGGGGTCATTTTTAGCCGCTGGGTTGACCACGTCATTCGCACCTAACACCAGCACAACGTCTGTCTGAGCAAACTCGCTGTTGATGTCTTCCATCTCAAACACTTGATCGTAAGGGACTTCAGCCTCAGCAAGGAGAACGTTCATATGACCAGGCATACGGCCTGCGACAGGGTGAATCGCGTATTTCACGGTGACGCCGTGCTCGGTAAGTTTTTCTGCCAACTCCTTGAGCGCATGTTGAGCACGTGCAACAGCCAAACCGTAGCCTGGCACGATCGTGACGGTTTCAGCGTTGGTCAGCAAGAACGCTGCATCATCCGGACTACCTGAACGCACATTGCGTTGAACGCCTGCGCCAGCGGCTGGGCCGGCATCTGTCGCGCCGCCAAAACCGCCCAAAATCACGTTAAAGAAAGACCGGTTCATGGCCTTACACATGATGTAAGACAGAATGGCGCCAGAAGAACCGACCAATGAGCCTGCGATGATAAGCATCGGGTTATTGAGTGAAAAGCCAATACCTGCCGCGGCCCAACCTGAATAGCTGTTGAGCATCGACACGACAACAGGCATGTCCGCACCACCGATTGGGATGATGATCAACACACCCAAGATAAAAGCGATGATGGTCATAATGACAAAAGGTGTCCAGTCTTGGGTCATCATGAACCAGATGCCGCAGCCAAGCATTGCAAGCGCGAGCGCAAGATTGACCATATGCTGACCTGCAAATACGACAGGAGCACCCTGAAACAGGCGGAACTTGTATTTACCGGAGAGCTTGCCAAAAGCAATAACCGAACCGGAAAAGGTAATCGCACCCACAAAAGTACCAATAAACAGCTCAAGGCGATTGCCGACAGGGATGGGCTCGCCTTTGGCGGCAACTATGCTGAATGCATGAGGTTCGGCAACAATGGCGATGGCAATTGCGACGGCAGCCAGACCAATCATGCTGTGCATGAAGGCAACAAGCTCAGGCATTTTTGTCATTTCAACGCGTTTGGCCATCACTGTACCGACTGAGCCACCGATCAGTAAGCCTAACAATACCCAAGCAAGACCAGTACCCGCTTGCGCTTCTCGTGACAGGCTTACGATGAGTGCCGCCGTCGTGAGCACTGCGATCAGCATACCCACCATCCCGAAGGCATTGCCTAAGCGAGAGGTAGTTGGATGAGAAAGGCCTTTAAGGGCTTGAATGAAACAAACCGAAGCAACGAGATATAAAAGGGTGACAACATTAATAGAAATCATGCGTGACTCCCATTGTCCGCTGCTTTATCTTTAGCGGATTTATCTTTTGGGGGTTTCTTTTTAAACATCTCAAGCATTCGACGTGTGACCAAGAAGCCACCAAAGACATTCACGGCCGCAAGTGCGACAGCAAAGACACCCATGCCGCGCGCGAGTCCGCCCTCAGTGAGTGCTGCCGCTAACATTGCGCCGACAATGACGATCGCAGAGATCGCATTGGTGACGGCCATGAGTGGCGTATGCAACGCGGGTGTGACATTCCAGACGACGTGGTAGCCGACGTAGATAGCCAGTACAAAAATGATCAGGTTGACGAGGGTGGGGCTTATCGCATCCATTATTTTTTCCTTAGATTTTTGCCATCTTCGCAGACGAGGCAAGCCATAACAATGTCGTCTTCTCGCGCAATAGAAATTTTGGCTTCTTTGTCGATAATGAGTTTAAGAAAGTCCAAGACGTTGCGGGCATAAAGTGCTGAGGCATCGGTTGCTAACATACCAGGCAAGTTGGTGAGTCCAACCAAGGTGACGCCGTTTTCGTACACCACCAGACCTTTCTGTGAAAGTGGGCAGTTACCGCCGCGCTCAACTGCGAGATCGACAATGACTGAGCCCGGCTTCATCGCTCGGACGGTTTCAGCTGAAATTAAGGTTGGGGCAGGACGTCCAGGAATGAGTGCCGTTGAGATCACGAGATCGGCTTGTTTGCAGCGCTCACTGACCAGTAAAGCCTGACGCTGCATCCAGCTCGCAGGCATGGGGCGTGCATAGCCTCCAACCCCTTGGGCAATTTCACGTTCTTCATCTGTTTCAAACGGTACATCGATAAATTTTGCACCCAGCGACTCGACTTGCTCTTTGGCGGCGGGGCGAACATCAGAAGCTTCAACCACTGCACCTAGACGTTTGGCTGTCGCGATGGCTTGTAAGCCAGCTACACCGGTGCCCAAAATGACAACACGGGCAGCTTTGATCGTGCCCGCGGCTGTCATCATCATGGGAAACATGCGGCCATAATAGTGCGCGCCAAGCAAAACAGCTTTGTATCCAGCCAAGTTGGCCTGTGAAGACAGAACGTCAAGGCTTTGGGCACGCGTAGTACGCGGTGCGGCTTCTAGTGCAAAGGCGGTCAAGCCGGCTTGTGCCATGGCATCGAGTCCGGCTTCATCAAAGGGGTCGAGCATACCTACCAAGGTGCTGCCTGCCTTTATGCCTGCTAGTTCGTCCGCACTTGGGGCACGAACTTTAAGGATTAAGGCAGAAGCAAAGATTTGTGCGGCATCGACGATTTTGGCACCAGAGTGTTCGTAGGCCTGATCACTAAAGTGAGCAGCCAAACCGGCATCTTTCTCGACGAGGACCTCGTGCCCTGCGGCAATGTATTTTTTGACTGTCTCAGGTGTCGCTGCTACGCGTGTTTCACTATCGCGAGTCTCGCGCGGAATTCCGATTCGCATCGGGCGCTCCATTAGGTAAGATTATTAATGACTAGTTTATACACCACGTGTAGGGGTTCGCGCCCGACATCTTCTTTCATTTTAAGCGGATTACGCCCGAGTTGTAGGCTGAGAGCGACTACAATTCTAGTGATATGAATACATCTAAAAAGCGCGTGGTTGTGGGTATGTCGGGTGGTGTGGACTCATCGGTCACTGCTTGGCTGCTCAAAGAGCAGGGCTACGAGGTGATCGGCCTTTTTATGAAGAACTGGGAGGATGATGATGATTCTGAGTACTGTTCAACGCGTCAGGATTGGTTAGATGCGGCCAGCGTGGCCGATGTTGTGGGTGTTGATATCGAGGCGGTTAACTTTGCTGCTGAGTACAAAGACCGAGTCTTTGCGGATTTTTTGAAAGAGTATTCAGCGGGTCGGACACCGAATCCGGATGTGCTGTGCAATGCTGAAATTAAATTTAAAGCCTTTCTTGACCATGCGATGTCACTCGGTGCCGATTACATTGCCACGGGTCATTACGCCAGAGTCCGTCAAGCAGGCGATCGATTCGAATTACTCAAAGCCCTTGATCTCACCAAGGATCAAAGCTATTTCTTGCACCGACTCAACCAGGCGCAGTTATCGCGCACCTTATTTCCACTCGGTGAAATCAACAAAACTGAGGTACGTCGTATCGCACTTGAGCTTAGCTTGCCAAATGCCAC
>CAMAYM010000155.1 GCA_945862495.1 Bordetella parapertussis | reverse complement strand
TATACATTGCGCTGCCATCACCTAAAAAGGCAAAGACCTTGCGATCGGGGCAGGCCACGGCGGCACCGACTGCTGCAGACATTCCCCAACCAATCGCACCACCTGTGATGTCGATACAGTCATGCGGCGCGGCTTGTGGTGTGACTTTTGCAAACTGCCGTCCAGTGGTGACCGCTTCATCCACCATGATGGCGTTTTCTGGCATAAGCGCGGCAATGACCGTCCCAATGTGTTCTACCAAAGGTGCGCCAGTCGGTAAGTCTGTGATGATGGGGCCTGTGGAGAGCTCTGCAGGTGCGGTGTTTTGCGCACCAAGTGCATCGACGAGTGCTTGCAAACTTGCTTCGATGTCATGCGTGAGCGTCGCCAGAGTGTGCACTTCGCAGTCTGGCTGTTTGATCATGCGAGGCTTGTTTGGATAGGCAAAAAATGCAACCGGTGGCGCACTGCCCACTAAGACCAAGTGTTTGGTGTCTTTGAGCATGGCGACGGCGCCATCGACAGGGAAGGGCAGTGGCGTGATGTTGACGCGACCCTGGCCGCGTTCCATGCGCGGGTTACGTGGTTCAGAGGCAAGTTTGCAGCCTGTGTGCGCAGCGATTTTTCCGGCAAGCGTGGCTTCACGCGCACGCAAGGCGCGACCACCCAGCAATAGTGTGGTGGCTTCCGCTGTTTTGCGATTGGATAATAAACGGGCGAGGGCGACGATTGTCTCAGTGAGCGGTGCGGCAGCAGTCTGCGCGGGTGCTGTGGAGTAGTGGCCTGGATCAGAGGGTTCCCAAGCGCAGTTAGCGGGGAGAACCAGCGTGGCGATACGGCCGGGCGTGCTGCGTGCCTGAGAGATTGCCTCAGCGGTATCCAGAGGCGCCGCTGCTGACGACATGGTGGTCTTGACCCAGTTGGACATCGGACGCGCCACGGCTTCTACATCCGAGTTCAGCGGCGCGTTGTTATGGATATGATCCCAGGCATGTTGGCCGACAATATTGACCATGCCGGAGTAGGCGCGTTTAGCATTATGAATATTCGCAAGCGCATTTCCTAAACCAGGCCCTAGGTGCAACAGCGTCGCAGCCGGTTTTTCCGCCATCCGGTAGTAGCCGTCAGCCGCACCACTCGCAACACCTTCAAACAATCCCAGAACGCAGCGCATACCTGGGGCACGATCCAAGGCTGAGACGAAGTGCATCTCTGAGGTGCCAGGGTTGGCAAAACATACATCAACATCACCTGCAAGCAGGGTGTGAACCATTGCTTCTGAACCATTCATTTTTATACCCCTCCCGTTTTGTTTTTCATTGTTTCACGCGCGATGATGACCTGTTGAACTTCGGTCGCACCTTCGTAAATGCGTAATGCTCTGATTTCACGATACAACATTTCCATCGGATGGCCGACTTTGACACCGAGACCACCATGCAACTGGACGCAGCGATCAATCACGCGCTGGGCGGACTCTGTCGCGAACATTTTGGCCATTGCGGCTGATTTGGTGGTGCGTTGCTTGAGTACGTCGCGCTCCCATGCTGCACGATATATGAGTAAGGTTGAGGCATCGATCTCTGTACTCATTTCACCAATCGCAGCCTGTGTGATTTGTAGATCCGCGAGCGTGGCGCCAAACATCGGGCGCGAGGTGGCACGTGCGATGCCCATGTCTAGAGCAGCTTCGGCAAAGCCCAATGCCGCTGCGCCGACCGAGGCACGAAAGACATCGAGATTGTGCATGGCGACTTTGAAACCTTTGCCCGCGTCGCCGATACGTTGGCTGACGGGAATGTCGCAATCGGTAAAAGTGAGTGTGCCAATCGGGTGCGGGGCACAGACATCAAACCGTTCTGTGACCTTTAACCCTGGCGTATTGGCATCCACGACGAAGGCCGTGACACCATCCGCTTCATCGTTCTCAACCTTCGCAAAGACGGTATAAAAATCTGCAATATCGGCATTTGAAATCCAAGTCTTGACACCGTTGAGCCGATATCCTTGCGTGGTGCGCGTCGCACGCGTGGTCATCGCAGCTACATCTGAGCCCGCGTCGGGTTCAGAAAGTGCAAAGGCCGCTAGCACTTTTCCGGAGGCCACATGGGGCAAGTATTTTTGCTTAAGTGCCTCTGAACCAAACAGTGTGATCGGACCGCTTCCCAGCCCCTGCATCACAAACGCAAAGTCTGCCAGGCCGTCGTAATAGCCGAGTGCCTGACGCATCAGACAGAGACTGCGGGAGTCGAGTTCTTTGAGCACGCCGCCATACTCTGCGGGGACACAATAACGTAACCAGCCTGCCTCGCCCAGTTGTCGTGTGAGTTTGACGCAGTGTTCATCGACGTTGCCAATGTGTACGCGATTGGTGAGTGCTGCGGCGGACCACGCTTTGATATCCGTATACAGCGCTCGATGGCTATCATCGAAAAACGGTAACTTTAATGAGTCAGGGTTAAACATATCAACGATTTCCTAAGAGATCAAACTTCATCTGAACATAGCGCGTCGGAATTTCTAAGCGCGCAAAATACACAACGTTGTCATTGACGCAGGCGTAGCGACGTAGCTCAGCGACCGGGGCAGACAAGGGTAAATGCAAGGCTTCAGCTGAGTCAGCACCTGCCTCGATAATAGTCAGTAACTGCGCCGCATGGGTCAGTGTTTCACCATGTAATTCATCCAACACAGGCGCAATGGTGGAATGTCGGTAACGTGCAGGATGCTGCCGATAGATATCACGGTCGAGATACACCTCGGTGTAGCAAAACGGACCGGATGCGGTCGTATGAAGTCGTCGCAGATATTGAAAGCGCCCGCTGGTTGCGTATGGACACTCCATCCCAAGCAGTGGCAGGGGGACATCAGCATTGGACTCCATCAAGGTCGTGGTGCCAAGCTCTTTGGAGAGCGCAACAGTGTCCGCCCACGTTTTTGGGAGCGTGAGTTTGTGCGTCTCTGGAATATCCTCATTGACATATGTGCCTGAGCCTCTGGAGCGGTGGATCAAGCCTTCGCGCTCTAATAAACCAAAGGCTTGTCTGACGGTTGCGCGTGAAACGCCTAAGGTGTCAACCAGCGACTCAAGGGCCGGGACTTGATGGCCACGTGGCCAGACGCCGCGCTCGATATTGCGCCGCACGATCGCAGCCACCTGCAGGTACAAGGGCTGTGGACTTCTCGCATAGAGCAGACCCGGTGCTTGTTTCATGCGTGTGAGATCAACAAGGCATCCGCCATTTCACGTAGTTTATTTTTTTGGATTTTGACCGCGTTGGCGCTTTCGACTGACGGAAAAACAGACACGACTTCAAAGTGTACGGGTACCTTGTAGCCTGCCATCAGGCGCTTGCATGCCTGCGTCCAGCCCGCTGGATCGGCCTGTGCGCCGTCTTTTAAGATGACAAAGGCGACCGGTAAAATTTTGGTGCCCAGGGTTCCACCGACGACCTGACAGGCCTTGACGCCTGAGAGCTTTTCGACTGCTTGTTCGATTTCTGCAGGATTGACCAGAAATCCTGAGAGCCGCATGGAGTCACCCATACGCGTTTGAAAGACAAACTGGCGTTCACTGACGGCATAGCCGAGATCACCTGTTTTGAAAAAACCATCGGCGGTCATGGCGCGAGCGGTCGCCTCCGGTTGGTCGAGATAGCCCACCATACGACTGGGACTGAAAATTTCAATCTCGCCAGACTCGCCTTGTTTTAAAACCTGTCCAGTCTCGGGGTCTGAGGTTCTGACACGGGCTTCAGGGTGAATCAGTTGTCCACCAGAGAGGTAGCGCACACTGACATCGCCTTGGCTTGCATCCGTTGGTTGTGCTGCGACCAAGGCCTGAAGTTCGCTCGATCCATATAGTCCGGTGAGTGCGACGCCATTGCGCTCCGCTTGTTCGAGCAGGCTATTAATCGCGGGAGAAAAACTGGCAAAGCCAAATAATTTGCAGCTTTTAAACTCAGAGGGGGATTGAGCGGTTTCGAAAAGTTTCAAAATCGATTCGTTGTTGGCATAGGTATGCGTAACGCGGTGCTTGCGGATTTGCGCAAGCGTACTGTGTGTATCGGATACGGGTTCACTGACGGTTGTGCATCCTGTGACCAGTCCTCCAGTCAAGGTGGCAAAACCAAAGGCACCGCAAAAAGGAGCACTGGCAAGGATACGGCTGTCAGCGTCATAGCCATACACCTGCTGCATCACG
>CAMAYM010000154.1 GCA_945862495.1 Bordetella parapertussis | reverse complement strand
CTACGCACGCGCTCGCCGAGGTAACTAAACCCTTTCGTATTACGATGGTGGTGTTTCGAGGTTGCGAAGAGGCGTGTGAAGGTTTCAAAAACTATTGGGTCACTCGCAAAATACCAGTAGAAATCGAAGTGCTAGACGTAAAAACGGATGCCAAACGCATCCCCGAGTTCGTCAAGCACGTAAAAGCGAATAAACCCGATCTTCTTGTGACGTGGGGTACCACCGTCAGTTTGCAGATGCTAGGCACAGTCGACAACGTTGACCCAGCCAAGCACGTTACGGACATCCCTTCTCTTTTCATGATTGTGTCCAGCCCAGAAGGCTCCAATCTTGTCAAAAGCGTCAACGCGCCGCGTCGTAATGTCACAGGAACACTCTACATCGTGCCTGTGGCTACCCAATTGAGTACCGCGCGACTCTACATGCCCTTCAAACGCGTTGGTTATATTACGAATACAACCGAAGATAATTCAAAGAGCGTGCAACAAGAGCTTGAACAGGCACAAGTCGATTTTAACTTCAAGCTGTTTTCCGTGAATGTTCCACTAAACGCGGCGGGTAAACCTGATCCGTCAAGTCTGCCTCGTTTAATCGAAGAGCTCGCAGAAAAAAAGATAGATTTGTTCTACTTTGCGCCAGACACTTTTCTACTGCTGAACCGAGAGGCTGTGACCAAAGAGGCGGTCAAAAGAAAAATACCTGTACTGGCTGTGTCAGAGGCGATCGTACGAGAATCAGATGCCTTGTTTGGTGTGGTCAACCGATACTCCACGGTCGGACAACTGACGGCCTCTAAGGCTGAAATGATTTTAGTTAAAAAGATCGAGCCTCAACACATTCCTGTCGTTGCACCGCCTGGCTTTACTTTGATTGTCAATATGAGTATCGCCAAAGAGCTACAGAAATACCCACCGCTACGTGTGGTGAAAATTGCCGAGACCGTCAAATAGTCGAGCGTTCAATGTGCTGCAATCGCTCAGAAAACGCTAACACTGTCTGATCGATGCCATCCGTGCTGATCTGATGTGTGACCTGCTCAAGCGCTTGAGGTGAAAGTGCTTGAGATAGCTGATTTGATAGCGCCTCTGGTACAAATTGTTGAATAAAGTCGCTGTAAACATCAAAATTCACGAGATCGACGCCTAAAGTTTTTAACTGTGCAAAGGCGGCTTCGCCAGGCAAGCGAAAATAACGAAAGAGCGTTTCGTCCTGTACTTTCAGGCGTGCTTTTTCTCCACGCGCCAGCTCATTTAGCAACGCTACAAGGCTAGTGAGACCGAGCTCATAAAGTTGTGCGATGTGTCCAAATATCGATCGCTCAGCATTAAACGGCAAGTACGAAACGGAATAGATCGCACCGGTATCAATCCCTTCATCCACCTGATGAAGCGTACAACCCAATTGTTTGTCTGCATTGAGTACGCCTCTAAGGGGGGCGTAAAGCCCTGCGTAGCCCGGCAGAGCGCCCGGGTGAATATTAAAAATTCCCAAGGGTGGAATCTGTTCAATGTTTTTCTTAAAAATAAGGCTAAAACGCGCTGAAACGATGATGTCGGGCGCCCAGTCGCGAATCATCGCTTCAGCGTCTGCGTCATTAATACGGTATATGGTGTCGATCTCCACCTGATAGCGCTGACGGCAACCCTCAAATGTCAACAGTTTGCCAGTGGCAGTTTGATCATCGATCAGAGGAAATAAGGCGCGAAGGGGGAGGTCGCGCTCAAGAAACTTTTCTTCAGTGAGCGCTTGAACCGAGTTTTCTTCGGTCCGCGTTTTATCCGACAACAATACCTTGACCTGATGCTCACCAAGACGCGGGAGAATCCAATTAAGAATGGATGCACCAAACACATCATTTTTAGTACAAAAAAGAATTCTCATTGGGATTTTTAAGCGTCAGAATAGTGGGGATCGTTGTACGGTTTCGTCTATGGGGCGCACATGCATCAGGTAGAAACCGTGCTCGCCCAAGTGTCTTTGAGTGTGGTGACTCGATTAAAGACGGGAAGCTTAGCAGTTGAATATTGCGCATCAATGACAAAATAGCCTAAACGCTCAAATTGCGAAACCACGCCAGTGTCAAGGGACGTGCCAGGTTCTAGCCACGCTTGCACGGTTTGAACAGAAAGAGGGTTGAGATAGTCCAAAAATTCACGATCGCCGGCATCAGGGAAGGGCTCAGAGAATAAGCGGTCATACAAGCGTATCTCAGCCGGCAGAGCCGTCGCGCAACTGATCCAGGTCACATTGCCCTTAACTTTGACGGTATCCGAGCCAGGCGTGCCGCTCTTGGTGTCAGGGTTGTATTCGGCATGGACCTCAATGATGTTGCCCTGTTCGTCTTTGACGCAGCCTATGCACGTCACCACATAGCCGTACTTGAGCCTGACCGAATTACCTGGAAATAATCTAAAGTACTTTTTAGGTGGCACCTCAGCAAAGTCCTCGCGCTCGATCCAAACTTCACGGGTGAGCGGAAACGTGCGTTGGCCTGCCGCGGGATCGTGCGGATTGCGCGGGGCATGACACATTTCTGTATGACCCTCTGGAAAGTTCGTGATCACAAGCTTCACGGGATCCAAAATCGCAACAGAACGAGGCGCCAAGGGGTCTTGCACTTCGCGTAAGGCCTGATCCAGCAAGCTGTAGTCGATGCGCGAGTTTGATTTAGACACGCCGGTTCGTTCGCAAAACAGTCTAAGCGCCGCTGCGGTATAGCCACGACGGCGCAAACCCGCCAAGGTAGGCATACGAGGGTCATCCCAGCCGCTGACGTGGCCTTCCTTGACCAGTTGCAACAATTTACGTTTGCTCGTGACGATATAGCTCACGTTGAGTCGGGCAAACTCGTATTGATGCGGCAGCGGCAAGGAAAGCTTGCCTAACTCTTGCAGGCGACTCAGTGTCCAGTCGTAAAACGGACGCTGGTCTTCAAATTCAAGCGTACAAATACTGTGTGTAATGCCTTCGAGCGCATCTTCAATGGGATGGGCAAAGGCATACATGGGATAAATGCACCATTGCGTGCCTGTGCGGTGATGGGCGGCGTGGCGAATGCGATAGAGCACGGGGTCACGCATGTTGATATTGGGCGAGGCCATATCAATCCGTGCGCGCAAGGCCATACTGCCATCCGGATGTTTGCCCTCTCGCATTTCGCGTAGCAAGCGCAGCGAGTCAGCCGCGGAGCGGTCACGAAAAGGTGAGTTTTGACCGGGTTCGGTGAGCGTTCCGCGCATCGCCCGCATTTCCTCTGGGCTTTGCTCGTCCACATAAGCATGACCGGACTCAATCAGCGCTTCTGCAAACGCATACATATCCCCAAAATAGTTGCTGGCAAAATAAAGATGCTCCTTGCCCTCGACCTTCCAGTCAAACCCCAGCCATTTGACGGCATCAATAATGGCGTCCACATACTCCTGCTCTTCTTTTTCTGGGTTCGTGTCATCAAAACGCAGGTGACAGATCCCACCAAAGTCGCGCGCTAAACCGAAGTTCAGGCAGATACTCTTGGCATGGCCAATGTGCAGGTAGCCGTTCGGCTCGGGGGGAAAGCGCGTCCGAATCCGTGCTACATCAAGCGCACCAGTCGCTTGCACGTCTGCAGCGCCGGGGTGACCCGCCCATCGTTTGCCGGCAAATCGCTGTGAAGCGAGATCGGACTCAATAATGTTGCGCAGAAAATTAGTCGTAACGGGAGCGTTGGTTTCAGAGGTCATACAGGGTTTTTTGGGCAGCCAAGTCAAGCAATAAGGACATATTTTGCCATGAGGCGCAGCACATAGCCTGCGGCCATCATAAATACCCACAATTTGTTCCTCTACAATCCCATTATGTTGTTGAAAAAAACCACCTATGCGTAAGCCACGCGCTTTCGCCGCCGACGTGCCCTCCCCAAATGCTTCATCGCCAAGCGCCAATCATTTGGCGGCTTCCGAAGTGTTGGCGAGGGTCTTTGGCTACGAATCGTTTCGCGGTGACCAGCATGCCATCGTGGAGCACGTCATCAACGGGGGGGATGCCTTGGTGCTGATGCCGACCGGCGGCGGCAAATCCCTCTGCTATCAGGTGCCTGCTCTTGTTCGGCCTGGCACCGGTATTGTGATTTCCCCTCTGATCGCGCTGATGCAAGATCAGGTAGATGCGCTCACCGAGCTTGGCGTGCGTGCGGCATTTCTAAACTCCACGCAGGACTGGCAAGACACCAA
>CAMAYM010000153.1 GCA_945862495.1 Bordetella parapertussis | reverse complement strand
AGCTTGGGAGCGTCCATCGGAGATGGCCGGGGCCAGTCCGGCATCGACTTGAACCGCGCTGGCACACCCTTGCTGGAAATCGTGACCCAGCCCGACATGCGCAGCAGCGAAGAGGCCGTGGCCTACGCCAAAGAGCTGCACAAAATCGTGACCTGGATCGGCATCTGCGACGGCAACATGCAAGAAGGCTCGTTCCGGTGTGATGCCAACGTGTCGGTCCGCAAACCTGGTGGTGAGCTGGGCACCCGCCGTGAGATCAAGAACCTGAACAGCTTCAAGTTCATGCAGCAAGCCATCGACTATGAAGTGCGCTGGCAGATCGAAGAAATCGAAGACGGCCGCACCATCCAACAAGCCACCGTGCTGTTCGACCCCGACACGGGCGAGACCCGCGCCATGCGCACCAAGGAAGACGCCGCCGACTACCGCTACTTCCCCGACCCGGACCTGCCACCACTGGTCATTGCCCGCGACTGGGTCGAGCGCGTGCGAGCCGAAATGCCTCAACTGCCAAGCGACTTAGTTGATCACTTGGTCAAGAGTTATGCAGGCATCACAGAATATGCAGCGACGACGCTTTGTTCTGATCGTCAAAAGGCTGCCCTGTTTACGCAAACTTGCATGCAAGGCCCACTACTTTCGAATGGTTCGCCCGTTGATCCTAAACTTGTAGCTAACCTTATTAATGGCGACATCTCGAAGTTGGTCAACGAGACAGCAATCGCGTGGCATCAAGTTCCATTTAATGGTCAATCACTTGCACGCGTTGTAGAACGCATTGTTCAGCAGACGATCAGCTTAAAAGGTGCGCGTGAAATATTCGAGCACTTTTGGACTTCAAATGTTGCAACAAACATCCATGTGCAGCCGTCAGAAGTTGATGCCCTTATTGAGATCAAGGGACTAAAACAAATGAACGACAGTGGCGAGATTGAAAAGATCATTGATGAGGTACTAGCCGCCAACCCCAAGAACGTCGAAGAGTTCAAGGCCGGCAACACCAAAGCACTGAACGGTCTGGTTGGCCCGATCATGAAGGCCAGTAAGGGCAAGGCCAACCCTGCCCAAGTGAATGCGTTGTTGATGAAGAAGCTGGGGTGATTGCTGGGGTCCGCTGACGAATGCATTCGCAACCATGAATAACTTGACTGGGTGAAGTGCAGCGCTGCTCAATGATGATGTCATGGTCGCAGCCTTGCACAACCGAACTGAAAGCGCGTAGCAAGCGCTGACGGTCACAAGTATCCAATTTCGAATTGTCCAGCTCGGTCAAGCGACAGGAGCGTTGTGGATGCTCTGCACATCGAGCCATCGCATCAGCAGCATCACTTGGATAGTGATTTTTCTTAATGAAGCTGACCTGCTACCTTAGCTAATCTGGCTACACAAACGACAGCGGTAACCACTCACCAGTGCGAGTGGTGAATTTTCGTTTCCTCATACGAGGTTCTCGGCGGTTCACTTGTAAAAGTAGAGTGATCTTCAGCACCAGATTTCAAAGTACTGTAATCGGAGGCAGACGCCTCACCATTGTCTATAGAAGTCCTCTATGCAAATACAATAATGAATACCAAAATACCAAATATATACAAATGAAAAAAATCGCTGATCAAGGTTCCAGTAAAACTGCCCACATTGAAGACGCATATGTGTTGACAGCCCGAAACCGGTTTTTCAAACGATATGCCACTTTGCTTGGGCTTTTAGGTCTAGCCTTTGTAATTGCCGCAGCCTGGGCGACAAATCACTTTTTCATTGAACCTCAGAGGGATGCCGCACTGGTTTCCAAAGCTTTGCAAAAACTGGAGTCGACTGGAGCCGGTAGGGCACAGGTACAAAGACTCATGAGGGGCAATGCATCTGACCGTGTTGCAAAGACTTATCTGCTTCTAACTCCCAGCGAGAGTGAACGTAGCGACCGAGATTACATTGAACAGTACTTGGCTGCACTTCGAATGGCGATGCGCGCGGGTGTTCCTGAGGCAAAGCTCAGTTATGGAGAGGCCTTGCGTGATGGGTTGACGGGTAAGCGTGACAGTGCTGCTGCACTTAAGATATTTGATGAAGTTGAAAGTGAAATCGAGCCCGGTATCAGAGCGGGTGATCCCGTCGCAATGCATGTCGCAGCATTAATGCTGAAGAAAGGGCTTGGAAAGCAACCAGATCCGGAAAAAGCAATTGAACTAACGAAGCGCGCTGTCAATCGACTGGATGGATGGCGACTGGAATCGTCTGGGTATGCTTTGTCATTCGGCTTTGACGATGGTCATTTAAAAGGCTATCGAGATCCTGATCTTGTGGAAAAAATTGCTATTCGATTGATTGAGCAAAAGTCTGAAAGTGGCCCAGAGATCGGTTCTTTTTCTTGTGTCGAAACAGACATTCGGAAGAGAACGCAATGTATGAAGGGTTGGTATGAGCGAGGGGTGAAGAGCGGTATTGAATCGGCAATTCCAGCGTATGCCGCTTACTTGATTGAAACAGGTGAGCCACTTGAAAATGTCGATCTTTGGTTTGTTCGAGGACAAGCGTACAGCGATCCGTACCATCGCTATCGACATGCAGTTCTTAAAGCAATGCTGGCAACCGATGACTTTGCACTTTTGTCAGCATTGAGAGAAATGCGAAAACAAATACAAGCCGATGAGAAGCGGCCCGATGGACTATCTTTGCCTGATGGCATGTTTGTACTGCACGATTTCGGCGCAGCGATTGCTGGTCAAAAGTCGAACAGAGTCGATAACTTCCTTATTGCCGTTAACGTCAGTGGAATTTTTACTGACTCGTTGGAATCAAACCAAAAAGAATTGCGCAGTACGCTTGGACGCCCCGATCTGCTTGCAAGAGCCAAATCACCAGAAATAATCCACAAATCTCAAATCGCTGCTCGGGCGATTCTTGATGGTGTGCCACTGGCAAAAATCAAGCTCAGTCCGACAGTAAATCCTCCGAAGAGTTTAGACCCCGTTTCAGCAGAGTCTCGTCAAGTGTTGCCGACGGTGCGGTCACAAAAAATGGCGGCAATCGTACAACCTGCAGACAGAGATCCAGATCAGCAAGAAAAAACAGGCTACCTCAAAGACCAGCCGCGTTCGGCGACTGGCGGATTGTCAACGTTCACCGTGGATAACCGGCAGGGTGGCAGAGACGCAGTGGCTCGCATTTACCTCAATGGTCAAAAACCAGCTGTACGTAGTATGTATGTCAAGCATGGGGAGACGTTCAAAGCCGAGGCAATATTGCCAGGCACCTACGTTTTCCGTTATCGGTTCATTGGCAGTGAGGACACGTTCGAGTCTGATAAGAGCTTTCAATTGACCCAAACAGAGACAGAAACTGGAACGCGATACTCAAATGTCACCGTGACCTTGTTCAAGGTCAAGGACGGGAATATGTCGACACGGAAAGTTGATCCAAATAGTTTTTGACCTGCAATTCAGACCCGCAGGCAGCGGTAAGTTTTGGGCGGCTTTTACGATGTGCTCGGTTGTCGTTTCTACGTTTCGAGAGGACTCGGCACTTCAGTGTTGACAGTTGGTTGATGCTCTAAGCCAGAAATTGCAGTGTTTGATCTTTGAAAAAATCTCAGTCCCTAAAAGGAAAAGATCAAAGTTCTTCACCCCCGACGGGACGTCCAAAGTCCACCGCATCATGCGCATTGTCAATGGTGATGCCTGATAACAAATTCTCCAACTTGTACCGCGTCCCCCGCCCCGTTCCCGTCTGCACCAACACCCCCATCTCACACAAGGCAGTCAGTCCGCGGTAGGCCGTAGCGCGTGACACGCGGCAGAGGTTGACGTATTTCTCGGTGCTGATGCCATCAGGCCCCACGTCATAGAGTTTGTTGATCGCCTTGGTTTGCGTGGCCGTGAGCTGCGGGTGTTGCTCGCGCAGTTCGGACCAGAAGCGGGTTTTATGGATTTACGCTTCAAACATGAAGCGCAAATGGCTTTTTTACGCTTCATGCGCCTTGCAAGCCAATGCGTCGTTGTCGTCCACCCGTGCGCCCAACAAGCATGCGGGTAAGATATGCACATATTTCAATGCGCATGGAGATCGCTATGCCAGCTACCCACACAGCCCCTCGCGTGCGCACCGGCTCATCCGGCAAGCGCGCCATCAACCTCAGCCTCAGCAACGATGTGCTGGAGGCCGCAAAGCACCTCGCCATCAACATTTCCCAAGTCTGCGACAGCCACCTGCGTGAAGTGGTGC
>CAMAYM010000152.1 GCA_945862495.1 Bordetella parapertussis | reverse complement strand
ATTGCTCTGATCGTGACCGGTTCAGTCGTGCCAAAAATGGACTTGAGTTTCGTGCTCTTTGTATTGGCTGGAGCCTTGTCACAAATCGCAGCAACGGCCTTAATGCTCGCTGCGATGCGGCAACGGGCGTTTGTTGTGGTGACCGCTTGGACAAAAACGGAGCCTGTACAGGTCGCACTGTTCGGTCTAGTGGTGCTGGGTGATCGAATCTCTATGTTGGCAATGGTGGCAATCATTATTGCGACGGTAGGTGTAACGATCATGGCACGCAAGCCAGGCACAACGGCGCCTGGAGAGTCTTCGTGGCAACCCGCTGCGCTGGGATTGCTTGCAGGCGCCTTCTTTGCGATTGCCGCAGTGACGTTCAGGGGCGGCATTCTAGCTCTAGGTGAAGCACACTTCTTTGTCCGTGCCTCCTGGACGTTAACCTGCGGCTTGGGTCTACAGACTATCTTACTTGCAGCTTGGATGATGAGCTTTCATCATGAAGCTTGGATCAAATGCCTCAAGGCTTGGCGCATTTCGATTTGGGGTGGCTTGCTCGGAGCGTCCGCTTCGCAAGGGTGGTTCTTGGGATTTGCGCTAACTGCGGCTGCGAATGTGCGCACCTTGGGTTTGGTCGAGGTTTTATTCGCACAGTTGTTGTCGTGGCGGGTGTTTCTTAGCAAGAGCTCCAAGCAAGAAAGCTTTGGAATTTTGTTGATTGTGATTGGCGTTGCCTGCTTGCTGCTTTCAACAAGTTAAAAAAAGACTCCGAAATGTTCGGAGTCTTTTTCAAGCAGAGCTTATTTTCACTTGAGACGACAGTCTCGTTGTTATGAAAAATTTACTGCAACAAAGGTAGGCGCTTAGCAGCAGTGTCAGCTGCGGGTGTGCCTTTGTAATCTTTGACGATACGTTGCAAGGTTGTTTTGGCGCCGGGTCGATTGTTGAGTTCAATTTGGCAACTCGCAACCATCAGCAACGCATCGGCTGCACGTGGCTCAGTTGGAAACTTTTGCACCATCGCTTGCAGGGTTGTGATCGCACCTTTGAAGTCTTTCATTGCATAGCGGCTGCTGCCCATATAAAACTGTGCGGTAGGTGCCAAGGCGCTATCAGGATAAAGCGTGAGAAACGCAGTCAAATTTTGAATAGTTTCTTTGTATTGTGCTTTTCGAAAACTTTCCATCGATTGATCAAAAGCAGCTTGTTCGCGTGGATCCTGGGAGCGAGGGTCTGCACCTCGCGCACCACTAGCACCGCCTGCGCCCGCCGGACGACCGAATTGCTCGATGTCACCACGCAAGCGAACAATCTCTTGTCCAAGCGTTTCAATTTGATCTGAAAGCTGAATGCGCGCGCGTTGATTCGCTTCATTCATTGTTCTGATTTGCTGGCGAAGCTCGAGAATTGCTTTGCGTGCCTCGTCGTCTGTAAATGCAAGCGCCGATTGGCTGAGCAGTACTCCACTGAGTAATACGAGACATGAGCTGGCAGCACGCCAGGAAAGAATCTTGTTACGCATAAAATTTCCTCTCTTTTAAACAACAAAGCGGCCACGAGGCCGCTTTGTTACAGACCAATCTAGCAGGTCAGTTTAGCGCTTGTAGTTGAAATCCGCACGGCGGTTTTCTGCATAGTCAGCCTCAGTATTACCGAGTGCCTTTGGCTTTTCTTTACCGAAACTGATCGTTTCAACTTGTGTGTCAGGGACGCCAATCAGGGTCAACTGACGACGGACCGCTTCGGCGCGACGTTGACCAAGGGCCAAGTTGTACTCTGAGCCACCACGTGCATCAGTATTGCCCTCGATGACGACACGCTGCTGTGGTGCGCTGACAAGATATTTGCCATGTGTGTCAACGAGTGAGCGGTATTGGTCGCTCACTGTGTAGGCGTTAAAGTCAAAATAGACGGAACGCTGTTTAGCCAAAATACTTTGTGGGTTGAACGGATCCATAATACCGTCTGCGCCACCTTTGCCAGCTTGGTCATCGAGTGAAACGGAGCTACAAGCAGCAAGTCCTGCAGCAAGTGCAGCAATGGTTACGACTTTCGCAATACGGGATCTCATAATGTCTACCTTAAAAAGAATTTCAAATAATAATGTGAATAGATTAGAAACTAAAACTCGAACTCAAAACTTGCATCTAAATCTGACAACTACTTATTCGTAAACGGGCCCCAAGTGGGTTCCCGAATTTCACCATTTAGGACCGAAAGAGTCTGGCGGACGCGACCATCACTCGACACGCCTGCCAACACGCTTCGCCCGCCCTGAACGGCGGCATAAAGCACTTGCATACCATTCGGTGCAAAGCTAGGTGACTGGTCATCTCTACCCTGCGTCAATAATGTTTCTGAACCATTCGTTAAGTTCAGCGACGCCACGCGATAAGAGCCATCTCTGCGGGTAACAGTCAGGAGCGTCTTGCCATCCGGAGAAACCCTTGGTGAGATATTGTAACTGCCATTGAAGGTTACGCGGCGAGGTTCTCCACCGTCTAAGCCAACTTGGTAAATCTGGGGGCTGCCGCTACGATCACTCGTAAAGAAGATGGAACGTCCATCCGCGCTAAAAGTGGGCTCAGTATCAATCAATGGTGAGCGGGTGACGCGACGCAGGTTACCACCGTCATTGGCATTAACTAAGTAAATCTGAGATAGGCCGTCTCGTGTCAGCACTACGGCTAGCGTATTGCCATCGGGCGACCACGCAGGCGCCGAGTTATTACCCTTGTAGTTGGCCACGGGGAAACGCTTGCTTGTTGCAAGTTGATGCACATAAACGACCGGCTTGCCAGACTCAAAACTCACATAGGCCAAGCGCGAACCATCCGGTGACCAAGCAGGTGAAATGATCGGCTCGCCCGAGCGCAATGCGACCTGTGGGTTTTGTCCATCCGCGTCCGCAATCTGCAACTCATACGTTTTGCCGCGTTTGAGCACATACGCAATACGCGTTGAAAAGACGCCCCTGATACCTGTGATTTTTTCATAAATACGATCGGCGATCTGGTGGGACATGCGACGGAGTTCTTTGTCACTCCCCACAATGGTGATCTCGTCTAAGGAACCGCGTTTGACCGTATCGCCCAAGCGGTATTTGATTTCGTAGCGCCCGTCTGCTGCGCGTGTCACGGTGCCGTAGGCAATAAAGTCCGCACCTCGCGCGCGCCACTCGTCGTAGGCTATCGGCGTCGTGTAGGCTAGGTTGGTCCCCGCAGTGCTGATCAGTCGGAATTGACCGGAGCGGGTCAGGTCAGCACGAATAATCTCTGCAATTTGTGTACCAGCGGGGTCGCCGCTAAAGTCTGCAATGGCGACTGGATATTGCTGAGCACCCGTTCCAGAGATATCCACGCGTAATTGCGCGTTTGCAACAAAACCGAGGCTAAGGAGCGCAGACAGCAACAGCATCTTGAACCAAGATCTTAGCGAACAAAACATCGAGAAAGAATGGGGGCGGATCATAGGCTGTGGATCACTTTTCATGGTTACAGAACTCCTGTCAATCAAACATATTGTAATTGACGTCTAAAGAACTGGGGTGCTTGCCTGAAGGTAGCGTTGGGAACGGAGAACATCGGCGAATGCCCGTCTCTACCGCACGATCAAAGTTAGGGTTGCCAGAGCTGCGGGTCAGTTTGACGTTGGCAACCGTGCCATCGGGTCGAAGGTCGACACGAAATTGCGCCGCAGGGTTGGTATTGCCGCGGGGGGGGGTCGGAAAGGAAACGCCGGGCTGAACGCAGGCTTTGACCTTGGCACCATAGCCATCATTATTACCGCCGCCGGCTTGGTTACGGTCTGCCGTTCCACCTGGAATACCTGCCGCGCCCAGAGCGTCGCTGCGGAAGGCATCTTTGAGGGCCTTGTCAGCAGCAGCTTTTTTGGCGGCATCCGCCTTAGCCTGCTTGTCGGCTGCTTCTTTAGCTTTTTTGTCAGCGGCTTCTTTAGCTTTTTTAGCTTCCTCTTCTTTCTTTTTCTTTTCTTCAGCCGCTAATTTTGCTGCTTCTTGCTTTTTTAACACCTCAGCTTTTTTGGCAGCATCTTCTTTTTCCTGTTTTTCTTGCTTTTCGCGCTCAATACGTTCTGCTTTCTTGCGCTCTTGATCCAAGCGATCACGCTCTTGTTTTTCCGCTTTCTCACGCTCGTGTTTAATTCGCTGCTGTTCCTTGGTAGCGTCTTCCTTGGCTTTTTTCTCAGCCGCTTCTTTTTCAAGCTGCGCACGCTCAAGCTCGGCACGACGTTTGCGCTCTTCTTCGAGGGCAATTTCAGGAT
>CAMAYM010000151.1 GCA_945862495.1 Bordetella parapertussis | reverse complement strand
GGGAGGCTTCGGCAACCGTCAGACGCTCTTCTCCAGATGTTGGGTTTTTAATCGCGCGCACCAGATGTGGCTGCATATATGTACCGTCATTCGCCAACACTGCCGTTGCTTGCGCGAGCTGCATCAAAGTGAAAGAGTTGTAACCCTGGCCGACCGCAACAGAAATAGTTTCTCCTGCAAACCAGCGCTGCTGTTCACGCTTTTTATAGGCATTACGTTTCCATTCAGTCGAGGGCAACACACCTTTGCGCTCACCCTCGATATCGATGCCAGTGATCTGACCAAACCCAAAAGGCTTCATGAAGTCGTGTAGGGCATTGACACCAATTTCAGGGGCCAAAGAATAAAAATACGTATCCGAGGAAACCACCAAAGCTTGGTGCATATCAATTGAGCCAAAATATGCTGAACCCGCATTACGGAATCGCTGACCACCAAACTCAAAATACCCTGGATCATTAATCCTGTCTGAAGCCCGCCTTTTATTGAGCTCCAACGCTGCGAGGGCCACAAACGGCTTATAGGTAGACCCAATAGGATAAGTCCCATACACAGGGCGATTAATCAAAGGGTGATCCGGCGATTCGTTCAGGCGACGCCAGCTTTCTACATCGATACCGTCGATAAATAAGTTGGGATCATAGGAAGGCTGCGACACAAAGGCTAGGACATCCCCTGTAGCCGGCTCAATCGCAACCAATGCCCCTCGCTGATCTTTGAAAGCCTCTTCTGCGATCCGCTGGAGCTCCATATCAAGCGACAGTACGAGGTTTGAGCCCGGTGTCGGATCCACTTTGCGAAGCCGACGCACGGGTTTTCCACGGGCGGTGACCTCAACCTCCTCAAAACCAGTTTTGCCATGTAAAGCCGACTCGTAAGTTTTTTCAATCCCTTTTTTTCCTATGATGTCGGTACCACGATAATTACCAAGATCGCCCTTTTCTTCGAGCATAGTGACATCAGACTCGGATATCCGGCCCACATAACCCACCACATGACCGGCAGCTTTGCCTTGAGGGTACTCACGCACCCAGCGAGCACGCAACTCAACGCCTGGGAAACTCAAGGAGTGCGCAGAAAACCAAGCGGCTTCCGTTTCATTAAGATTATTTCTCAAGACAATGTTGGCATACCGCCCTGATTCACTCACACGGCGTTTAAAACGTCTCTGATCCGCGCTGCTGACGTACACAACCGGTGTCAAACGACTCAACATCTCATCAAGATTGCCTGTGCGACCTGGAACAACCTCAAGGGTAAAACTCAAATAATTGCGCGCCAACACCACGCCATTACGATCGACAATATCGCCGCGTCGCGGAGGAATGGGCAGCACGGCAATACGGTTATTTTCTGCACGGGCCGCAAGGCTTTCATGCCGCTCCACCTGCAGCACCCAAAACCGCCAACCCAGCAAACCAAAACATGCTATGGCAAGGAAACCTGCAACAACGGCTCTCAGCAAAAAACGCCGCTTTTGGAGTTGCTCTGTTTGCTTGAAATCAAACATAGTGTGTCAAACTCAAGCGGAGCCGCCTTCAGCATCATCCAGACGATGCTGAGGCAATAAAAGTAGCCAGCTCACAAGCGGCCAACACGCGGCGGTCAATAACGCACTCAATAACCAAGACCAGCCCGGCCATGCACTGACCAAAAAAGCACCAATCAATACCGCGACTAACTTCGTTCCTACAAAAATAGGGAGTAGATGAATGGCCTGCTGGATTAAATCAAAACGCAAGACTCGGCGTTGCATCGCCTGAGCACCATAAACGGTCAGGGTAAACATAAGTGCCTGCAAGCCAAGTGGGCCTACATCGTGCACATCGAGTGTCAGACCAAATAAAAAGGCCACCACCATCCCAACACGCCTTGAATCGCGCAGAGACCAAAAGGTAATCACCACGAGCAACAATTCTGGTGCAGCATGCCAAATTCTCCACGGCAGCAAGGACAAAACCCAGACGAACAGCATTGTGGCCCATACGTAACCCACCCCCATTGTTGCTTGTAGGGACTCAGGGCCCACGGCATGCGCCATCGGCATGGGAGGTCGTTTACTTGGTCTTATCTTTGACACCTGTGCGCTCCGTTGATGATGTGGCAGCCGCTGCGGGCAATGACGTGAGGCCATCACCAACACCAACCGGAACTTGTAAGACCAAGAAATGTCGATAACGTTCCGGATGTGAAGCGGGTTGTGCTTCGGCACGCGCAAAGCCGGAAGCAGGATTGCGTTCAACGTGATCAATGCGGCCAACGGCAAGCCCCGCAGGAAACACCCCGCCGACGCCGCTTGTTACTAGTTGATCACCTTCACGAATATCCGCATCTGAAGAAAAATAGCGGACCTCGACCTTTCCAGGGGAACTTGAGCCAAAGGCAATCAATCTCAAACCGTTGCGTAGCACCTGAACAGGGATGGACACGATCTCGTCCGTCAACATTGCAGCCTCAGAGGTCATGGGTGTCACGCGTGTGATTTGCCCCACCACACCACTCTCATCGATGACAGGCATCCCTTGCGCGATCCCCGCGCGACTACCTTTATTGAACACGATACGTCTGGTGAACGCGTTGACCGGTTCATACAAAACCTCAACCACAACCGTCGGCCGATCCACCGCCGATTCAAGCACGCCTAGCAAGCGTCTCAACTGCGTGTTTTCAGCCGAGAGCAACGCAGCATTTGCGGAAACTTGTGCCAAAGTAATACGTTGACGTTGCAGGGCTTCATTTTCCGACTTAATAAGTGCCGCAGCATTGACCCACTCGTTAAATATAGTGAGCATGTCACGAGGGAACATTACTGCGCGTTGAAAGGGGTAGAGCGAGGTTGCAATTGCCTGCCGAACAGGATTGGTTTTACTCCATGTCGCATCTGTAAACAGCAGGACAATGGCAATTAGCACCAAAAAGGTTAGCGTGACTTCGGCCGCTGGGCCGCGCCGAAAAAGTCGAAGGGTGGCGTGTTGTTGCATCAGAGCTCAATACCAAGCCACCCGGACTAAAAGGCCAGGTTGACTAGTCGTTAATGAAGATTGCGCCTAACTTTTCAAGGTGTTCGAGCGCATCACCGCACCCGCGCACCACGCAGGTCAAGGGGTCCTCTGCCACGATCACGGGCAAGCCGGTTTCCTCTTGAAGCAAGCGATCGAGATCACGCAGCAATGCGCCGCCACCGGTCAAAGCAATACCCTTGTCCGTAATGTCAGCACCCAACTCAGGCGGCGTGTTTTCGAGAGCAATCTTGACTGCGGAAACGATCTGGTTAAGCGGATCAGTGAGGGATTCCAAAATCTCGTTAGACGAAACTGTAAAACTACGAGGGACGCCTTCGGCGAGGTTTCGCCCTTTGACTTCGATTTCGCGGACTTCCGAGCCGGGAAAAGCGGAGCCAATCTCTTTTTTGATGAGTTCGGCTGTTGGCTCACCGATCAACATCCCGTAGTTGCGACGAATATAGTTGACGATTGCCTCGTCAAATTTGTCCCCGCCTACACGGACAGAACCTTTGTAGACCATCCCACCGAGAGAAATAACCGCAACCTCCGTCGTGCCACCGCCGATGTCGACCACCATTGAGCCGCTGGCGTCTGAAACATTCAGACCAGCGCCAATCGCTGCAGCCATTGGTTCTTCAATCAGATATACGCGACTGGCGCCTGCGCCAAGCGCAGACTCACGGATCGCGCGACGCTCAACCTGAGTCGAGCCACAAGGAACGCAGACAATAATCCGGGGACTAGGCGCCAACATATTGCGCGGGTGCACCATGCGGATAAATTGCTTGAGCATTTGCTCAGTCACCGTAAAGTCAGCGATCACGCCGTCTTTCATCGGGCGAATCGCCTCGATGTTGCCTGGCACGCGCCCAAGCATTTGCTTGGCTTCGCGGCCAACGGCCTGAATGATTTTTTTACCTCCGGGACCACCGTCATGACGAATGGCGACGACAGAGGGCTCGTCAAGGACAATGCCCTTGCCGCGGACGTAAATCAGAGTGTTGGCGGTACCGAGGTCGATCGCCATGTCACTGGAAAAGTAACTACGCAGGAATCCAAACATGAGAGCCCAGCCAGAGGAAAATTGTTGCACGCAGGTCGCGGCGATTAGCCCTGCATCATAACTTATAATTCCCTGACAACGGCAAGATTTGCTCTCGTCAAGCCCGGAAAGTCACGGGCCGACTCCCTGAATGGATTAAACCTGTCTTATGGCCCTCACCGACCAAGAAGTCGCCCGTATCGCCCGCCTGGCAAGGCTTCATTTAACCCCGGATCAACAGGCACAGGCTCAGACCGACCTGCACAAAATCCTCGGCATTATTGAAACGCTCCAGTCTGTTGAGACCGGGGGCGTAGAACCTTTGGCGCATCCGCTCGCCTCAGTCT
>CAMAYM010000150.1 GCA_945862495.1 Bordetella parapertussis | reverse complement strand
TTGTCTGGCACGTCGTCACCCTCGTCGCTGGCCACTCGCACCTCCAAGCCAGGCTGTGCGCGGCCAATCGCCCGCGTACCAACTTGACGAGGCTCGTCAGCATCGAAAACTGCACGCACATATTCCGTCATACCCCAAATTTCGATCAGAGGATAGCCAAATCGCGTTTCAAACTCCGAATGACGTTGAGGGTCCACGCCAGCACCGATGGCAAACCGGACTCGGTGGTCGCGCTCAAACTTGTGCACAGGTTGGTTAAGCAACATAGGAACAACCACGCCAAGGTAGTGGACGACAGTAGCTCGAGATTCGTGGACCTCAGTGAACCAGCGCGACGGCTGGAAGCGGTCTGTCTGCACCTGGCAGTTGCCTTTAAGTAGCGCGCAATAGAAAGAAAATACAGAGGCATTGACGTGGAAAACCGGCAATGGGTTGTAAATGCGTTCGCAGGCCTCACCGAATTCGATGAGACCTCCGCGCGTGGCATACCAGCGACCTGCAGCCAACTCGTATTGGTGAGACAACAAGCATCCCTTGGGTCGCCCAGTCGTTCCTGACGTATAGAGCACGCTTGCCACGCTGGCCGCCTCTACATTTGCTGAGGTCACGGAACGCCGGGCGCGGGGCAATCCAAGATTGGCATCCTGCAGTGTCACCACCTCAGGTTTATGGCTAGCTGATGAAAGCGCCTGTTCCAACAATGGCATCAGACCATCAATCACCAACACAAGATCGAGTTGGGCATGCTCAACCACATAGGCCATTTCACTCGGTCGGTGATCGGGATTGAGAGGAACACAAGACACCCCTAATGTGTTCATCGCCAGCTTATGCAAGAAATGTTCAAGCCTGTTTTCCAGCAACAGCCCCACGTGGTGTCCGACGCCGTAACCCGCCGTGGCGTAACGCTCCATTAGGCTGCGCACCATGGTGGCTGTCTGGGCATAAGTCCACTCTAAACCCTGGGGCGCGCTGGATCGAAAGGGGTTAGCGGGTGTCGCTAAAAAAGGCTTATCTGCATAACGAAGTGCTGCTTGGAAGAAGGCTTCGCCCACTGTAGACGTTTCGTTAATCTCAATCATGGTTTGCTTTTGCTGGAAAAGGTTCTACCCGTCAAAGTCGCAGGACACCGTAACCTTCTTGACCGAAGGGTGCGTTAAGCGAAGCGATGATGGCTATACCCAGCGCGTTGCGCGTATCGACCGGGTCAAGGATACCGTCGTCCCACATCTCTGAGGTGGAGTAATAGGCATCGCTCTCGGCCTGGAAACTTTCAAGTACAGGTTGGCGAATTTCGGCTATTTGTTCTTCACTGAGAAGATCACCTTGGCGCTGGAGTTGGCGGATCTTGACATCGGCTAGCGTATTGGCCGCTTGCTCGGCCCCCATCACCGCTATCTGAGACTGTGGCCACATCCACAAAAAGCGGCCATCGAATGCTCTACCGCACATGCCATAGTTACCTGCACCAAACGAGCCGCCGACGATTACGGTGAATTTTGGTACCGTACAACCAACCTGGGTCATGATCATTTTTGCACCATCTTTGGTGATGCCACGCTCCTCGTATTCGCGCCCAACCATATAGCCGGTAATGTTCTGCAAAAAGACAAGCGGTGTTCGGTCTCGGTCACAGAGGCGCATAAAGTGTGCAGCCTTCAGGGAGCTATCGTTGAACAGCACACCATTGTTGGCGACGATGCCCACCTTACAGCCCCAAATTCGCGCAAAACCACAGACCAAAGTGGTACCGTAATTGGGTTGATATTCGTGGAAATGGCTACCGTCAACAATACGGGCGATGACCTCTCGCATGTCAAAGCCGACCTTCCAGTCTGTCGGAATAATGCCGTAGAGTTCCTTCGGGTCGTAGTATGGCGGCTCTGGCTCGATGCGGTCAATGCGCTGTTTTTGAACCGGCGTGGTCTGGGCAAAGATATCCCGTGCAATGGCAAACGCATGCGGCTCATCGTCAGCGGCGTAATCGCACGTTCCTGATACGGTCGTGTGCATGTCCGCGCCGCCCAAGGCCTCAGCAGTCACCACCTCCCCGGTGGCGGCCTTGACCAGAGGCGGACCACCGAGAAAAACACCACCGTTACCACGCACGATAACGCTGTAATCACAGAGGGCGGGAATATAAGCTCCACCGGCCGTACAGTGACCCAGCACCACAGCAATCTGAGGCACGCCCATCTTGGACAACGTACATTGGTTGCGGAAAATACGCCCAGCTGTGTAGCGATCTGGGAACAGATCGGCCTGAAGTGGCAAGAAACCACCAGCGCTGTCGCACAAATGTATGACAGGCAGGCGGTTCTCAATTGCTATATCGAGTGTGCGCACGATTTTCTTGACCGACAGTGGGTACCATGCGCCTCCTTTGATACTGGGATCATCGGCATGAATCACGACTTCGCGACCGTGCACGATTCCGATTCCCGAAACTTGACCCGCGCCGTGTACTTCCCCGCCATATGATTTGTTGGCAACCAGCGCACCAATTTCCAGAAAAGGTGTCCCTGGGTCGAGTAGTAATTCCAATCGCTCACGGACAGTAAGCTTCTTTTGTTTGAGCAAGCGGTCAACGTCGCGCTGCGGACGAACGTTTCGCGCCTGATTCAGCTGTTGATGTAATTGCTCGACGCGCTGCGTCATGGCAGCGTGGTTTTGACGGTAACTTTCCGAACTTGTATTGAGTCCGCTGTTAATACGACTCATGCCAGTGTCTCCCCAGATCGCACGCGAGCCAACACGGCACCACGCTGGAAGGTCTGTCCAGGTTGGAAAGGTAAGTCCTCCAAAGTGCCACTCTGTGGTGCCTCAATGGTCATCTGCAACTTCATACTCTCAATCACCAACAAAGCATCACCCGCCTGTACAAGCCAGCCGGGCTCGGCCAGCCAACTCACCACCACACCGGGCATGGGCGCGTTAGCAGCACCTTGGGCCAACATGCCGCTACCAGTCTTACTGAGTGTGGGGTCCACCCGTTCGATTACGCAGCTGCGACCGTTCAATTGCAAATACACTTCATCTCCATGGGTCACCACGCGCAGGTGGGCCGGGCGCATGCCCACCAGTGCAGTGAAATGTGTTGGATCAAGTGTACGAACCGGTACTGTTGAACCATCGACCAAAATAGAATTAGCCTGTTTGGTCACCTGGTGGTGTCGGCTTGGGTCAGATCGGAATACGAAGCTTGTCATGGGTTGTCCATGTTTGTTGTGAGCATCCGAATCAATTACGCCAAGCACCCATAGCCGCAAAAACAGCGGGTATTTCGCAGGCGTGGCTCTCGCGACTGGAAGCTGAAGCTACAGCTAACAAGGCACGTCTTTCGTCGTCGCTCCAGTCGCGAGGACGCAAAGCTTCCTGATGTCGCTCCAGAAAAGCGGTATCGGTTCTCCCCGCCTGGAACTCCGGCTGTGCCAGCACACGTCCAAGAAAATCAGTATTCACGGTCACACCCAACATCACCGTGTCTTGGAGGGCCTGGCGTAACCGGGCTATCGCCAAATCGCGCGTGGCACCATGGGCTATCAATTTGCTCAGCATAGAGTCAAAATCGGCACTAACACGGGCACCTTGGGTCACCCCGTTGTCAAAACGGATGCCCGGTCCCTGGGGCTCAGACATCAGTAGAACCTGGCCCGTATCGGGTACAAAGCCAGCGTCTGCATCTTCGGCCAAAACTCGGCACTCGATGGCGCTTCCATGCCACCGAATTTGTTCTTGAGTCAGCGGCAGTGTTTCGCCTTGCGCCACACGCAACTGCCATTCGACCAGATCAAGACCCGTCACCATCTCTGTCACCGGATGCTCCACCTGCAAGCGAGTATTCATTTCAAGGAAATAGAACTCACCCGTTGGTGCAACGATGTATTCGACAGTACCCGCATTGATGTAACCAGCCGCACTTGCCAGTCGCACCGCAGCGTCACAAATTCTCTGCCGCAGCTCATGGGTAAGCATCGGCGCAGGGCTTTCCTCAATCAGCTTTTGAAAACGCCGCTGTATGGAACACTCACGTTCACCAAGATGAATTACTTGACCTTGGGTGTCGCCAAAAACCTGCACTTCAATATGCCGAGGTTGCTCGACGAAGCGTTCGGCCAATAAACGACCATCACCGAAGTAGCGCTGGCTTTCGGCTCGGGCTGTGTTGATCGCTTGCCCCAGCGTGGCAGCTTCACGTACGATTTGCATACCCTTGCCACCACCACCAGCTGCGCCCTTGATGAGCAGAGGAAAACCGATGGCAGTCGCCTTCTCAGCAAATAGCTGTGCATCTTCAGCCTCGTCGGCTGAGGGCGTGACAGGTACGTTATGGCGCTGCGCAAACTGGCGTGCAGTGATTTTGTCGCCCATAAGATCAATGACATCGGCTGGCGGCCCCACGAAGATAAGCCCCGCTT
>CAMAYM010000149.1 GCA_945862495.1 Bordetella parapertussis | reverse complement strand
CTAGGATTCGTGAGCCAGGTAATTTTTCTACGTCATTGAGTAAACCTGGCTTTAGACTCGCCATGGCCTCGAGCTTTTGATCCATAAATAACTTTAGGGTGGCATCAAAACCCTCTGCATGCATCAACGTCGCATGTTTAATATTTCTCACCAACCACAAATCGTAAGCACTACGAGAAGCGACCGCAATCCGATTGCCTGGCTGATCGACCTCGGAGGCGTGTCGCAGGGCTGATCCAGCCGGCACCAAGTATGTTGCCTCAATTTCAACATACGCTGTCGTGAAATCAATTTTCTCAGCACGTGCGGGCTCTGAGCCAATTAAGCCAATATCCCAAACACCCTCAAGCGCAGCATCTGCCAACTCTCCAGGTGTCGCATAGGGGACTAGTTTCAGGGGGACACCGAGTTTATTGGCAATCGCGCGGGCCATATCCGGAGCCACCCCTTCGGGCAGACCCTCTGCACTCTTACCCGTCACCAGCAAGAAATTGAGCAAATTAATACCGGCCCGAAGCGTTCCGGTCGGCGCGATTTGTGAAAGTAATGCTTGATTCATCTGACTCATCCAAAAAATTGCAACCACTCGTGCATTGAGCTGATTTTATGGCGCGGTTGACAAATGCGATTGCGCCGCCTAACTTGATGGTAAACCATTCACAAAAGAAAGCTAGCCTCTACGAAAAATGACATCCCAAACACACAACTCCGCACCTGCAGCGCAACAGACTTTTCTTACCCTTCACGAAATCATTCAAAAAGCCCGACAAAAACTCAATCACGACCACTGGGACTACATTGTCGGCGGCACTGAAACAGAAACCACCCTGCGCCGCAATAGAGCCGCGCTCGATGCCCTGGCCTTTCGCCCCAGAGTGCTCCGAGATGTCAGCCACGTCACCGGCGGCACGACCTTTTTAGGACGGGCCTTGCGTCTACCGGTTATTCTCGCGCCTGTAGGCAGTTTAGAGCTCTTTGCCCCTGAGGCAGGCGCTGCGGCGGCGCGTGCCGCGGGTCAGTTTGGTGTGGCGCATATGCTCAGCTCGGTTTGCGAGCCTGGCATTGAAGCCGTGCAACAAGCCGCCCCCGACGCCATGCGTTTGTTTCAGTTGTACGTGCACGGTGACGCCGCCTGGGTCGATGAAATCGCTGCCCGTGCGGAAGCCTCCGGCAACGCTGCGTTTTGCCTCACGGTGGATACGGCGATCTACAGCCGACGCGAACGAGATCTTGCCAAGCGAAACATTCGACGCAGCGCAGTACCGGGCCGCGAACACCAGCCCAAACTCACTTGGAAAGATGTCGACCGCCTCAAGTCAAAATTAAAAATCCCACTGATTTTGAAAGGGATCGCCACTGCTGAAGATGCCGCAATGGCCGTTGATCACGGTGTGGATATGATCTATGTTTCAAACCATGGTGGCCGACAGCTCGATCACGGCCTGGGTTCGATGGCCGTTCTTCCGGAAGTCGTTCAAGCCGTCAACAAACGCGCCAGTGTCATCGTAGATGGCGGTATCAATCGCGGCAGCGATATCGTCAAAGCCATTGCTGCTGGTGCAGATATGGTGGGTATAGGTCGCATGCAATGCTTCGGGCTGGCCGCCGACGGAACCGCTGGCTTAGTACGCACACTTGAGCTGCTTGAAACCGAAGTCAATATTTGCCTTGGCTTGCTTGGCGTCAATACGATGAAAGAACTAGACCAGAGTTACCTAAGTGCGGCTGCAGCACTTGAGCCGTCGGGTGCACTGAGTGCCTTTCCACTTTTATCTATTGAGGAAAAATCGTTCTACTAATAATGCGAAATACTTGAAAGTATCGCTACAATCTGCCGCGGGCTATCATGCCCGAGCGACCCTATTCCAATTAATCAAATATACACATGATGCAGAAACTCTCACTACGCAATATCCTCGCCTTGTTGGCAGTATCGATCGCCACATTACTTGGCGCGAACGCGCATGCCGAGTCGCGCGAGGCCCTTGAGCGTAGCTCACGTGCGGCACTCAACACACTCATTGCACAAAATGCAACAGCCAGAGAGCTCAGCACAAAAGCTGCGGCCGTATTGGTATTTCCAAGCGTCAAAAAAGCAGGCCTGATGATTGGCGGCCAATATGGTGAGGGTGTGCTGTGGCGTGGTGACAAAGCGGCTGCTTTTTACAACACTGGCGGTGCTTCCTTTGGTTTCCAGGCGGGCGCTCAAGAATATGGCTATGCCCTCTTTTTTATGAAAGAAGATGCTGTCAAAGCACTCGATGTTGCGCAGGGTTTTGAGGTCGGTGTCGGTCCAAGTATTGTGGTGATTGACCAAGGAATGGGCAATTCGACCACCACCACAACGATGCAAAAAGATATCTATGCTTTTATCTTTAGCCAAAAAGGACTCATGGCGGGTATCGGCATACAAGGCAATAAGATCACAAAGATCAGCAAATAAACTGTAAAAGTTGTCTGTGCAAACACCCGCGCTCAAACTACCCGCTCTCCCCGTCGGAAGGCACTATCGCTTTCACGCGATGAACAAGCCTTCTGGCGCGGAATGCAATATCGATTGTGATTATTGTTTTTATCTGCACAAGACGGATTTGCTCGAGCACAAGCCTCACGCGCGCATGGATGATCCGACGCTTGAGCAACATATTCGTCAATACATCGAAAGCCAGACGGGAGATCAGGTCGTCTTCTCTTGGCAAGGTGGCGAACCGACCTTAATGGGTCTACCCTTTTATGAGCGTGTCGTCGCACTTCAAGCCAAGTACGCTAAACCAGGGCAACGCATCGAAAATGATTTGCAAACAAACGGTATTGCACTGGACGACGCCTGGATCGCTTTTCTAAAAAAACATAACTTTCATGTGGGGCTCTCTATTGATGGTCCGCGAGAGCTGCATGATCGCTACCGCAAAACACGTAATAACAAGCCAACATTTGACCTCGTGATGAGTGCCGCACACAAGCTGGTCGCAGCTGATGTGTCTTTCGCGGCCTTATGTGTCGTCAATCGTGCGAATGCAAAGCATCCCAAAGAGGTCTATCGATTTTTAGTCGATGAGGTCGGCAGTTGGCGCGTGCAATTCAACCCTGCGGTTGAGCCCCGAACATTCAAAGAAAACGCACCAGGGAAAATGGATTTTTCCAGCGCGCCCTTGCAAGACTCTGCGCGTGCCAAACCAGGCCATCCTCTTTCCATCGTGACAGATTGGTCTGTCGATCCCGATGACTATGGCACATTTTTAGCAGGCGTTTGGGATGAGTGGCTCGCAACTGACTTTGGCCGTATTCATGTCAACCTCTTCGAAACAGCGATCGCACAAGCAGGTGGTCTGCCTGCTCAGACCTGCACGCAGGCTGAGTTTTGTGGAAAAGGACTCGCCGTTGAGCACGATGGCGAGGTTTACTCTTGCGATCACTTTGTCTATCCTGAGTACCGCTTGGGCAATATCGGTCAAACGCATCTGGGCGACATGGCCTTTTCCGCTGAGCAGGAAAAGTTTGGCATGGACAAGCGCGACACCCTACCCAAACAATGCCGCAGCTGTGATTACCTTCAGCTTTGCTGGGGCGAGTGTCCCAAAAACAGACTCATCAAAAGTCGCGATGGTGAAGCGGGCATGAACTATCTATGTTCTGGGCTATATCATTTCTATGATCACATTGGTCCTGATGTTGTGCGTATTTTGAAGCATCTCGGACGTCTGCCAGAATAAAGATTCCACAGCGCACTTTTCAATAGGGCGCTTTATTTCTTGGGTGGAAAAATCTCTTTCCAATCGCGTTTCATATCCACCACAACCCACCCTTTTTTCGGCGCCATATCGAGTGCCTGATCGAGACGACCAATAGACGACTGTCGATCATACGCCACCTCTCTGACTTCATCGGTATGTCGAATCAACATCCCAAATCGTGGTCCTTGTCCCGCGGTCGTCCACCACAACATTTCTCGATCGCCGTCTGAATTTCCAAAGGCCATCACGGGGCGACGACCTATGCGCTCCTGAATGGCGATCGGCTTATTTTTCCCATCATCGATAAACTGAAGCTCTGGCAAACCAATGAGTTGCGGCTGTCCATCGACGATTTCAAACTTAGTTTTAATCGAACTCCCGATCACACGTTCAGGCGGAATTCCATACACCATCTCGGTCCAAGGTCTCATGAATTCAATCCCGCCTCCCGATACGATATAAGTCTTGTAGCCTCGCGTATCAAGATGCGCCAATAGCTCCAACATGGGTTGATACACCATCTCCGTGTAAGGCCGTCCTGTTCGTGGATGTCGAGCCGTTTTGAGCCACGTCTCTACTGTATTTCTAAACGTCTCATGATCGACACCTGCATGGGTGGCTGCGATCAACTCAAACAGTCCCTTATGACCCGTAGCCAGCACACCCTTTAAATCATTTTCAAGCACAGCCTGA
>CAMAYM010000148.1 GCA_945862495.1 Bordetella parapertussis | reverse complement strand
AACGTGGCTTTCCCGAGTTCAGCGTTCACAGAGAGCACTGTCGGTTTTACAACTGTACGCATCAGCATGAGCCAAATTGCGGAGTCTTGGCCGCACTTGCTCGCAAGGAAATTAATCCCGCTCGTCACGCCTTATATTTGCGCCTCATTCAGGCCAAAGATGACCACGAAAGTTATTAGTTTATTCGCCCGCTTCTGACAAAATCTGACACATACCCAGCAGCATCGCTGCCGTCGCACCCCAAATAAAAAACTGATTCCAAGGGATGGAGTAATACTGTCGAACGCGCCCGTCCGCAAGCTCCGCCCGATGAAAACGGTAGTTTGCAGGATCAGTTAAAAAGGAGAGCGGCACTTCAAAAATCTCTGCCACCTCAAATGTGTCAGGATTAAGCTCAAAGCCGGGGCGTACGAGAGCGGTGATTGGACTGACGGCAAAGCCTGTGCCGGTGACGTAGCGAGGCAGTCCCCCTAGACACTCGACAAATTCTCTAGACAGCCCTGTTTCCTCTTCAGTCTCGCGCAAAGCGGTCGCCTGGGCATCTGCATCGTTTGACTCAACACGTCCACCCGGAAAACTCACTTGTCCAGCATGATCATTTAAGTGTGCGGTACGTTGCGTCAATAAAACCGTTAACCCCTCAGGTCGCATCACGATGGGCACTAATACTGCGGCCTCTACCGGCGTACCATCACGACCGGGCATTCTAATGAGTGACTCGTTGGGAATATCAAGCGGGCGTTCTATGGCCCCGCTCAGCACACTGCGCAAAGAAGATGGCGTTAATCGATGGGGAGGCACCGCTGTAAATGGCAATGCGGAGAGGCTCCATGGTTGCGTCATCGGATCAAAAGAAGGTCTGACAGGAGGTCGACGAGGACGCAGGCTTTCGGAAGAATCAGAGGACATGATGGAGAGGACCGATTAGTTTGCTGATGGCGTGACACGAGTTGAAGTGATGATACAAGTGACTATACAAGTGACGAAGCTTGACGAAAAAAAAGCACCATCAGGTGCTTTTTTTACTTTCGTATTCAGTCGACAAACATTTAAGCTGCGACAGTCTTGCGAACGAGCTTTTCCTTAATACGTGCGGACTTGCCTGAGCGATCACGCAGGTAATAAAGTTTGGCGCGACGCACATCACCGCGACGCTTGACTTCGATGCCAGCGATCTGTGGTGAGTACAACTGGAAAGTACGCTCGACCGCTTCGCCGGAAGAGATTTTGCGAACGATGAAGGCTGAGTTAAGGCCACGATTGCGACGTGCAATCACAACGCCCTCAAAAGCCTGGGTACGCTTGCGTGTACCTTCAACAACGTTGACGCTCACGACGACAGTGTCGCCTGGTGCGAAATCTGTAACGGGCTTTCCGCCTGTCAAACGAGCAATTTCTTCTTGCTCAATAATTGCGATCAAATCCATGAAAACTCCAAGTCATCATGCTCTCGGTCAATATTATTTGGCTGGAAGTCCGACCTATTCGGAAATCCGCTACCGGGCAGAGGATGCGATAAAAAGCTCTCTATTCTACAACATTTTAGGTATTTTTTGGTTTAGAACCCTGCAGCGCTGCCAATCCACATGGAGACAGGAACCATCGCAGCCCAAAAGGCTAGCAAACATACGTCAGACAACATGTTTTTGGGGGTCGCTAAATGGCTATCGCCAGCATAGGCGGCAAATGTCAGGGGGTAATCGTGGCGGACTTCGCGTGTCATTTTGAGCTCCTTTAGGGAAAATTAGATTTCGCAACTAACTTAAACTGATTGCATAAACAGTACTGTATATTAAATCAGTACTGTTTGCAAGAACAGTCTTTTATTTTGTAGTCTTTTTTACAACACCTCGCTTTATGCTAATTTCTTGATCCAAGATTACTGAAGCATTTCACAATTAAAACTGCAATTCTGAAACCTGCACCGCTGAAACCTGGACCTCTTCTGACGCACAACTCATGAATCCATTTACCTCTAGTCACGCACTCTTTCAAGTTTTTGCCGACCATGGCATGGACCGTATCTTCCTCGTCCCCGGTGAAAGCTATCTTGGCCTCCTGGATGCTGTTGTCGACTTTCCTCAGATCGACGTCGTGACCTGCCGTCATGAAGGTGGCGCTGGCTATATGGCTGTTGCAGACGGCCGCCTAACGCGTCGCCCAGGCGTCGCGCTTGTCAGTCGTGGGCCGGGTGCCACGCATGCAGCCATCGCCGTGCATACCGCCCAACAAGACGCCGTTCCCATGATCTTGATTGTCGGACAAATTGCAGCACGCGATCTACGACGCGAAGCTTTTCAGGAAATCGACTATCAAAAGATGTATGGCTCCATTGCCAAATGGGTCTTTGAGTGTCAGACGCCTGAGCAGCTCGGTGAAACAGCATTCAAGGCGATTCGTATGGCGACCTCTGGTGTGCCAGGCCCTGTTGTAATCGTGATTCCAGAAGATATTCAACAACAAACCGTTGCGAAACCAAGCTTTAAAAATCACGCTCAAATATTTGGCTTACCTGACCAAGCCATAATGGACCAAATTGGCAAGCGTCTGGCGGATGCAAAAAGACCTGTCGTGATAGCGGGCGGAATGTTTGACTGCCCCGGTGGACGCGAAGCGCTGCGTGCGTTTGTCCACCACTGGCAACTTCCCACCATGGTGTCCTTTCGTCGCCACGACATTTTCGCTAACGACGACCCACTCTTTGTCGGTGATCTAGGACTATCGAATCAAGCCGCCCAAATGGCGACCTTGCAAGAAAGTGACTTTGTCTTGGCGCTCGGCACACGCCTGGGCGACATCACGACCCAAAATTTCCAGTTCCCTCGCTACGCTCAAGCCCCACAGACACTTCTCCACTGTTATCCAGATTCACGTATCGTAAACTGGGACACGGTGGCGGATTATCCACTGGTATGCGACCCTATTGCACTCGTGCGCGCGTTGACGCAAGCCAATGCGACCCAGCCCAACACCGCACGTCAAGACTGGCTCAAGACCTTGCGTCAACATTCACAACCCTACGCCGCCTGGCCCAACCGTCAGGCCAAACAAGGCGTCAACTTTACAGAGGTCGTGCGTGCGGTCGCTGAAAATGCCCCACTAGACACCACAATCTGTTTGGATGCAGGCACCTTCGCAGCTCCGGTTTATCGTCACTTCAACTTTAAGTCGGGTCAGCGCCTAATGGCTCCGCTCGCTGGAGCGATGGGCTACGGCACACCTGCCGCACTGGCCTGCGCAATGCGAGAGCCTGAGCGTACGACCATTTGTATGGTGGGCGATGGTGGTTTTCTCATGACGGGAAACGAGATGATCTTGGCGGTAGAGCGCAAGCTTCCCATCATCTTTATTGTGTCCAACAACAGCAGCTATGGATCCATTCGTCTGCATCAAGAGCGCGGCTATCCTGGACGTGTCAGCGGCACTGCATTATTCAATCCCGACTTTTATACGTTTGCCACAAGCTTTGGGATGAAAGCCGCGCGCATTCAAGAAAAGTCTGAAATTGAGGCGGTGATCAAAAACGCGCTAGAGACACGCGAGCCTTTGCTGATCGAGGTCAATACAAGCCTTGATGCCATTTTGCCTTGATCACATCAAGGTGGAGCGCTCGACTGCTTGAGTCAGCGCGACACCTTGATGAATGGTGCGGCCGAGTGCCTCGACACGAGGCAGCACCACGCCCGCATAAAAAATAGCCGTGGCTAATTTGTTGGACATAAACTCTGGTGAAATTCCAGCGTTGATATGCGCTGTTTGATCGCCCACGCAGGCAAGTGCAGCACGTGCCATCTGCCAGCCGCCCAGCACATAACCGGTCAACATCAAATAAGGCACACTGCCCGCATAGGCCGCCCGGATGTTTTCTTGCGTTTGCGCAAGCATATAAGAAACAACGGACTCGAATTGCGCGATCGCCAATGCAAGATTGTCTGCAATCAACAACAAACCTGCACGCGCCTCAGCAGGCGAGCGCATCGCAACATCACGCAACGCGATCACGGTCTGTTGCATGGACGAGACTAAGCGATGCGCCGTTGCGCCCCCATCGCGAATGGTTTTGCGCCCGATCAAGTCGTTCGCTTGTATCGCCGTCGTGCCTTCGTAAATCGTCAGAATGCGGGCATCACGATAAAACTGTGCTGCACCCGTCTCTTCAATAAAACCCATGCCTCCATGCACCTGCACACCGAGCGACGTCACCTCCAGAGAACACTCCGTGGAAAATCCTTTTACAACAGGCACTAAGTAATCATAGAGTGCCTGATGAGTCCGACGTACCTCTGCGTCAGGATGTTCAAGGCTCAAATCATCCGCTGCCGCTGCCACACAAGCAATCGCCCGCGCACCCTCTGTCAGCGCACGCATCGTCATCAACATACGCTGAACATCGGGATGTTTAATAATGGCGACCGGTCCTGCAGACCCCTCAATGGCACGACTCTGAATCCGATCTCGCGCATACGCTGTTGCACGTTGTGTCGCGGCTTCGCTCACACCGATCCCCTGGACCCCTACGGCAAACCGTGCGGCGTTCATCATGATGAACATATATTC
>CAMAYM010000147.1 GCA_945862495.1 Bordetella parapertussis | reverse complement strand
TCGTCTACCGGTGCCAGTCCGCCAAGCAGCTTCAAGTTCAGGGAGCGGGCCTGTTCGTCCACCTTCTGCCTTAAAACTTGTCGCGGCAGCGCGTACCTGACCATGCTTTTTGCAGTGGCATTCTTGGGAGTGGTGTTGGCTAGCGCTGGCCAGCTATGGGCCACTGAGCGAGAGCGTCAGAAAGAGCAGGAACTGCTGGCTATTGGTGAAGAATTTTCCCAAGCCATCGAGAGCTATTACCAAAGCTCACCCGGCCTGGTAAAGACCTATCCCAGGAAGCTTGAAGATTTGCTGTTGGACGGCCGCTTTCTGTTTGTGAAACGGCACTTGCGACAGATCTATGTGGATCCGATGACCGGCTCTCGTGAGTGGCGTTTGGTGGTGAGCCCTGCGGGCGGGATTCAAGGGGTTGCCAGCATGTCAGAGAAGGCTCCACGCAAAGTGGCCAACTTTGGTGACCGAAATAGCCCATTTAATGGCAAGAACCGCTACTCGGATTGGATTTTTGGATATAGCGGACTTTGAAAGCAGGATCAAAACAGAACACTAAGGTTGAGGTACATCCCTGAGGAGTTTGCCGCTCGTCATTTGGAAACAGGCTCACGCTATTGATTTGAAGTAAGCAATATATTTGGGGTATCCGGATTTGAGTGTGTTTCGGCTGTTTGAGCTTGGTACTTGTCCCATAGCGTAAAACCGGATTTTTATGTTGCTTTTGTCGTTGCGTTCGACTATCATTAAACCGGATTTATTTGTGGAGAACCTGTCATGCAAGTAGCTGTATCACCGCCACTCATTCCGGTCGGCAAGATCAAGAGCTTTGGACCTTTCGGGCCGAAGTACGAGGTCGGCCAAGCGCTTCACCCATTGGACGATGGCGACTGGATGATTGAGGTGACGATGGTGGAAACGGGCGAGAAGGCCGAGTACCGACTGACGCACTTGTCTGACGATCCGGAGGCTCACTGATGTACGCAGTTGCTTTTGACTTGGTTGTTGCGGACACCGAGAAGCATCACCCAAGAGGGGTAACACAGGCGTACACCGAGATTGGTGCCGTTCTTGCCGAACATGGCTTTCGTCGTGTGCAAGGCAGTTTGTATGTCAACGACAACGAAGACATGGCAAATCTGTTTCTTGCCATTCAGTCTTTGCGTGCCAGGCCATGGTTTCCCAACTCCGTGCGCGACATCCGCGCCTTCCGAATTGAACAATGGTCTGATTTCACCCCCGTGGTGAAGTCGTAAGCCGAACGCGATCATCCTCCTAATTTGAAATGGAATCTCAATGAACATGCTGTTTCGCAAATTCTTCTACGCCGTTGGTTTCACTGGCTTGCTGTTTTTGTACCAAGCTGACGCCAATACTGTGACATTCGGTGATTTGGTTCGTTTGGTGCAAAGCGCCACTGCCCAGCAACTGGTATTGATCATCACAGTGGTTTTGGTCTCATTTGAATTTACGTTGGGCGGGTCTCGTAAAGTTGGTGCTTTATCCGGTTCGGCAGAAAGTGCCACAACACCTGTATCGACTAAAACTCAAACTTGATAAGGATGATTTTCATGAACAACGAAAACAAACCGTCGATCTTCGGTCCCTCTGCAATCTTCGATCCGGCCAACCATGAGCCGCGCTCTGGCAAGTCAGTCCTGACAAACCAAATTATGTCGGAACTGGTGGGCAAGACTCCTGCTCTGGCTGAGACGATTTTCGGAAACTGCACTAGCAGCATTCCTATCAAGTTGACCCAAAAGGAGAACGGTCACACCATGATCTTCGCTCCAACGCGCAGCGGCATGAGTGCTGACTACTCGGCACTGGCTTTGTCGGACGCAGAAGTTGCCAAAGTCAGGATCATCAATCAAGACTAATGGAGATTGCAATGAAACTGACCAAGCAACAACGCGCCCAACTCTCGAATCAAACTCAGCGTGCCGCAGTTGAGGCCTTGCGCTCCCACTTCATGGGCGAAGGCGCAACAGCCCGGCGCTTCCAATTCCTGCGTGGTGCGCTGATGGCGTCCGCTGGGTGGACGGCCAAGCTCTTGTTCATAGGCTCATGGGCCGTTATTGGAGGGCTGCTCGCTGGTCCTGAACATGACTTCTTCCTCAAGCAGGTTCATGCCTGGATGGTGGAAACTCCGGTGGATCAAGTGCTCGCGCAGAGTCATGCCATGTTCGTGTCAGCCGCCATTGAATGCGTGAAGATCGGCGCACTCCTGGGCTTCGGGCAGAAGCTGCTGTCCGTTGTTATGCCATCAGTGCAGCAGGTCAAACAGAACTTCGCCAGCCTTGCAGCCTGATCGAGACGGGAGCTATGCACACCATCATCGCCCTGTGGCTTGCAACCGCTGCTGTCGGCAGCGTACTTATCTGGCGGCTACTGCATCTCATAAGGGAGCAGGCTCGCGGACATGATGCTTATTGCGAAGAGATGCGGCGACACGTTGCTGATCTGACCGATGAGATTGGGCATGCGCGTCGTCAATTGCGCAGTGCAGAGCCTGGCGCAATCGAGTTACTGAGTCAGATTGCCGACCTAGTCGAACGTAGTGTCGGTCATATTGATGGCGCGCATCTGCTTGAACGCATCGCTGCCGAGTGCCGTCAATTCCGTAGCGGCGCATGGGATATATCACCCGCAGTACGTGAAGGGCTCACAGGTTTCGGAATCCAAGTCAAGGGTGAAAGCGCGGTGTGCATAGTCGCTACGGCGCTTGAACTCGCAGGCCAACTCACCGAGTTGGAGTCGCGCAACCTTGAGGTTGCTCGAATGTGCCAAATCGTGCCGTTTAACAAGCATCGGTGGCTCGGCGAAGTGATGTCTCGATTCGAGCGAATCATCGGCTCGCACGAGCACGCCGCCAAAGTCCTCGCACGGTATATCCAGGCTTGGTCTGTCGCGCATGACGCTGCCTACTCTGCGCAGGTCACGCTCAATTCCGAGGCAGCAGCCTGAGATATGAATGAGAGAGATGGCAAGACCGCGCCGATCTGGCGTGTCAAGGTTCAACTCCTTGAAGTCTCTCCCGCCGTGTGGCGGCGCTTCGATACCTACGCCGATGTGACGCTCTTGCAGCTTCACCACATCATCCAAGGAGCGATGGGCTGGGACTTGGCACACCTTTACTCTTTCGAGCATCGATATGGCGGGGAGTTCAGTAACGAATCGCGTCTCTGCGATGTCTGTGGGGTCGGCGATACTTTGACCTACGTATACGACTTTGGCGACGACTGGCAGCATCTTGTGTCGGTTGAGAAGGCGATGACACGGCCTACCGGGACTTACCCTCGTGTGATTGAAGGAAACCGCGCATGTCCTCCCGAGGATTGCGGTGGCTCGTGGGGGTACGAGGAAATGCTGGCCGTTCTGGCCGGGCCGCGCAATGCGCGAAGGCGTGAGCTTGTCGAATGGGTGGGCCGGTCGTTTGACCCGAATGCGTTCGACCTTGAAGAAGCACAGGTACGACTGGACGAATATGCGGACCTGGCTACGCCAAAGCCAGTGAGTTGACATGCCTGCGAACATCTTGAACCTGCCCGACTACAAAGTCGTTCGGGTAGAGGAAACCGACCACGACTATCACATCACCGCTGAAGTCTCCAATCCACCAAAAACATGCTCGGTTTGCGGTTCCACGCGCATGGCAGGCCATGGCCGCAATGAGCAGGTGATTCGTGACCTGCCATCACACGGCAAACGGGTGGCAATCTACATTGATAACCGTCGCTGGCGTTGCCAGGACTGCGGCAAGACCGCCATGGAAATCCTGCCAGCGGTCAACTCCAAACGCGAGATGACTGAGCGCCTTGTACAGTGGATCGGTAAGTGCAGTTTGAAGCGCACCTTTGCCAGCCTTGCAGAGGAAGCAGGATTAGACGAAAAAACCATTCGTAACATCTTCCGGGATTACGTCAACGATCTGGAAGCCACAGTGCGGTTTGAAACGCCCAAGTGGATGGGCATTGATGAAATCCACCTCATCAAACCCCGTGGCGTTATCACAAACATCGAAAACAATACCGTGGTGGAGCTGCTGGCCAACCGCAACCAGGACACGATTGCCAAGTACCTCACCGGGCTCAAGGGCAAGGAGAAAGTGCAATACGTGGCCATGGATATGTGGCGGCCCTACAAGACAGCGGTAAACGCTGTGCTGCCCCAGGCCACGGTGGTCATCGACAAGTTCCACATCGTCAAGATGGCCAACGAGGCACTGGAGAAGGTGCGTAAGTCCATGCGGGCTGACTTGACGCTGAAACAGAAGCGCGGCCTGATGCACGACCGATTTGTGCTTTTGAAGCGTGAGCGCGACCTGAACGAAAAAGAGCGATTTAACTTGGACGGCTGGGTGCAGAACTACCCACTGCTGGGCGAGGCATACAGAATAAAGGAAGCGTTCTATGGCGTTTACGATACCAAGTCACCATCTGATGCCGTTCGGGCTTATGAGCAATGGCAGAAGTCAATTCCGCCAGAGTTAAACGATCACTTCCACGACCTAACCCGTGCCTTCCAAAACTGGATGCCGGACATCCTGGCATATTTCACGCATCCAGTCACCAATGCTTACACCGAGTCTCTGAACAGTTT
>CAMAYM010000146.1 GCA_945862495.1 Bordetella parapertussis | reverse complement strand
TATTTGTGCAAACCCAGGCCGTTTTGCTGGCCACAGGTGGCGGCCCGACCATGTACAAGTACCACACGCCATCGGGTGACAAAAGCTGCGACGGTCTGGCCATGGCGCTGCGCGCGGGCCTTCCAGTGCGCGACATGGAAATGGTGCAGTTCCACCCCACCGGGTTGCTGGCTGGCAGTGGTACGCGCATGACCGGTACCGTGCTCGAAGAAGGCTTGCGTGGCGCTGGTGGCCACCTCCTCAACGGCGACAAACAGCGCTTCATGGACCGCTACGATCCGCGTGAGGAAAGGGCCACGCGGGACATTGTCTCCCGCTCGATCTTCTCTGAAATGCGACACGGTCGCATCTCGCCCAACGGCGGCGTGTACATACAGATGTCGCACCTCGGGCCTGACAAGGTTCGTCAACAGTTCAAAGGCATGGTCGAGCGCTGCGGCGATTGCGGCTTTGATTTGGCTGGAGGTTTGGTCGAGGTGGTACCGACCGCACATTACATGATGGGCGGCGTGGTGTTCAATGCAGACTGCACAACCGGCTTGGTGGGACTGTTTGCCGCGGGCGAAGACACCGGTGGGGTGCACGGTGCCAACCGACTGGGGGGCAATGGTGTCGCCAATTCGACGGTGTTCGGTGGAATTGCTGGCGACAGCATGGCCGCTTGGGTAAAAGCCCAAGGCACATGGCATGCACCTGATGAAGACGCGATCGCGCGCAGCGTCGCATGGCATGAGCTGCCCCTTCGGCTGGGAGTCCAGGAGCCGTCCGCACCAACTGGATCTGGTGGCGCATTGAGTGGACTAGAGAGAATTCGTGAGTCGCTGTTTGAGTGCATGTGGAACGATGTGGGTATTTTGCGCACGAGCGACGGTCTGCAGCAGGCGCTGGCAAAACTGGCTGAATTGGACGAGCATCTAGGACAAACAGGTGTTGACGATGGTGACCGCGCCTTCAACTTGAGCTGGCACGATTGGATCAACCTCAAAAACCTGATTTCTGTCAGTCGTGTGATTGCCACCTCGGCCCTCGCACGCGAGGACTCGCGCGGTGCCCACTTCCGCGAAGATCACCCCGAGACCGGCGATTTGCCGGATTCCACCTTCATTGTGGTGACACAAACTGGCTTAAAGCTGGACATGCGGCGCGAACCTGTGGTGTTTTCCAGAGTGATACCTGGACAAACTATTCTCGATGAACCCCAGGCAACATCGCATTGAATGAAACTGCGCACAGTTTGCGCGCTCAGTGTCCAACCTTTGATCGACATACATGTTTGAATATTCTTGGCCCACCCTGCTGGCGACAGCATTCATTGTGCTGCTCGCTTACTCGGTGTATGGGCTCACCGGTTTTGGGGCAGCCATTGTGGGTATACCGTTATTGGCGCATTTTTACCCTCTGCGGTTTGCTGTTCCCATGATGCTGGTGTTCGATCTTTGCGCCGGGCTGATGTTTGGACTCAAAGATCGCAAACAAGTCAGCAGAACCGAGCTGTTGTGGCTGGCTCCATTTGTGCTGATAGGCATGTCGCTTGGCATCTTTTTGCTGATCAACGTCAATGAGCGTTGGTTGCTGATGGTGCTGGGCATTTTTGTTTTAATTTATGCCTTGCGTAATTTATTCAACAAAAAAAACCCCCTCTCCATTTCAAGGCGCTGGGCCATGCCGGCAGGGGTCCTCGGGGGCTCATTGACTTCCATGTTTGGCACGGGTGGGCCGCTTTATGTGATGTATTTGGCTGGCCGAATCTCGGACGTCAGCATGCTGCGTGCTTCTTTGGGTATTCTTATTTTCAGTACCGCTCTTGTGCGTCTGGGCTTGTTCAGCGCGAGCGGTTTTTACAAACAACCATCGTTGTTGCCACTCGCTTTATTTTTGGCTCCGCTGTGTTTTTTGGGTTACTGGCTTGGCAGTCGTCTGCACGCACGTTTGCCACCCAAAAGCACCTCGCAGGCGGTTTGGTTGCTGTTGATCTTCGGTGGAGCCAGTTTGCTTTGGCGAAGCATCTCCATGTGAATCAAACCATCTAACTTTTGTTGATGGATGACCTGATGCTGAACAAGATTGGTAATTCTCGGTTTTTGCATCCGAAAATTCGAACACCCATATGACGTTATTCAGCAAGTCGTTTTCAGGCGCGCTGGCAAAAGACTGGTCGTCCGTTTATTTCGATCACACTCAAATAACGCCTTGAAGACCATCATCGGGTAAACACTCATCCATAAATTCATATAGATGACTTATATTAATATAC
Organism: Bordetella parapertussis; assembly: GCA_945862495.1. Taxonomy (GTDB): domain Bacteria; phylum Pseudomonadota; class Gammaproteobacteria; order Burkholderiales; family Burkholderiaceae_B; genus Zwartia; species Zwartia parapertussis_G. Next base: position 2,377 of record CAMAYM010000146.1, on the reverse strand, counting down.
AAGAACAGGTGCACAGATTGCTCTCAGTAATTTAGGCGCTCTGAACTGCAACCCGCCCCAACCACTTAAGGAGAATTTTGTGATCCATTGCGTACTGCATGAAGAAAAAGACAGCGTCGCTGTTGTCGTCGTTGAAGGCATCGAAGCCGGTCAAAGCTTGAATGCCCTCATCCTGGACGACAACCGCACCATCACGATCAAGGCCAATGCGGCTATCCCCATCGGACACAAAGTGGCCGTGAAGGCAATGGCCATCGGTGACACGGTCATGAAATACGGCACAGACATTGGCAAAGTGGTTTCAGCCATCGCCATTGGCGACCACGCCCATGTCCACAACATCAAAACCAAGCGCTGGTAATTCAGCACTGATTGCCCACTTATCTTTTTCAAGGTTTATCTCATGACCATCATTGACAAAAACACCACTTTCTGGGGCTACCGCCGTGAGAACGGCCGTGTCGGCGTTCGCAACCATGTCATCATCTTGCCGCTTGACGACCTGTCCAACTCAGCAGCAGAAGCTGTGGCCCACGCCGTCAAGGGCACCATGGCCATTCCGCACCCATACGGCCGTTTGCAGTTTGGCGCCGACTTGGAACTTCACTTTCGCACTTTGATCGGTGCCGGCTCCAACCCCAACGTGGCAGCAGTGGTGGTGATTGGCATCGAAGACAGCTGGACCAAAACCGTAGTCGACGGCATTGCGTCCACAGGCAAGCCTGTTGTGGGTTTTGGTATCGAAGGCCACGGCGACCATGACACCATCATGCGCGCTTCGAAGGCGGCAAAAAAGATGGTGCAACACGCCACCAGCTTGCACCGCGTAGAGTGCCCGATTTCAGACCTCTGGATTTCGACCAAATGCGGTGAATCTGACACCACATCTGGATGCGGCGCCAACCCGACCGTAGGCAATGCCTTTGACAAACTCTATGGCTTGGGTACCACACTGGTGTTTGGCGAAACCTCCGAATTGACGGGTGGTGAACATTTGGTGGCTGCTCGCTGCCGAACCGAACAGGTGCGCACTGACTTCATGAAAATGTTCAATGACTACCAGGACATGATCAAGCGTCACGCCACAACCGATTTGTCTGACTCACAGCCTACCAAAGGCAACATCGCTGGTGGCTTGACCACGATCGAAGAAAAAGCCTTGGGCAACATCCAAAAAATCGGCAAAGAATGCATGGTGGATGGCGTGTTGGGCAAGGCTGAAACGCCCACAGGCTCTGGCTTGTGGTTCATGGACTCCTCTTCTGCCGCTGCAGAAATGGTGACTCTGTGCGCGGCCTCAGGTTTTGCAGTGCATTTCTTCCCCACAGGCCAAGGCAACGTCATCGGCAATGCCATCGTGCCCGTGATCAAGATCTGCGCCAACCCCCGCACCGTGCGCCTGATGAGCGAGCACATTGATGTGGATTGCTCTGGCCTGCTACAGCAAGAGCAAACCATGGATGCTGCGGGTGATTTGTTGCTCGACATGATGATGCAAACCATCAACGGACGATTCACATCTGCAGAAGCCTTGGGCCATCGCGAATTCGTGATGACGCGCTTGTTCGAATCGGCCTGATCGGCCCAAACCCTCGGGCCCGCTGATCACGTCAACGGGCACGAGTCAATCAGGGTGAATGAGCCCAGCGTCGCGGGCACACATGGCCCATAACGTCTTTGAGGTCATGCTGTGCGTGTATTGATTTGCGAATTCATGGACGGGTCGGCGGTTGACCGTCTGCGTGCTGTGCACGAGGTGGTGTACCAGCCCGATTGGGTGGACGATTTGCCACGCCTGATCGATGCGGCAGCCAAGGCCGATGCCTTGGTGGTGCGTAACCGCACCCAAGTTCGCGGCGCCTTGCTCGACGCCCTGGTCTCTTGCAAAGTGGTGGCCCGTCTGGGCGTGGGGCTGGACAACATCGACGTTGAAGCCTGCGCTGTTCGCGGCATCCAAGTGATACCGGCCACCGGGGCCAACGCTTTGAGCGTTGCCGAATATGTCGTGACCACGGCCATGCTCCTGTTGCGCGGCGCTTATGGCCGCAGCGCCGATGTAGCCCTTGGGAAATGGCCGCGGGCCGCTTTGTCGCAAGGCCGCGAGGCAGCGGGCAAAACACTGGGCTTGGTGGGCTACGGCACCATTGGCCAACTCACGGGACGATTGGCGCATGCGCTGGGCATGCAAGTCATTGCTTTTGACCCCTTGATGGATGCAGACCACCCGGCTTTTGCTGGGGGTATCGCTTTGCCCTCCTCCTTCGAAGCTTTGCTCAGTCGTGCCGACGTGATCAGCTTGCATATTCCTTTGACGGACAGCACACGTGGGCTTTTTGGGGCCCAGCGCATTGCGGCCATGAAACCTGATGCCGTGCTG
>CAMAYM010000145.1 GCA_945862495.1 Bordetella parapertussis | reverse complement strand
ATATTTTCGAAGATTGTCACCTGTTGGGGGCTCAATCTTAATGATTTCTGCCCCCTGATCCGCGAGAAGAGAGCATCCGTAAGGCCCCGCAATATAGGCCGACATATCGATTACTCGAATGCCAGAGAGCGGACCAGCTGCTCCCGTCCGCTTTGGCAACTCCGAAGAAAATTGAGTCTGGTTGGAGTGTGTCTCTGATTGCGCAGTCATTGCTTCATTATTCCGCTTGAATGTTTGCTGCTGCAGCAACCCGTTTCCAGCGGACAAGCTCGTTTGAGATGTACGTGCTGAATTCTGCTGGAGTCATTGCAACAGGACTCGCGCCTTGCTTGAGGAAAAACGCTTTCATTTCCTCAGAAGCGATGATTTTATTAATCGTTGTGTTGAGCTTTTGAACAACGTCTTTGGGTGTTCCGGCTGGTGCAAGTACACCCCACCACAAATCAACCGCACCAGCGCTGTAGCCGTACTCGCCTAACGCGGGTATTTTGGGTGCGACTTCAGAGCGTTGGGCCGTTGTCACGGCGAGGCCGCGAATCTTGTCATTGTTGACGTGATTCAGCAGCGAAGGCGCGCTTGCGATAATCATATCAATTTGACCACTCATCAAATCGTTCACAGCAGGTCCCATGCCTTTGTAAGGCACATGTGTCATTTTTATTTTTGCGACATCTGAAAAAATTTCGCTCGCAAATTGATTGATGCTACCCACACCCGAGGTGCCAAAGTTCAGTTTGCCAGGATTCGCCTGTGCAAATTTCACGAGTTCAGGCAGTGTTTTAAAGGGGGTATTGTTTCCCACTGTAATCAATAATGGACCTTTGGCCAGCATGGAGACGGGGGCAAAACTTTTAACTGCATCGTATTGAAGATTTTTTCTGACTGCTGCGCCCGTTGTAAACGTTGAAGACAACACCACAAGGGTATAGCCGTCAGGAGGTGCTTTAGCCACGAGTACGTTTGCCAGTATCCCTCCAGATGCAGGTTTATTTTCAACGACGACAGACACTCCCAGAGCATCTTGCATACTTTTACCAATCGTTCGTGCAAAGATATCGTTTGATCCTCCCGGAGCACTTCCAACTAAAAGCGTGATTGGCTTATTTGGAAAACTCGTTTGAGCCATGAGTGTCGCTGGAAACAGGCTTGCCAGACAAAGTAATTGAATAATTTTTTTCATGATATTTCCGTGTGTAAATTTAGATTAAGCCGAGTTGTTTCGCGTGTTCAACTAATTTCACAGCGCTTTTATAGAAGGGTGGGTCAATCATCTTTCCATCGACAACATAGGCGCCTATCCCTTTGGCATCCGCCTCTTTTGCCGCTTCCAATATTCGGATGGCATGCGCAATTGCCGCATCGCTTGGACGAAATGCTTCATTCGCCATGGCGACTTGGCTCGGATGAATACAACTTTTTCCAGTAAAGCCTAGTCTGGCGGCAAAGCCTGCTTCTTCCTGAAATCCTTGGGTATTTTTAATATCTGCAAAAGCTGCGTCGTAGGCGTCAACACCTGCCTCAGCCGCGGCTAATTTCACTTGCATCATTGCGTACTGGACAGCAAAAATCTCTTTACGAGACACGCTTATGGGTTCAAACAAGTCTGCTAAACCAAGTTGTAGACCTGCCACACGAGTGTGTGCACTCGCTAAATCAAAGGCCGTTCTTAAGGCGTGCGCCGTTTCGATATTAAGCAAAATACGAATTGGTTTGCTACCGTTGAGGTTGACTCCATTTTGACGCTCGGCCCGTTCAATCGCAGTCACAGCCTGGCGAACAGCATCTGGGCTTTCGGGCTTGGGGAGATTGATCATATCCAGGCCGGCTCGTACGCATTGCGCAACATCTTGCTCAAAGTGACGTGTGTCCATGCTATTGATGCGCACAATGATCGTTTTTTTGCTTATGCGAACACTCTCTGCATCCATCCATGCACCCAGAGTGGCGCGTGCTTCGTCTTTTTTTGATTCCGCCACCGCATCTTCGAGATCAAAGGAAAGACCATCTGCCGGACTACTAAGCGCCTTATCAAATAGTTCTGGTCGCGATCCGGGTACGAAGAGTTTGCTTCTCATATGAGTAATGAAGTGTTTAGAGACGAAAGGTGATGAAAAGAAACCTATGGAATTCTTCAGTACTTATAGAATAGTTTGCCGAGGATATCTACATGTTCTTTTCTGCATCCCTGCTGCATTGCAGCATGTGAATCTCTATACGACACCTTTGAACTTGTATAAATTGTAGATATATACGCGTAGTATTCTTCAGGCATCGATTTTTAAGGATCCCTCATGTTTGCGACCAAAGTAAAAAAACTAATTGCTAGCTCCGCATTGATGGGGATCGCGGTTACCGCGTCCTCATTGGCCTTGGCCCAAACGAACGCTGTGGCTAACTTTCCAAATAAGCCGATTAAATTATTGGTGGGTTTCGCGCCTGGAGGAGGCACGGATGCCGCGGCAAGAACAATCGCCATCAAGCTATCGGAAATTCTTGGTCAAACGGTGGTTGTGGATAACAAACCAGGTGCTGGCGGAAATATCGCAGCTGACTTGGTCGCAAAAGCCCCAGGCGATGGTTACACCATCGGCTTAGCGAATATTGGATCTTTGGCTGTAAATCCCCATATGCCTAATGGCACGCCTTACAACACATTGAAAGACTTTGCGATGCTGGGTAACGGCGTATCGTTTGGTAACGTACTGGTTGTCAGAGCAGACTCTGGCATCAAGACATTTGCAGACTATCTCGTTGCAGCGAAAAGCACAGATAAACCCTTGTTTTATGGTTCATCAGGCTTTGGTAGCGCAGGTCACCTATCTGGTGAGTTACTTAAGCAGCGCGCTAATACGACCGCTCAGCACATTAATTACAAGGGCGGTGGACCGGCTATGAACGGATTGCTCGGAGGTGAAATTCAAGCGATTTTCGCAAGTGCGCCAACCGCGATTCCTTTGATTAAAGCAGGCAAGCTCCGTGCCCTTGCAGTGACGGGTGCCAAACGTGCAGCAGACTTGCCTGACGTGCCCACCATCGCCGAGCTTGGTTTTCCAGGTTATCTGGCAACAAACTGGTACAGCTTTATTGCACCAGCCAGCACACCGTCCGCGATTGTGAATAAGCTCAATGCAGCGATTGTGTCTTCAATCAAAGACCAAGCAACCTTGACACGCTTGAGCGCGCAAGGCATGGATCCTGACCCATCGACCTCTGAGGAAATGCGTGCTTTTGTAACCAAAGAGTATGACACCTGGGGCAAAGTAGCCCGTAACCTCAAATTTTAATTTTTCAGGAAGCATCTTGGGCTCAACTATTGTTGAAAAAATTCTGGCTAAACATGCTGGAAGAGAGCGCGTGCAAGCAGGTGAAGTAGTAGTCGCCGAAGTTGACTACGCAATGGTCACCGACACGCGCGCAGTCAATGCCATCAAAATGATTAATCGCTTTGGTGATCAACCGCTACAGTTTGCCAAAAAGACCTCCCTGGTGCTGGATCATTATTCACCTCCGCCCAACCAAGAGGCTGCCGATATTCATTCTGAAATGCGTGCGTTTGCGGCCAAGCGTGGCACGGGTCTCTATGACATCGGTGATGGCATTTGCCATCAGGTGTTGCCCGAAGGTGGCCATCTCACTTGCGGTGATTTGGTCGTCGGTACAGATACGCACTCGGTGACGTATGGCGCATTCAATGCGTTCGGTACGGGCATAGAGGGCACAGATGTATCAGCGGTCATGATGAGTAGCAAGCTTTGGTTTCGCGTGCCTCAAACGGTTAGGATCGACCTTCAAGGTGTACTCGCGCCCGGTGTCTGGGCTAAGGACATCACACTAGCTATGCTGGGAAAGTTTGGTGCAGAGGGATTGAATTATCGCGCGATCGAGTACGTGGGCGATGCCGTGCGTGCAATGGAAATTGATGATCGCATGACCCTTTGTAATCATGCTGCCGAGCTAGGTGCCAAGGCTGCCATTCTAGAAGCAGATGAAAAGACGTATGCGTGGCTTGCCGCACATGGGGCAAAAAAACCGCAGCCCGTTTTCGCGGATGCCGATGCCAAGTATGTCGACCATTTCAGTATTGACGTTTCCAATCTCGCGCCTCAGTTAGCACGTAAACACGAAGTAGACGACATTATTGGTGTAGATCAGATTGAGCGACAAAAAATTCAATTCGCGTTGATTGGCACGTGCACCAACGGTCGGCTAGATGACATCCGTCAAGCAGCCTCCATCCTCAAGGGGCGTAAGCTCGCTGCAGGTGTCCGTATGATTGTGACGCCTGCCTCCAGGCAGATTTATCTGGCAGCTCTCAGAGAGGGACTGATTGAGATTTTGACGACGGCAGGGGCTTCGTTTGAGTCCGCCGGTTGTGGAACCTGCGTGGGAATCACCAATCGTTTAGTTCCCGGCGATGGCGACACCGTCATCTCAACGGCCAATCGTAACTTTAAAGGCCGTTTGACCAATAAAAATGCGGATATCTGGCTGGGTTCGGCGGCGACAGTGGCAGCTTCTGCGTTGACGGGCTTTATCACCGACCCGCGTTCAGTTGAGGGCGGGACCTGGAGGTCAGCAGCATGAGCGACAGCTTATTGATCACTGGTTCCGCGTTCATGCTCGGAGATGATGTCAACACGGACAT
>CAMAYM010000144.1 GCA_945862495.1 Bordetella parapertussis | reverse complement strand
CAAAGAGAACGCATCAATCGCTTGCCAAGCAGACACCAGATGAGGTTTACTTTAAAGATAACGGGCTGAAGGAAGCGGCCTGACATGACCGATCAATGACTTTCACTTATCTTCCTCGAAAGGCTGTCCAACGTAGTCAGACCACCTCTTTCATTAACTGAGTGAGCTTTCGTTGGGAGGCGATTTTCTAAAGTGCAGACAATGAGAACACCCATTATATGAAACATAGTCAAGAAAAAGGTTAAGGAAAGACGGATAAGTATTTTTTGAGAAAAGTCTTTCCCTACTCTGATATCTGCAGGTCATACGACTTATTCGCTCAATGAATTAGCGATTTCCTTGGCCTGACGGTAGCCACCTATTTGCTTGATATAGTTCAGTAAGTCCACGAAAAAAGTATGGATACTGAGCGTAGAAGCGTCGCCGACAAGTAACAACTTGCGTCGGGCACGGGTCATGCCAACGTTCATGCGACGGATGTCTGAGAGGAAACCGATTTCACCATATGGGTTACTACGCGTTAATGAAATCGCAATGATGTCGCGCTCCTGACCCTGAAACGAATCGACGGTGCCTACGCTAAGCATTCGTCGCTGGAGCAAATCATTGAGCGCGTCGTTTTCCTCGATGGCATCCATCAAATAGTTAATTTGGGCGCGATAGGGTGCAATCACGCCAATAGTGAGTGGTTTGTGTGCGTGTTCGGCTGGGCTGTAGGGCGCAAGGAGTTGCGTGAGACGCACGAGCAGTAAGTTCGCTTCTTCGGGGTTGGCCGTTGAACGGCTCTCGGGAAGCGTCACCTCATTAAAGTCGCAACCGGCGGTGTCGAGAAACTCCACGGGTAGATCGGGTGCAAAACGCGAATCCAAAGCGTCCAGGCCGGCGTGACGGACACTGTGGTGCGCGACCAATTGGCTTTTGTAGAACCTCTCCGAACTGAAACCCATGATTTGCTCGTGCATGCGGTACTGCACAGTCAGCATGCGAGCCGTATCCGGCTGGCGATTAATACACTTTTCGAAAAGGGTTTCGCGCAGGCCTTCGCGGGCAGCTTGTTCGCTTTTCACTGTAGGCGGCAGCTGGTGATGATCACCAGCCAGAATAATCCGCTGACCCTTGGCAATTGGAATCCAACAGCCCGGTTCTAAGGCTTGAGCGGCTTCGTCAATAAAAACAGTTTCAAAGCTAAGGTGTCGAATATTGCGGTTGCTGGCACCTACGAGCGTACAGGTAACGATCTGCACCGATTCGATCACGTCCTCGGTCATCATGCGCTCTAACTCGTCGGATGCTTGAAACAGCAAGCGCGCGTCATCCTTCAGCAGTTGACGCTGCTGCTGTTCCTCGTAGCCAAAGCGCCGGGTGCGCTGGTTGGCGGTTTCACGATACTGTTCCGCGGTTTGGCGCATTGCACGCATCTTGCTGTAGCTGGGATGCGCCATCAAGCGGGCATCAAGCGTGTGCTCAAGCAGCAGATCTGACACGCGGCTTGGGTTACCCAGCCGGATGACGTTGACACCGCGTTCCGCTAACTTTTCGGTGAGCAGGTCTACGGCCGTATTCGAGGGCGCGCACACCAGCACACGCCGCTCACGCCGAACAGTTTCAAGGATGGCTTGTACCAGCGTGGTCGTTTTTCCCGTGCCAGGCGGCCCATGGATGATGGCGATGTCCTTCGCACTGATCACGTGGCGGAGTGCTGTGAGCTGCGAGTCGTTGAGCTGGTTGGGGTAAAAAATATCGTCGGCTTTGTGCGCACGAAAGCTGGCCTGTCGGGCGCCCAGCAGGACGTCGCGTAAATAGGCCAATCGGTTTGCATGTGCGCCCATGACTTCACTGAGGGCATTGTTCATTTCGCGGTAACTCACCTCATCAAAAGTGAGGTCAATACCTAGCGTGCCTCTGTCAAAGACCCAGTCGGGCAGTTCATCTTTGGTTGTGGTCAGTAGCAGCTTATTGCGCCGCATGCTCGTAATGACGCCGTTGAGCGTAAGCCGTTCGGATGCCGAGTGCGCTGGCGCATCAAGGAACAGAGAAGCATTATTACCCACTTGAAACAAGTGAAGTTCCTGCCGTTTAGCAGGGCGCTCTATCTCCAATACCACCTTGCCACCAAAACCGATGTCCTCTTTGGTAATGGTGATGGGAAACCACGTCAAGCCGCGCTTTCTACGCTCCTTGATGCTGGCACTGGAATTTTTGAGTTTGAATTGAGCGTGGTCTTCCCTTTGCTCAAGTTGCATCAGTGCACGCACGTGACGTAATTCATTTTCAACAGTGCGAGGGTCGGTAGGGATCGCGTCGATATCAGCCAAGGGAGTAGGGTTTATTTAAAGTCAGCCTGATAAAAAACGATGCCTACTCGTAAAATGTGTTCTTTGAGCTCGGTATTGTCTAAGGTGTCAAACAGCGACAGGTTGATCACATAAGGTAACAGAATGTCGTCTAGCGCTTGGGCGATTTTCCAGATTAAGTCTTGAGTCAGCGCTTGGCCTAACAAAGTGATGTCGATATCAGAGCCAGGTTTGAATGTGCCCATGGCACGTGACCCATACAAGATTGCTTGTTCAATTTGTGAAAAGTTTTTAAAAATCGAACAGATCTTTGACGTGGTATCAATGTTTAGACCGGTATCCATCATCTAAAGTTAGCGGGCTAAATCGCCGAATTTATTGGCGAGTTGATTAAGTGCTGGATAAAACTGCATCAGAATACTTTTGACAACGGCTTGAGCGACCTTGATATTGTAGGTGTGAGATGTTTGATTTCGCGCTGCGATCATTTGCATCCACACCTCACCATCTTGGATGTCCCAAATCAAAAATAACTATGCTTTTGATTTTAAACGTTTTCAGTGGGTAAGATTAACTTTAACAAAGGGGGTTTAAAACCTAAAAGTCACTCCCACCGCAGCCCCAAGCATGTTTAGGTCAACATTCGCGTTTTCAACCTTGAAGTTGTAGTAGACGTTCTTGGCGACAAGAGACACATCACCCCAGTCATAGGCTCGACCAATACCCAGATAAGCCTGACTCGTAAAGCTGGAGTGCTGTCCACCACCGGCATCAACATAAAAAGGCACGAAATAATTTGAATCACCCAGGTTAAATCGGCCCTTTACGCCCGCTACGGCGGTAGTAATGTTCTCTGTAACCTTGAACTTGGTGGACACGTTTAGTGCAGGATCTGATATCGTCGTCTTCGTATTGAGCCCTAAATATCGCGCACCAATCAATCCGTCGACATGTGAGGATTTTGATGAATACAGCCTGAAATTTGGCGCGAGGGTGATCATCGAAAGCTGGGAGGTAATATTTGCGTTTAAATCCGAGCGTCCCACAACCTTGGCGACCGATGTACCCAGATCTCCGTACAGCGCATCAAGATAGAGACCATACTGTGGAGTACGTGCCTCTGCGGTAAACATCGCGATAAACTTCATATCAGATAACAGATCGCCTAGTGTCGCTTTGATCGGTTTCGAAGCAACATTATTGGATAGAGATCCCGTTACTCCGAGTCCCCATAAATATGGCGTAATGCTGAAGTTCCACTGGTCTTGTATCGACGTGGTGCTGCTTGTCGAGCTCGGTACAGGTTGTGCTGTTGCGAGTTGTGCTGCGAAGATTCCGCCAATAACAAGTGCTGTACGTAATTTCATGAATGGATTCCTAGTGCTTTATCGAGGAAAAAGGAAGGTAATGCTTGCACGACCGCCTCATCCAGATGGGCCGCCAGATACGCTTCTCAGATAGTAACGTGCGCCGACCTGAAAGGAAACGGGCATATCCCGATTTTAACTAGCTTTGAAACGTCTGCAGTCAAGGGATTTTCTGCACGTCGTACCACCCGCATTCCATGCGTTTTAAGCTAACTGAGCGTTTTTACCTACAAAAACTTACCAGAACCTACGAAACATTGCAGTCAGTTAACTTTGATTCGTACGAGCAAATGGTAGCCTTCGCCCCTGATTGCACGAATCGTTTTGCCCTCAATTCCGGCTTCAGCAAGCTTTTTTCGGAGGCGAACAACACGGACTTCGAGTGCAGCTTTGGATTGTTCGTTGATCTCAAGATCGCTGTGGAGTTCGAGCAATCTGAAATAAGGAAGATTGCCATTAGGTGACTCACTGAGCGCCTTTAACATGACCACCTCCTGTCGATTGAGTGCGATGGTTTTGAATCCCGTCAAGGTCATTCCGCGGGCATTTAAAATGACATCCGGAAGATCTTGGTGCTTTGACAAGCGTCTGGCAACACTCCCAATGGCTGCGATGAGTTCGCTGTTGGAAATAGGTTTTGTTAGATAGACATCTGCCCCAGACTCGTAACCGTTGATGCGATCTTGCTCGTGAACGCGGGCGGTCAACATGATGATGTATAGGTCTGGATTAGCACGCCTGTAGCGACGGGCAATACTGAGCCCATCCTCACCCGGTAAAGTAAGATCCAAAATGAGCAGATCGATACTTGTATGAGAAACGAGATCATCAAGATCCTCGGCGCATTCAGTGGCATGGACTGTATAGCCTGCTTTAGTAATATCCCTTGTCAGCAGATCTCGTAAGTCATCATTGTCTTCAACCAAGGCAATATTTAGGAGGGAATCCATAGCGTGAAGGTGACAAATTCATATGTATGTTGAGGGGGATATTGGTAGCGAATTGAGCCACCAAGTATGTTGACTAGTATAGTGGATCGGCTTTTTAGGACAACTTTTGCGATTGGTTTAAGCTATGTTCCAACAACGGGACTAAGCAAACATGACCGAACGAAAGAAACGCAAAGTGCATTCGGCTGAATTTAAAGCCAAGGTTGGTCTTGAGGCAGTGCGTGG
>CAMAYM010000143.1 GCA_945862495.1 Bordetella parapertussis | reverse complement strand
AAAGGATCTCTCAGATCCTCAAGTTATTCGTGATTTTGCTGCGCTTGTTCATACTCCCAGAAATCTGACAGCGCTCTATTTACTGACTGTTGCTGACGTTCGCGGCACAAGTCCCAAGGTTTGGAATGCTTGGAAAGGAAAGTTGCTTGAGGACTTATTCAACTTGACCCTTGCGGCGTTGGGAGGGTCTCTAGGTGATTCAAATACTGTTTTACGTCAACGGATGGATGAAGCTGCGAGTCTCACGCGTCTCGCAGGATTACGTGATGATGCAAGAGAGTCATTTTGGGCTGAGTTAGATATTGCCTATTTCATGCGACATGATGCGCAGGAAATAGCTTGGCATACACGCCATCTTTATTATTGTTTTGGAACAGAGGAAACGGTCGTTAAAGCCCGCCCTACTGAAGGCGGTGAGGGTTTGCAGGTGATGGTGTACACCAAGCATGTCAAGGAACTGTTTGCGCGGCTTTGTGGCTATTTCGGTTATCGAGGCCTTAGCATTCAAGATGCCCGTATTCATACGACGCGCCAAGGCTACGCTCTAGATAGCTTTATCGTACTGCCAACTGACCGTGAGCGAGATCTGCGTGCAGATGCTGCTTTGATTGAACATGAATTATCGACTCAACTCGATCTTTTAAGTCTGGATGATTTAAAACATCAAATTAATACGCGAGCTTCCAGATTATCCAAAGCTTTTCCATTCCCACCATTGGTGGCAATAAGGCCCGGGGATGACAATGCCTCATGGGTGCTGGATATCACCGCCACAGATCGTTCTGGATTGTTGAGTGATTTGGCACAATTATTTGTGTCTTTTAACATTCACCTGCAGACGGCTAAAGTGATGACCTTGGGTGATCGCGTTGAAGACGTTTTTGTTATCAAAGGTGAGACTTTATCTCAGCCCCGAACACAAAGACAATTTGAACGTGCTGTCCTTGATACTTTGTCACAGGAGCAGCAGCGTGCAGCTTGAAATTAAAATTTTACGGTTAATCAGCGTACTGAGTTTTAGTTCCGTCACATTTGCGTTGATTTCGCAGTACGTCTATGACATGCAACCCTGTGCATGGTGCGTTTTTCAACGTCTACTTTATTTAATGATCGGAATCACAGCGATACTATTGACGCTCGGTCAACCAAAACGGATACGCTTATCCGTCGGTTTTGCAGGAATTATTGCGATAGCGATCTCGGGTGTAATTGCAGCGTTCTATCAAGAAAAGGTTGCTGCGCATTCATTTTCCTGTGCGCAAACGGTTGCAGACCAATTGATGACAAAAAGTGGACTTGATGCAGCCGCACCATGGTTATTTGGCATTTATGCAAGCTGCATGGAAGCACGCGTCACACTCCTCGGTATTGAATATGCTTGGTGGAGCATGGCAATGTTTAGCATTCTTGGCATGCTGGGCATCATCGCCCTGCTAAGAATTCGCCCTTAATTATCCTCGGCGGCAAATCCCATATTAAATAGCAATCCGTTTGAACCATCTTGGGTTTGGCCGCGATTGCGACCCACTTGTTCAAGATATTCGGACGTGATGTCCCCTGTGATGTATTCTCCCGTAAAACAAGAGTTATCAAAGCGCGTCAGGGTCGGGTTAAGGTCGGAAACGGAGCGTTGCATTGCATCGATATCTTGGTAGACCAGCGCGTCCGCCCCAATGATGCGGGCGATCTCGTCCTCATTGCGGCCTGTAGCAATCAATTCTTTTTGTGTCGGCATGTCGATGCCGTAGACATTTTGGTAGCGAACTGGTGGTGCGGCTGAGGCCAAATACACCTTGTTAGCACCCGCTGCGCGGGCCATCTCGACAATTTCACGACTCGTCGTACCACGGACGATCGAATCATCTACCAGGAGTACATTTTTACCTTTGAATTCCATGCCAATAGTATTGAGCTTTTGACGCACAGACTTCTTGCGAACTGCCTGCCCGGGCATGATAAACGTTCGACCAACATAACGATTTTTAATTAGCCCTTCGCGATAATTAAGGCCAAGACGATCAGCAAGTTGCATCGCAGAAGGCCGAGATGAATCAGGGATTGGCATTACGACGTCTATATCCCCAAGTCTGAGTTGCTTGGCCAGTTTGTCTGCCAAATACTCGCCCATCTTGAGGCGCGAACCATATACTGAAACACCATCTAACACGGAGTCTGGTCGAGCAAAATAGACATATTCAAAAATACAGGGCGCATGAATTGCTCCGGGTGCACATTGTTCGCTGCTCATTTTTCCTTCAAGTGAAATAAAAACACCTTCACCTGGTTGAATATCGCGTACAAACTGAAAACCTGAGCCTTCAAGTGCCACAGATTCAGAGGCAATCATCCACTCCACACCTTGGGGTGCGTTAGACTTTCCTAAACAAAGAGGCCGTATTCCATTTGGATCACGAAACGCAATCAGCCCATACCCTGAGATCTGAGCCACCACAGCATAGGCACCCTTTACGCGCTGATGAACGGCTTTGATAGCACGAAAAATGGCATGCTCGTCAAGCGATACGCCGTTGGCAGCACGCTGAAGTTCGTGGGCAAGTACATTGAGTAAGACTTCCGAGTCAGAGTTCGTGTTGATGTGACGCTGATCAACCTTAAAGAGCGACTCGCGTAACTCGTGCCAATTGGTCAAATTTCCATTGTGTGCAAATGTAATGCCAAAAGGGGCATTGACATAAAAGGGTTGAGCTTCTTCGACACTTTCTGAGGAACCCGCTGTTGGGTATCGAACCTGTCCAATACCGGAGGTTCCTGGCAGTGAACGCATATTTCGTGTGCGGAAAACATCCTTGACCAGTCCATGCGCTTTATACATGTTGAACTGATTTCCATTCGAAGTCGCAATACCCGCTGCGTCCTGACCTCGATGCTGCAAGAGCAACAAAGCATCGTATATCAGTTGATTAACAGGACCGCGACCAACGACACCAACAATTCCGCACATGAAATTTCCTGATTACGGTTAAAACAAAATGAAACAAATTAAAAACTAATAAGGCAACCAGTCATTCGCCGGTGGAGGCAATCTGAACTTGATTTGCTGGACAACACCTACAACCTGCTTTGAAAACATGGCATTTTTCCACCACGGCTCCTCGGGTAAAGGCGTATATCCAGCCAAAATAACTAAGATCAACACAAATAGCACACCTCTAACCAGCCCAAATAATGCACCTAGCCCGTGATCTGCTGGAGTGAGTCCAGTTTTACTTAATAGCGCCGCCAGTGTCATGTTGATGAAGCCAATCGACAGCAAAACAGCAATAAATACACCTAAGTAAGCAAGTGCCATACTGACAAAAGGTTGAGAGATCCATTGAGCAAACCATTCAGAAACTGTTGGCCCCCACCAGATTGCTGCTAAAAATGCTGAGGCATAGGCCACGAGCGATAAAACCTCTTTGAGAAGACCTCTTAGCAATCCCAGGACCGCTGAGATTGCAAGGATTGCTAAGAGGACAAAATCGAAGCCTGTCACTGTGTGGTGATAAATGCACCGCCATAACCTTGGGTGCGCAGACGTGTCTGGGCAGCTTGGGCTGCTTCGCGGGACTGAAAGGGGCCAACTCTGACTCGATATTTAGGACGACCATTCACATCGATAGGTCCATCCACAAATGCATTGTTGATACCCGCAGCAATCAAAACATTACGCTGCTTTTGAGCATCTGCAGATGCGTCAAGAGACATCGCCTGAACAACAAAGTTACCGCGTACAGGCGGTTTGGGGCTGGGAGCACTTACAACGGGATTTCGCCCTTCTAAAAGTGCGAGCGCGCGTGCAGCGTCGTCTCGACGTTGCTGTGCACTAGGCCCTGGAGCGGATTGGGAGGCTGAGGTTGGAGGTATTGCAGGTTTAGGAGGCGGTGTCACTTTTGGCGCATCTGCAGCACTTGCTGGGGCAGGTTTGTCACCCGCTTCAGGTTTGACTTGGCCCGGTAGGACAGCATTTGTGTCAGCAGGATTAGCCGTCACAATTGAAGATGCGGCTGTATCCGGAGCAGTCGGAGTATTGACGACTGCTTCAGGGCCAGACAAGTTGGGCTGGAAAGGTGATTGGCGATCTGGAATACGAATCGGTATATTGCTCGCAATAGGAGCAGGCTCAGAATCAAGTAGCATCGGGAGTACGACCACTGCGGCAAGTATCAAGGCAACTGCACCCGCTAGGCGTCGTCTGGCTTTGATACGGAGTTCAGCAGCTTGTGCCTCACTCGTAACGGAGGGTCGCGGCTTGCCTACGGGCTTACGCGAGGGGGCACTATCTTTTCTGGAAAACAGTCCCATTTAAAACATCCTGAATGGAAAACAGACTGAAATACAAGCGCTTTTAGCGTCCAAACTACACTTTTTGAATAAAAACATTTTCTTAAAATTAGTTTCGCACTGCATCTTCTTTGGTGCTGAGCGCCTCAGCAACCGTTAAAAATGAACCAAACACTACGATTCTATCATCCAGGTTACTTTTGCTGCGTGCAGCTGCAAATGCATCTTTTACAGTCACATAGCCTGTAATTTGCACATCTTTTGGCGCATTTGAATCCGGTTCTGCCAAAATTTGCTGAACTTTGGATAGAATGGCCTCTGTCGTGAGCCCACGCGGCCCGGGTAAGGATGCGCAAAACCAGTGGTCAATCCGTGGAGCCATGTGGCGGACAACGGACCTAATATCCTTGTCAGAGAGCATGCTAAATACTGCATATGTATAGGGGTGAAATCCCATATTTCCTAGATTTTTCTCAAGCACAGCGGCCGCGTGCGGATTGTGCGCTACATCCATGATGATGGTGGGCTGGCCAGGCAAAATCTGAAATCTACCAGGTAAAGAGGCTTGGATCAGCCCTTGACGGACTGCTTGCTGGGGAACCGCCAAAAGATTTCGCAGAGACTCCAGTGCCGCAAGCGCCGCCGAGGCATTTAAAAGCTGATTGGCACCACGTAGCGCAGGATAAGCAAGCGCATTTCGGCGTTGCTCACGTCCGCCAAAGGCCCATTGTTGGCGATCACCAGAATAGTTAAAGTCACGACCAAACAACCAAAGGTCCGCGTTAATGTGTTTGGCGTAATCAAGCAGAGATTGTGGAGGAGACGGGTCACTGACAATGGCGGGACAGCCAGAGCGAAAAATATGTGCCTTTTCAAAGCCAATTTTTTCG
>CAMAYM010000142.1 GCA_945862495.1 Bordetella parapertussis | reverse complement strand
AGCGACCGATTTAAAGTGACTTGCTCGTTTCGCTTAGCGTCTGAAACCCGCAGGCTAGGGCCAGTACAGCACACGTTCTGTGGCTCCTGGGCTCACGTTGGCTGTGAGCACCTGCGTCTTATCTTCGAAAGCGGCGCTGGTGCGGTATTCCCCCGGGATCAAACTTAAAAAGAGTAGCGGTCCTGCGTCGGGGCAATGCATAGCTGTACCCTTGGCCGAAAGGGGTTCAATGCTTACGTCTAACCCACTTATGTACATTCCCGTAGCATTTGCAAAGCTCAAACGAAAGTTGTACCGGTCTCGGTTGGCATACATTTCTTGGCGCTCATCTAGTCCAATGCCACCACTGATAAAAATCCCCAACTCCGGGCTCACGACCTCTGCGCTGCTTGCGCTGACAAACTGGATCATCATGGTGAGTCCGAGCAACTTTATGCAAGTTGACAATGTCATGATGTGTTTCATTAGATAAATCTCCACGTGTATCAATTGCCCCTTAGTAGGCAAACTGTAGACTGACCCTGGACCGCCCGCTTCATTCCACGCAGATCAGCTGACTTAGACCGCTGTCTCAACTTCAGCAGGAGAACTTCATGCCAGCATCACCACAAAAGATCCAAATAAAAAAATCGCCCAAATCCACCAAACAGCTTCTTGTCGGTACATGATGTACACGAACCCGAACCAAACAAGAGAGTTGATTATGAGCAAGCAGTCATGTTGGAGAACGATGTGGAATGGATAGCTGGACTTGCGATTTGGATATTGATAGTCAGTTTTGTACTGTATTTTCTGCCGACGATGATTGCCGTAGCCCGAAAGCACCGCAATGCATTACCGATTTTCATTCTTAATTTATTTCTGGGATGGACATTTCTAGGGTGGATCGTTTCATTGGTGTGGTGTTTTACGGCGCAGGATCGAGACCAAAATTAGCGTAGGTAATCTGGGCCTGCTAACTGCCAATAAAGGCAAGCCAACACAGCGTATTGACAAGCGCCATCTGCTCAGCCGTCTTACAGTTCACATCCATCAGTGCCGGACTGGCGACCAAGATGGCTACTGACTTTGCCCGGGATATGGCCACGTTGAGCCTGTTCTTGCTGAATAGAAATTCGATGTCTCTGGGCAAATCATCTCCGCTGGATGTAGCCATGGAGACGATCACCACTTCGGCTTCCTGTCCCTGAAACTTGTCTACCGTTCCAACCCGGGCATCAACTGGCAGTGATAGGGTGAGCTTGTTAACCTGCATGTTGTAGGGCGACACCACCAGGATGTTCTTTGCTGTCATGGGGTGTACAGAGCCATGCTCGTCCGTGTACGACTGGTTCAATAAGCTCTCAAAAAGAGCTTTGACTACGCGAACTTCTTCCGTGCTGTGCTGGGTGCAGGCTTCGTGTGACACCGGCATGAACCGTATTCCAGCGGCAAGCAATGCCGGATGCGCGCCTGGGCTCAGCACCAACTGGCGATGCGCGTTTCTGCTCTGAGGAAACAACCTGCCGTCGTACACCGCATCCGATATGAACTGGCAGACCTTGGGATGCATTCTCCAGGTCGTACCCAGAAAAATCCCTTTATCCGGGGCAATAGTGGCCTGGTCCTTGAGCAAAAAGTCCAATACGGATAGACCCGATTCACCAGGATGCACGCCTTTGGTGGGCTGGCTGAGCTGCATCTGGTCACCCAGCAGCACAATATTTTGGGCGCTGGTCGCAGCAGGCACTAGATGCCCCAGCGACATTTGCCCTGCCTCATCTACAAACAAGTAGTCCAGCGACTGATCCAGACTGGCATGCGCCATGGCCCAGGCAGTACCGGCTATCAACTGCGCGTCGGAGTTATTAAATTTTGTCGTATCAGTAAAGTCTTTGATCAGCGAACCTCGGATCTGGTCTGACGGATCGGAAGAGGATTTCTTGGCTCCGGTAAAACTGAAATTACAGGCCTTAGCCTCTTTCTCAACGGCTTGCAGCAGGTTGATGATGGCTTTGTGGCTGTTCGAAGTCACGCCTACACGCTTACCCGCTTGGAGCAGGGCTAGGATCACATGTGAGCCGGTGTAGGTCTTTCCTGCTCCCGGCGGTCCTTGGATAAAAAGGTAGCTCTGTTGCATGCCGGAAACGACGTCTGCAATCCGGCCAACCGATGCTTGATCGGGTGCTAAGGGGGTACCTGCGGCGTGCCCATAGACCTGAGGCGCCGCGCGCTGGAGCAGAGCGTCGATTGCGGTATACCTACCGTTGCCTGCAATTACCGCGTCGGTGTACCTGTAAAGGCCTTGGACCAAAACATCGGTATTGACGACCTTACTGGCTGCGAGATCGGTATGTCCGGTATCAATGAGCGAGGTATCGGTAATCTTGAAGCTCACCGTTCGCTGCTCTTCATTGATTTGCAAGCCACCCACGGACCTGAGGGAGTCGGCAAGGATTGCGCCGTCACCGGTTTTGAGCTTCAACTCTTGTTCAGGATAGCGAAAGGTGTAGCGCATGGACTGCGCATCAGGAACGGCTTTGCCTATTTGTTCGGTGAACCCTGCAAGGCATTCTGGGTTTTCCAGCCGTTCTTCTAGGCTCATGGCTTGGCGATCAAAAACCCCCCACCATTCAGGCTTTGCCGTGCGCCTGTGGAAATCCAATAGTTGCGATGTCAGTACTCGGTGTTGGTGCACGCCTGTCCACACCTTCTCATCGTCCGGGATGTTGGCCAGCAGTTGCTGCCGGTAAAGCTCCAAACGCTCCTCTGCCGCTTTGGCCTTAAGAGAGCGCGCCTCCACATCTTCGGGCTTGTCCGGATCCGAATAGCTGACCCAGGGCAAGTCTTGGGGACGCAGCTTCAGCAGCCAATTGCGCAACTCCAGGGTGGAGCGCACATCTTGCTCGTTGTAGTCGGCGATGTCCTGCAGTAGCTGTGGGTCCTGTGTCTGCTTCCATTTTTCGTAGTACACGATGCTCGCACCGGCGTTAGTTACTGCACCAGCGCGTTTTTCTAAGTAGAAATGCTCCATATTCTTGATGGAGTAGCGCGGCTCCGACACCCGAACACCTTCACGCACCACCCGGTACAGGTCGACCATCTTGTGCTCCCTGAGTAGCTTGTCGACCTCCAACTCCCGGGTGCCATGCAGGCCCATCAATTTTTTAAGCGCGGTGACTTCGTAAGGCGCGTAGTGGTAGATGTGGGCCAGCGGGTACGCCTTTAGCCGCTGGCTCACAAAATCCATGAACGCTTCAAAAGCGCGTTTTTCCTCAGCGCGGCTATGCGCCCAGAAAGGCATGAAGACAGGTTTTCCGCTATCAATTAGATACAGCCCAAAGAGGTATTCCAGCCCGCCGTCATCCAGCGGGTTGCCTTCCATATCAAAGAAAAGGTCACCCGGATCGGGTGCTGGCAGGCGGGCCAGACCTCTGGGGCCATGCTCCGGTGGATCCTCAGGCTGGGGTTCAATCAGCTCATACATTCCCTGACCACTGCGCCGGGCTGTGAACTGCAGCCGTGCCTGGTTATGCAGTCGTCTGAGCACAGGGGCAGCCATCTTAGGGATACGCGCGTCACCATCCATCTGCGCCAGGTCTTGCA
The DNA here is from genome assembly GCA_945862495.1 of Bordetella parapertussis. Classification (GTDB taxonomy): domain Bacteria; phylum Pseudomonadota; class Gammaproteobacteria; order Burkholderiales; family Burkholderiaceae_B; genus Zwartia; species Zwartia parapertussis_G. The sequence continues at coordinate 1,746 of CAMAYM010000142.1, read as the reverse complement.
GCGTTTGAACGCCTGCGTCTTCCAGCTTGCGGATCTGGCCGCTTAGGATATTGGCAACCAGGCTCGGGTGGTCGTCATCCTTCCAGCGCTGGGCACAGAGGTCGCGCCAATGGCACAGGTCGCAGTGGGAGCAGGGCTCAGGGTAGGTGTCTTGCGCCGGCGCATGCACTTTGGCAAGAAAACGGGTTTTAAGTCGGGCGTAGTACTGTGCATAGTCCGCGCAGCGCAGGCCGACCTCTTGGCCGTCTCCCAGCACGACATACATTTTTTGCGGCATCAGCCCCTGTATGTTCACCAGTAAGTCGCTGTAGAAGGCTAGCTGGATAACGAACTTGGCCTTGACCGATCGAGCGAGCTTGGTATCCAAGACCTCGTAGCTGTAGTTGCCAAGAGAGGAGGGCGTATCGACCCGGCGTAAAAAATCAGCGTAACCAAGCCACTCGCCCTGCAAAAAAGTGGCCTGAAAAATGATCTCCACCCCCTCGTGCATTGCTTGGATCGTCGCATCTGCCTTGACCTGTCGCTGGTCGCTGACTTCGGCAATGTCGATAAAGCTGGTGTGTCTGGCCCTGAGTTTGTCGACAAATGCGCTCTCGTGCAAAAGCCCTTTTTCCTGGATCAGGATGGCCTGTTCGTCGTCTTCGGTTCTTTGCAGATCCTCCGTAAAAGCCCGCAAGTCCAGACTGGTGAGGTGTTCGCACTCCAGAAAATGCACCACGTCGGATGCCGAGTACAGAAAACTTCCTGGAGCAATCTGTTGCATGGCGGCGCGCTAATGAATGGTCAGAATTGAATTGTCTGAGTGGGCTACCACTTGTCGTCGTCATCCCAGCCAAAGCGCTGACCTGATCGGGTGCCGGAAGAAGAATCGTCCGCGTCGTCTAGTTTGTTGTTGAACAGTGCGCCGCGCCCGGTGGCAGAACTGCCCATTCGGACGCTTCCATCGGTGCTGAAGCTGCCCATCTGGGTAAATGTCGAACCGTCAGAGCCGACAGTCATGTTTCCCATCTTGGTGTAGGTGACCCCAGTCGACGAGACGCTCGTGGTGTCCGACAACCTAGTGATCGTTTCACCTTTGTCCGAGACGGCCATGTTTCCGAAAATGTTCCAAAAAGACATCTTGCTGCTCCTTTACGGTGAGAACACCCGGCACTCTTTTTAGCCTACAGTGTTCATATGGCAAATACCGAACAACCCTAGGGTGCGAATCGACCTGTTCGAGCTGGCGAGAGAAGTTTTGGCGACGGACTTGTAGGGCAACGCCATTACAACGCCCCCCAGGATCACCAGGTGAGCCTGTCACTGGTTGGCGGTTACTCCTTAGGCACGCAATGCTTGTTCACCAGACTTAGGTTTGCACTGACACTTTTAATCCGATACTGGTCTGGGCGGTCCTGCCCAAGCTTGGTATCGCAGGCAAGTAGTCCATCCAAGGAAGCCTTCGGAAGCGCGCTAAAGCCGTTGTATGCGCCCAGCAAGCCTCCAACGATACAGGCGTTGGTATCCGTGTCGCCGCCCATCAGCAAGGTTTCTTGAATTGCGTCCCGAAAACGGTAGGCGTGGTGCAAGAAGTGGAAGGCGTAGGTAAAACCGTATCGTACAAATCCTGCTTGTGGGCGGGCCGCAGGTAGGTTCCCCGCAACAGCATCTTCCAGCCATTGAAGCACCTCTGCATTCGCCTCGGTCAAGTATTCCCTTGCCGCATCTTCCGCGCCACGGTTGTCTTTAGGGAACAAAATCAAGTGA
>CAMAYM010000141.1 GCA_945862495.1 Bordetella parapertussis | reverse complement strand
CAACCGCAATATGTTATCCATCTTGCGGGCATTGCCTTTGTTGGCCATGGTCAACCTAAAGCCTTCTACGATATCAATCTCGTAGGAACGCGCAATTTGCTTGAAGCACTTGAGCCTGTTGCCGACAAGCTCAAGTGCGTGTTGCTCGCGAGCAGCGCAAATGTTTACGGTAATCTGCAAGGTGGTTTGCTGAGCGAATTCAACCCAACCAATCCTGCCAATGATTACGCCGTCAGCAAACTGGCGATGGAATTCATGGCCAAGCTCTGGGCTCCGCAGATTCCGGTTGTCATCGCTCGCCCCTTTAACTACACCGGCGTGGGTCAGTCCGATAGTTTTTTGATCCCTAAGATTGTTTCTCATTTTGTGCACAAGCGCGACACGATCGAACTGGGCAATATGGATGTCTGGCGTGAATTCAATGATGTGCGTGATGTAGTGCACGCGTATCGCAAGCTCATCGAAGCGGCTCCGGTAGGTCAAACGGTCAATGTCTGCTCAAGCAATCTGGTCTCTTTGCGCGATGCCTTGGCTTTAGCGTCCGAACTGACAAGTCATCAGCTCAACGCCTGCGTGAATCCGGCTTTTGTTCGCGCCAACGAAGTGCTCAAGCTTGGGGGCGATACAACGCTGCTTAAAACCTTTGTTCCAGACTGGCAACCTCGCCCTTTACACGAAACACTCGCGTGGATGATCGCTGCCGAAACAAGCGTCAACAAGGCTTCGTAATGCGTATCGGCTTTGGAGTCACCGCCCTGTGCAATGGTTTGTCGGGTGGTGGGCTGGATGGCATTGGCAACTACACGCGCGAAATCATGTCGCGTATGGTGTCTGCACCTGAGGTTGAACTGGTCCCGTTTTCCTTTCGTGCCACGATCCCCACAGACATGGGTCAGGGAGTCCAACTCGGTCGCTACTCTGTCAATACGGCCTGGTCCGTTGCCACTGGGGCTAATTTTTTTGGCATCGACGATTGGGTCAAGCGTGTGGATTTGATTCACGCCACCGATCACTATGTGCCACGCTGCAAACCCGCTCCCATGGTTGCGACCTTAATGGATGCGATCCCTCTTTCGCATCCACAATGGTTACGTAGCGAGTTTCGCGACATCAAAAACTTTTTGTGGAAGCGAGCGGCAAATTGGGCGGATGAAGTCATTACGATTTCTGATTATTCAAAAATTGAATTGTCAAAATGGACCGGCATTGCACTCAACAAAATAACGGTGATCCCATTAGCCGTTGATGAGCGCTGGTTTAGAAACGTAAGCATTGATGAATCTGCTCGGGTTCGTCAGTTGTACCAATTACCTGAAACTTTTTTTATCTCAGTCGGCACACTTCAGCCCCGCAAGAACGTTGAAAGTACAATCCAAGCGCACCGCATGTTGAGCCCCGTCGAACGTGTTCGCACTCCGCTGATCATCATTGGACGCGCGGGCTGGAAATGCGAAGAGGTCATGCGGCTCATCGAGGAAGATTCTGCGTCAGGTGCGGTGCGTTGGCTGAAGCATGTTCCTGATGCAGATTTATTACCTGTACTGAAACTTGCGTCTGCGCTTGTCTTTCCTTCGCTTGGCGAGGGCTTTGGTTTGCCTGTGCTCGAAGCCTTTGCCGCAAGCGTGCCGGTGATTACCTCGAATACGACTTCTTTACCAGAAGTGACAGGCGATGCGGCAATCTCTCTTAATCCACTGGATGTCGATGCGATTTCACGTGCGATGCAACAAGTGCTAGAAGATCAGGATCTTGTCTTGATGCTTAAGCAACAAGGTCTCGCGCGCGCAAAAGAATTTACCTGGCAGGCTTGTGCGGATGCCACACTGCAGGTTTATCGGAAAATGCTTACTTAACTAACCCTTAAGAAAGTAAATCCCGATACGCCCCCACATACCTTTGCGCCATCGTCTCAGCCTTGAAGTGCTCTTCATACCTTGCCAGCGCATTTCGACCCCACTGAGCAACCTGCTCAGGCTGCTGCCAAAACGTATCTAGCGCCTCACCAAAGCTCAAAGAATCCGATGGCGGGACAACCAGCCCAGTCTGACTTGCCAGATTGACGTAACTCGTCCCTGTCCCGATCTCACAGGTAATCATCGGTGTACCTTGCTGAGCAGCCTCAGCCAAAACAATTCCGAAGGCCTCTGAAGGCATGTGAGAAGGGAAAACAAAACCGTAAGCGGCACGCATAATGGTGCGCTTTTCTTCATTAGTGACTTCGGGCACGAAATGCAGGTTCGTGAGGCCTAACTGTTTAGCTTGCGCTTGTAATGCATCATGCTGATCACCGCGTCCGACAATCACCGTCGGATAGTCACGGCCTTTTAGCGCATCCAGCAAAACATGCAGGCCTTTGTAGTAACGCAAAGCGCCCAGAAACAAAAAGAAGCGTGAGCCAAACTTATCCTGCCACGCCTGCACGTCAGGATCCTCTACTGGCAACTGAGCAAAATGCTCAATGCCATAGGTAAGCAATCTTGTCTTGTCTTTAAACTTTTGCAGCACCGGACTCGACTGCATAATCCCTGGCGACGCAGCGTAGATTTTGTCCATCTTGGCAAAATAACGATCGCGTAACGGGGCATACAACTTATTCAGTTGAACCTGATTGACAACGTCTGAGTGATAGCTAAGCAGGCTTGGCTTTTTAATACCCGACAACAGGTAGCATAGATCTGCATAAGGCCAGGGGAAATGCATGTGCATCACATCCGCCCAGGCCGCTTCTTTTTTAAAATTCGCCAGAAAGCTAAGCGAAAATCCCGTGGAAGCGATATACAAATCGCGCTTGTAGCGAATCACCTCGTATCCAGCAGGCTGAATATCTCTGCGAGGATTGCCGGGTGTGAGTACTAACACACGATTTTCAACGCCCAGCGGTTGCGTGTGACTTGCAAGCGTGTGAACCACTTGCTCGATGCCACCATACGTGTCGGGGAAAAACGTTTTCAGTACATGTAAAACCCGCATCTTTACCGACGCCGCTTTTTTTGCAACACCAGCCAGCGAGGCATACGAAACAACACCAAGCGCCGGTAGAGAACAACATAACTAATCGAGAAGAGGGCAACGAAAAATATCAGAACATATTCGTATTGCCAAAACAGAACTGCAGGGATAGTGCCCATCGAGGACAAGACCCAAAGATACGGTGAGGTCATCGCATTACGCTGATTAATCAGGCGGGCTTCGCTTGAGCCGACCGCCCAGCGAACCAGGCGCTTGTAAACCAACATGTGCAAATGCACGCCATCTGGTGCGCCGGGTGATTTACCTCGAACCAGCTTTTTGCGGTAAATAGAGAACAAAGTTTCAAAGACCGGGTAGATACACAGCAGAAGCGGAAACCAGGGGGATACATCCGGATGGCGCGCCAGCATCAGAACCGAAAGCGTGCCGATAATGAAACCGATAAAGTATGCGCCGCCATCACCCAGAAAAATCAGCCCACGGGGATAGTTCCAGATCAAAAAACCGCCAATGGCACCGAGCATGCCAACCGCAGCCACCAGAATCAGTCGATCACCTAGGTAATAAGACACATAAGCCAAGCCGGCCAGAATCATGGCCGATACAACCGAAGCCAGACCGTTATAGCCATCAATAATATTGATCGCGTTAGCCGCGCCAGCAATCGCAAAGATGGTGAAGATAAAGGACACCAGACTAAACTGTAAAACCCAGTCCAGACCAATGATGCCGACATGCGTCACGGCTACGCCCAGCCACAGGTAGGCGATGGCTCCACTCGCCAAGGCAAGGCTTAAACGAACACGGGCACGTACTTTTTTTGAAATATCTTCAGCCAGTCCGCCCAGAAAGACGGGCATGCTGGCAATCATTAATAGGGTCAATCCGCTAACAACTTCGCTATCGCGAAAGGCGGCAATGGAACAAACAAAGGTCATCGCCAACACAAGCGCAATCCCGCCAACTCGCGGAACGGCAAGGACATGAAACTTTTGTATGCCTAAAAGATCGGTGTCGGCCGTATATGCAGCATGTAGTCGGCGATATCTCACCAACAGCAGCGTCACAACCAGAGAAACGATGAAGGCGCCTAAAACGTAGGCCATTTTTGGATTACCTAATCAGTCTTAAAAGGCATTTTACCTGCCAGACACCCGATAAAAAGTCATATCCAAAATTACTTGTCTATTTCTAAATAAATTTGATTCTACGAGCGGCGAAAGCGACCATTTTTAACAACAGCCAGCCGTGGCTCCAACGAGAAATATTTGTTTCGCCGTAACGTCTGGCACGATATCTGATTGGCACTTCTTGAATTTTTAAATCCAATTTCGCCGCACCAAACAACAAATCAAAATCACCAAATGGATCAAAATCACCGAAATATGCTCGATTCTCTGCGATCCGCTCATAATCTGACCGCTTTAAAACCTTAGTGCCGCATAATGTATCGCGGATAGGCTGTCCAAGTAGCCAACTAAAGGCCCAAGAAAAGAACTTGTTGCCAATCAGGTTAGCAAAGCGCATTGCTTCCCCTTCCATTGGATAAACCAGTCGAACTCCATTTACAAACTCTGCAGATCCGTCAGCAATCAACTGATAAAACCTTGGAAGATCCTCAGGTGGTACTGTGATGTCCGCATCAAGAATCATCAAAATGTCGCCTGTCGCGGCATCAAATCCAGTGCGAACGGCATCGCCTTTACCTTTACCCGGCTGCTTGAGCAAGCGACAATTGCGCAGAGGATTGTTAGCGATAGCTCGCTCAATTGCTTCGTAGGTATCATCTGTAGAGTTACCCTCAACAAAAATGATTTCCGTACCTGCACCCATATCAGGGATACGTTCCATCAACTCGTCAATATGACCTGATTCGTTTCTTGCAGCGACGATCACTGAAACAGTTAACTCTTTGCCTGAATTTTTAGGTTGAGGACGCGCAACCATGAAATTAGCCATCGCCAAGTGACGGAAAGGAAATAGCTTTCCAAGATAGCGATTTGCTGCGTTTGAAATCAAAGGAATGTGGATTGGCAGAATAACCTCTGCCCAGCTGCGTAAAGGCTGAAACCCAGAAATTTCAAGCAAATTACGCATATCCTGAGGCGCCAGCCAGTTCTGATTCAGTCTGGGTGTAGCGACACCCAACTGCTGGGCCATTTTTAAAGGCACGTTCCAAAGATGGCTATAAAAATTAAAAATGATGCGGGTTGTTGGCAAGCAGTATGATTGGATTTGCTCAAGTAACTTTTGAACGTCCCAGAGATCATTTACAAGCTCGGATACGATGATGTAATCAAAGGTTCGACTCGACAAATCTACTTCGCAGGCATCCGCCTGGATGAACTCTAAATGTGGGTAACTCTCTCTTGCGGCATGTATTGCCGTCGCA
>CAMAYM010000140.1 GCA_945862495.1 Bordetella parapertussis | reverse complement strand
AAGGCCGGATTAACGTTCCGACCCGGCATCGCGATGCTCTTTTAGAGCAGGCGCAAGGCTGCCTGACGATCACAAGACATCCGGATGGCTGTTTGTTGGTCTATCCCCGCCCCGAGTGGGAGCAAAAGCGCGAACAAATCGCCGCATTTCCAATGCAGGCGCGTGCATTGCAACGGTTGTTGCTGGGTAATGCGCAAGATGTGGAAATAGATGGTTCGGGTCGTGTCCTCGTCGCGCCAGAGCTTAGGCTGGCTGCGGGGATGTCGCGCGATCTGATGTTGCTTGGCATGGGTGCGCATTTTGAGTTGTGGGATGCCGCTGCATTGACGCGCCGAGAGGCTGCGGATTTGTCGCAAGGCATTGGTGATGCTTTAAACCAGTTTTCGTTTTAAGTCGTGACGGTATTCAGTCATCGGCCCGTGCTGCTCGAGCCGACAGTCGAAGCATTGGTACTGCCGGCGTATGGCAAGCGCGCGACCAAGACCTCGACAAACGCGGATACACAGACAGACCGGTTGTCTGGTGTCTTTGTTGATGCAACGTTTGGGCGTGGTGGTCATTCGCGGTTGTTGTTGGAAAAGTTAAATCCAGACGCAAAGCTTTTTGTTTTTGATAAAGATCCACAGGCTATTGAAGTTGCGCAGGCACTGGCACATACAGATCATCGCGTCACGGTGATACACGAGGCGTTTGGTGACATGTTAAGTGCGTTATCTGCGCGAGGTGTGCAAGCGGTAGATGGGGTGATGTTGGATCTGGGGGTGTCTTCTCCGCAGATTGATGACGCCTCAAGGGGTTTTTCTTTTATGCGCGAAGGTCCACTCGATATGAGAATGGACACTACGCGTGGCGAGACAGTGGCGCAATGGTTGGCGCTGGCAAGTATTGATGAGATGCGGGAGGTCATAGTTCGATATGGCGAAGAACGGTTTGCTTTTCAGATTGCAAAGGCGATTGCTGCTCGCCGCGCAACACGTCCGCTGCTTACCACGCTCGACCTCGCCGAGCTCGTGTCAGGCACCGTCCGCACGCGCGAAAAGAGCCAGCATCCGGCTACACGCACCTTTCAAGCTTTACGGATTTACATCAATCGTGAGCTCGAAGAGCTCGAGGGCGCCCTCCAGGCAACTCTAACTTTATTAAAAACAGGCGGACGTATGGCCGTGATTAGCTTCCACTCGTTGGAAGATCGCGTCGTCAAGCAGTTCATCACCGCAGCCTCCAAGCCGGAAGCTGCGTATGCCCGCCTCCCTCTTCGCGAAAGTGAAATGCCTCAGCCTGTCTTATTGGCGTTGGCGCGTGTGCTGCCTACAGACAGTGAAATAAGCGAGAATCCGCGATCGCGTTCTGCTGTGTGTCGTGTCGCCGAACGCACTAACACCGCGTTGCCTGCTGGCGGTGCTGCCGCATTCTCATCTGCCCCTGTTGTGTCGACTGCTCGGCATAAAAAAGGAGGTCACTGATGGGTCGAGTGTGCGTCCTTGTTGCGATGGTCTTGATGTTTTCGGCACTCTCGCTCGTGACTGCACGCTATCAGGCGCGTCAGCTTTACAACCAGCTAGACAGATACAAAGATAGTTCGCAAGTGCTAGAAATAGAGTGGAGACGCCTACAGCTTGATCGCGCGGCGGAGTCAAGTAACGCAAAGGTTGATCGTCTTGCCCGCGAAGAGCTCAAGATGACCGTTATCGTGCCGGATCGTACAGTATTTGTCAGTCAGCCCGTACAAGCTATCAGTCAAGTCGTGCAGCCAAGTACAGCCAAGTCTGTGGAGCAAGCCGGTGGACGCGGGGGGACGAGATGAAGCGTTTGCCCTTCTTTAAAAATCCAGTACTCCACATTAGCTATCCGATGTGGCGTGGGCGCTTAGTGCTGATTGTGTTTGGCTTGTGCTTTTTGACACTTGCGGCGCGCGCAATCTACTTGCAGGGCATCACGACAGAATTTCTTCAGCAACAGGGTGAAAAGCGCTATGAGCAAACGCTGACCCTATATGCGAGTCGCGGCAAGATTCTTGATCGTCACGGTGTCGTGCTGGCCGCCAGTATTCCAGCCAATGCAATTGCCTTCCAGCCCAAACAGCACCGTGCGACATCTGCTGCCAAGATGCAAAGTCTCGCAGATCTGCTTGAAATGCCACTTGTGGAGCTCAGAAAAAGAATCGCGGAAGAGAAACGAAGTTTTATTTATCTAAAGCGTCAGGTACCGATTGAGGTGGCCAAGAAGATTGATGCTTTACGTATTTCAGGCATTAGCTTGCATCCAGATAACCGTCGCTTTTATCCAGAAGGAGAGGTGACTGGAAATATTGTGGGTCTCAATAATCTGGACGACAAAGGACAAGAAGGTGTTGAGCTGGCGTTTAACGACCAGCTCGCAGGGCGTGAAGGAAGTCGTCGCGTCATGAAAGATAGAATGGGACGCAACATTGATGATGTGCGTGAAATTGACTCTCCTGAAGACGGGCGCGATATAAAGTTGTCGATTGATACGCGCATTCAGTATCAGGTTTATCGTGCGCTGCAGGAAGCGATGGTTAATAACAAGGCTAAAGCCGCCGCGGCCGTTGTGATCGATGTTCAAACGGGTGAAATCTTGGCGCTCGGAAATATGCCGACGTATGACCCGAATAAGCGAGAGTCTTTTCGAAGCGGAAATATGCGAAATCAAGCGCTAACCGATTCGTTTGAGCCAGGTTCGATCATGAAGCCGTTCACGGTTGCGCTGGCTTTAGAGCTCAATCGCATTTCGCCAAATACGCAATTCAATACAGGTAACGGCAAGCTTTTCTATCAAGGCTCAACGATTAGTGACGTCAAGGCGAATGGTGTATTGGATACCGGGGGTGTGTTGCTCAAGTCGAGCAACATCGGCATGACAATGATTTCGGAAAAGCTCGAGTCTCGTGAAATGTGGGCACGCTTTAACGAGATTGGGTTAGGTCAAATACCCATCCCTCAGACCGTTTTTCCTGGTGCGGTAGCGGGGCGACTCAGGCCATGGGAAAGATGGCGTCTCATTGAAAAGGCCACGATGTCTTATGGCTATGGAATGTCCGTCTCTTTGTTACAGATCGCACGCGCCTATACTGCCTTTGCGCGCGATGGCGATATGGTGGGCTTGTCGCTCATCAAGCGCGAGCAACCCGTGGCCACCACGCGTATCTACAAACCCGAAGTCGCGAAAAGAGTGCGACTCATGCTTGAGGCGGCTGCAGGCCCCGATGGATCCAAAGCGGCGGCGGTAAAAGGTTATCGAGTGGCAGGTAAGAGTGGCACTGCTCGAAAAATTGTCGACAAACGCTACAGCACCAGCCGTTATCGTGGTTCATTTGTCGGTTTCGCACCTGTCTCTAATCCGCGTATTGTGGTTGCTGTCACGATTGACGAGCCAAGCTCAGGCGTCTACTACGGTGGTTTGGTAGCAGCGCCTGTGTTTTCTTCGATCGTAGGAGACACACTGAGAATTATGGGTGTGCAGCCTGATGCCCCCTTTGCCTCAATGGTTGTGTCGACAAGCCAGGGAGGTGCGCGATGACACGTTCTGTGTTGATCGATGATCGCACTTCTAATGAAAATTTGATTGCTCTGATACGCAATGAGATTGAGTGCGGCACCCATTGGTGTGCCGATTCGCGCTTATTGTCTAACGGTGACGTATTTATCGCTTACCCAGGTAAGCAAGGTGACGGGCGCGATTATATTGAAGCGGCCATCGCAGCGGGTGCGGGGGCTGTCTTGATGCATATTGATGCGGCAGAAGCTTGGCAGACGACAGAATACGCAGTGCCACTTTTTGCAGTACTACAGTTAAAAGAGCGTTTGGGTGCGTTGGCAGACTTATGGTACGACCAGCCTTCAGCAAGCCTAACAGTTGTGGCAGTGACAGGTACAAATGGAAAAACCAGCTGCGTCGACTGGTTTTCGCAGGCGCTGAGAAATGATGGTCAGAAAGTAGGCGTCATCGGGACACTAGGCGTGACATTTCCAGACGGGCATCTTGAGCCAGGCCAGCTGACTACGCCCGATGTGATTGCCGTCCATCGAACATTAGCGATCCTACGTGACGCGGGTGCCACGCATATTGCGATGGAGGCTTCGTCAATCGGTCTCGATCAGGGGCGCTTGGATGGCGTGCGTATTCAAATCGCGGGCTTTACCAATGTATCGCGTGATCATCTTGATTATCATCAGACAATGCAGTCGTATGAAGCCGCAAAAAGTAAATTATTTGCTTGGCCCGGCTTGCAGCATGCGATTCTAAATTTGGATGACCCCGTTGGTGTTCGACTGTCTCATCATGTGACCTGCCATGTGGTCACGTATAGCGTTTCTAAGCAAGTTGACACGGCAACGTTGACGGCGACTGATCTACGGCCTGAGCCGATCGGGATGGGTTTTGTTCTTAAGACACAAGACGAGCATGTGCCTGTGCAAAGTCATGCACTAGGCACCCATAACGTTTCTAACCTATTGTGTGTTTCCGGGCTCTTGAAGTCGTTAGGTTGGTCATTAGAAAAAATCAGTTTAGCGATTAAAGGCCTCATGCCAGTTGAGGGTCGACTCGAGCGCGTACGCCCTGCGATCACGGATAAGCCTGTACCAACGGTAGTCGTGGACTATGCACACACGCCGGACGCACTTGAGCGCATGTTGAGAACATTGCGGCCTATAGCCGAGTCGCAGCAAGGAAAGCTCTGGTGTGTGTTTGGTTGCGGCGGTAATCGTGATGCTGGAAAGCGTCCACTCATGGGGGCTATTGCCCAACGCCTTGCCGACCACGTAATTGTGACCAGTGATAATCCGCGTCATGAAGCGCCCGCCTCAATCGTGCAAGCCATTGTTGCAGATCTTTCTGGGCATGTGCGTAATGTTCAAATCGTCTGCGACCGGGCGCAGGCCATTCTTCAGGCGGTGCTCGGAGCAGATGCCGCCGATGTAATTTTGATTGCAGGTAAAGGCCATGAGACATATCAAGAGATCTCTGGCATCCGCAAATATTTTGATGACAGGCAGTGGGCACAGGCTGCGTTTGTATTGATGCAAGGACGGGCGATTCAAACAGATTCGCGCAAGCTCGATGCTGGCGCAGTATTTGTTGCCTTGCGCGGAGATAATTTTGACGGCCATGCTTACCTAGGACAGGTTGCTGAGGCAGGCGCTACCGCTGCGATCGTAGAGGCTGTCGACGTCTCCGTTACATTACCTCAAATAGCACTTGGAGATACGCGCGCTGCACTCCTTCTGCTTGGCCATGCCTGGCGACAACGTTTCTCTATTCCAATGATTGCTGTGACAGGTAGCAATGGAAAGACGACGACTAAGGAAATGATCGCAGCGATTTTGGCCGCTTGGTGTGGTGCCGAGCATCGCTTGGCGACAATGGGTAATTTGAACAATGA
>CAMAYM010000139.1 GCA_945862495.1 Bordetella parapertussis | reverse complement strand
GACGTGGATTGGAGCCCCCAGTGTTCTGCCCTCTTCCCAAGATGACGAAGCCTTGAGTCGCTGGTGGTGGATTGCTGGCGCAGAACATCGTGCCGCTGTTGAAAAACTTCGCTTAGGTTGGGCTGGCGCAGAAGCTTCGTCCTGGGACTGTCAAGACATTCAAGCCGGACTTCCTTGGATTGAGGCGCGAACACAGGATCTATTTATTCCTCAAACACTTAATCTTGAGTTGATTGGTGGCGTGAGCTTCACTAAAGGCTGCTACCCAGGTCAGGAGATTGTGGCCCGTAGTCACTATCGCGGAACCGTCAAAAAACGCATGGCCTTGGGTAAACTTGTCCCGACGACCGATCCAGCGCCTTTGCCAGGCTCGGATATTTTTGATGCTTCCCAGCCGGGACAGCCTTGCGGTCGCTTGATTAATGTCGCGACCACTGAGGCTGACGGTAAGAGTGCTCAATGGGTGTTGTTTGAGTCAAGCTTCGAAGCCTATGATCGACAGCAACTGAAAGCCGTCAACGACATGGGCCCCAAGATTGAAACGGTCGCGCTCCCCTACACAACCCGATAAATCTAGCGCGAACCCTGCGCTCACGGCTCGCGCTTGATCAAGTCCACGATGCTTGAAAAGTCCAGTTGACCGTTTCCCTGCGCACTATGCAGCGCAAACAAATTGCGCGCAAGCTCACCCAGGGCAATGACCGAACCCGTGCTGATTGCTGCTTCGGATGCCAAGCCTAAGTCTTTTAACATGAGATCCACCCCAAAGCCGCCTGCATAGCCTTTTGAGGCGGGGACATTTTCCATGACGCCTGGCCAAGGGTTGTATTTTTCAATCGACCAGTTGCAGCCTGAGCTTTTGGAAATAATCTCAGAAAGAACTTTGGGGTCAAGGCCGTTGGCTACACCGAGCGCAAGCGCCTCTGCTGTCCCCGCCATCGCAATGCCTAGCAGCATATTGTTAGCAATTTTGGCAACTTGGCCTGCACCCGCTGCACCCGCATGGAAAATATTTTTGCCCATTTTTTCAAGTATGGGTCTCGCACGTTCGAGGTCACTCGTGTTGCCACCCACGATAAACGTCAAGGTTCCAGCGATGGCTCCGCCTGTTCCCCCCGAGACAGGTGCGTCAATCATGCTCAGCCCTTTTTGTGCGGCGGCTTCGGCCACGCGACGGGCAATGTCGGCAGCAATGGTGCTGCAATCAATGACGAGAGCGTTTTTAGGACATTGCATGAGCAAGCCCTTTTCACCAAGGTAAAGCGCTTCGACATGCTTGCTCGCTGGCAACATGGTGATGACGATTTCTGCATCTTCGACGGCTTGGGCTGCAGAGGCTGCCCCTTGAGCACCCTTCTCGACCAGTGTGGCAACAGATTGCGCCACCAAGTCAAACACTTTGAGTGAGTGTCCCGCTTTCAAAAGGTTGGCGGCCATGGGGGCGCCCATATTGCCTAAACCGATAAATGCAATCTTGCTCATGCTGAATCTCCGAGACGATACAAAGGATGCTTTTCAGGTGAAAAAGGAAGTGAAAAGAATTTTTTAACCCACTGCTCGTCGGCTTGAGCAAGTGTGGGTGGATTCCACTTGGGCTGTTTATCTTTATCAATCAACAAGGCTCGAATACCTTCGGCGAAGTCGCCGTGTGCGGCTGCCATGAGTCCAGCCAGCCATTCGACACGGTAGACCTCTGCCAAAGACAGGAGTTTGTTATGCGCAAGTAGTGCAAAAGTTAATCGTGCAGAGCCAGGTGAGCCATGTGCCAGCGTTTTTGCGGCACGCTGGAGCCAAGGGTCTTGGTGATCGGCCAGTTTTAAAATACCGCTTACGATCCGTTCGAGATCCCTACCACCACATAATTGACGTATCAAAGAATAATGATCTTGCAAAGGTTTATTGGCTGGTTCGGGCGGGCTCTGAAGGCTTGAGAGCGTGCGGTGAAGCTGATCGTGATTATGGGCCAAGTCTTTGCGGGCTGCATCAGTTAAGTCTTGCGTAAAAGATTCGGACACGTTTTTCCAAGATCGTGTCGTCAACGCCTCTATGAGACTTTTCCATTCATCCCGACGAACGTGATAGTCTGCCATATCAGCAAATAGTGCGTCATTTGCGCCAAGTTGTGCGCCTGTTAGTCCGAGAAACAAGCCTGCATTGCCTGACAGACGATTGAGCAGCCACGTTCCGCCCACATCAGGAAACAGACCGATTGAAATTTCAGGCATGGCCATGCGAGTCGTCTCCGTCACCACGCGATGGCTTGCGCCCATCATGAGGCCCATTCCTCCACCCATCACAATCCCGTCGCCCCAGACCAAAAGGGGTTTTGGGTAAGTGTGAATGCGGTAGTCCAAGGCATATTCTTCTGCGAAAAAAGTCGCGGCATAGGTGTTGTCGACAGGCAGCCCTGAAGAGTTTTCTGTCATGCTGTGATGAAGTGCGTGCAAATCGCCGCCTGCGCAAAAGGCTTTATCCCCTGCGCCTCTTAGTATCACAATAGCAATAGACGCATCTTGCGCCCAATTATTCAGCCGATCACTCAACAGCCGAGTCATCTCTAATGAGAGTCCATTGAGTGTTTTGGGTGCATTGAGTTGGGCAATTCCAATTTTGCTTTGACCCAAACACGTCAATTCTTCAAAAATCACTAAGTCTGTCGCATTTTCCTGCGCTACGTTCATTTCAATTCTCCCTCTTTCTCTAATACATGACGCGCGATGATGACACGCATAATTTCGTTCGTCCCCTCTAAGATCTGGTGCACACGCGTGTCACGCACGAGTCGCTCAAGCGGGTAATCTTTCAAGTATCCATACCCACCCAGCAATTGTTGCGCGTCTAGACAAACAGTAAAGCCGGCATCGGTTGCAAAACGTTTTGCCATTGCACAGTACGTGGATGCATCCGTGGCGCCCGAATCAAGCTTGCATGCAGCAAGTCGAACCATTTGCCGAGCAGCCACCGTATGCGTGACCATATCAGCAAACTTAAACTGCAGCGCCTGAAAGCTGCTCAAGGTTTGATTAAATTGTTTGCGCCCTTGCATATAGGTTTTCGCCGTATCAATCGCCCCTTGTGCTGCACCTACTGAGCAGCTTGCAATGTTGATGCGTCCGCCGTCTAGCCCGCGCATTGCAATTTTGAAGCCCTCACCTTCTTGACCAAGTAAATAGTCGATGGGGACTTCCACGTGATCAAAGGTGATGGCGCGCGTGCTTTGGCTATTCCAACCCATTTTGCGTTCTTTACGGCCGTAGGTAATACCTGAAGCGTTTGCAGGAACGGCAAAGGCTGAAATGCCACTTGCGCCTGCAGCACCTGTGCGCGCCATGACAATTAAGAGATCTGTCTCACCAGCGCCTGAGATAAATGCTTTGGATCCGTTGAGGATAAAGCGATCCTGCACACGTACAGCAGAGGTGCGCAGCGATGCCGCATCTGAGCCGGCTTCTGGTTCGGTCAAGCAATAGGAGGCAAGCTTTTCCCCCGTCGATAGAAAAGGTCCCCAGTCCATGCGTAAACGCGCACTCCCCCACAGGCCGACCATCCACGTTGCCATGTTGTGGATCGTCAGAAAAGCAGTAGTCGAGGGGTCAATCGCGGCCATTTCTTCAAAGACAAGACTGGCATCTAGGCGTGACAGTCCGAGTCCGCCAATATCAGTTGAAGCATATAGGCTGCATAAGCCTAGCGTGCCTGCTTCGCGCAGCGCATCGCTAGGAAAAATTTCCTCTTGATCCCATTTGGCGGCATTTGGTGCAAACACACCATATGCAAAGTTTTTGGCCACCTGAATAAAGGCTTTTTGCTCTTCGTTGAGCTCTATATCCATTGTTATCTCCTTTTATCAGTCGGGGTTAAGGCCCTCTGTGATCGACAATCACTTCTGCGTCAGATCATTGACTGGCATTTTCTTTTTGATATTTCTGGTTTTTTCACGGTGTGCCGCACGACGTCGTCTGGCGATTTTTGGATCGACAAGTAAGGGGGCGTAAATTTCGATACGGTCATGGTCTTGAAGGGGTTGATGATTGGGGTAATGCTTGCCATAAATCCCCGCAGAAATCGACGCTAAAGTATTTGTCGGGAAGTCCGTTAAGTAGCCGGCAGCAACGATTGCTTGGGCGATCGTGGTACCCACTGGTAATAAAAGCTGACGTTGCCATAATTGACCATTATTTGAGGCCACCACAGTAATGCAGATCGTTTCGTCTGGTTGTGGATGTGGGATCACGTCATTCATTCGCCATAGCAAACGAGCGCACGCTGTGTAAAGGAGTCAATAAAACTCGTGGCGATACGATTGAAAATAGGCCCAACCAGCGTTTCAAGTGCGCGATTTGAAAACTGATAGTTCAACGTAAACAGTACCTTACAGGCATCTTCTGATAATGTCATGAACTCCCACTTACCCGTTAATTCGGAGAATGGACCATCGACAAGTTGTAAAACGATACAGTTTGGATATTGATGCGTATTACGCGTCGTAAAGGTTTGCTTGATACCCGCGAGAGAAATAGTGATAGAAGCTTGCATGCCCTGTGCATCGCGTTCAGATACGGTGGCACCGCCACACCAAGGCATAAATTGAGGATATTTTTCAACATCTGCAACGAGGTCAAACATTTGGCTGGCACTATGCGGCACAAGAACAGAACGCTCTACGGAATGCATTGTTAATCACTATTGGCTAAAATAATAGGATTCTACCGTCAGACGTTAATCTTAGGGAACGTCTGTCAGCCTGAATAAGGCTGAACCACATAAGGCTTAACCACATGAATCGTTTCATGGCTTTGCGTACTGCGTACGTAAATACGAACAAGGCCTTTCTTTCCGCTGTTTTTTGTTTTTTTATCATCCTGTCTGGATGTGCATTTATCGGGCAGACTTCAGCGGATGACTTAGAAGCACAGCAGTTGACGGCCTCTCAAGCACAGCCAGTCAGTATTTGGGTGGCCATGCGAGACGGCTTTGCCTTAACGCCTCTCAAAACGCCTCTTGTTGCGCGTCAAGTCAAGCATTATTCGGCGAGTGGAACGCATTTGCAGCAATCTCTGATGCGTGCGAGGCCTTACTTATTCTTTGTATTAGAGGAGGTTAAAAAGCGCAACATGCCTGCAGAATTGGCTTTACTTCCATTTTTAGAAAGTAGTTTCAACGTACGCAGGGGTAATGGCCTCAATCCAGCGGGTTTATGGGGCTTGATGCCGGTCGCAGCCCGTCACCTCAATTTGGCAAATACGCCATTTAAGGACGAGCGTAGAGACATCGTTCGCTCTACAGAAGCTGCCTTAGATCTTATGCAAGAGCTGTACACAAAATATGGAGACTGGAATCTTGCCCTCGCCGCCTATAACTGGGGTCCGGGTAATATGTCAAAAGCCATTGAAAACAATAAACGCAGAAGGCTGCCGACCGACTACCTCAGTTTGAACATGCCGATAGAAACGATGGTGTTTGTGCCTAAACTTCTGGCGTTACGCCAAATCATTGAGAACCCCTCTCAATATAATATTGCTCTGCCCGATATTCCAAACACACCATATTTTACAAAAATTGAGGTCTCGCGAGCCATCGACATCAGCGTTGTTTTAAAACTCGC
>CAMAYM010000138.1 GCA_945862495.1 Bordetella parapertussis | reverse complement strand
ATTCTGGATTATTTAGCCGAGCACCCTAAAGCGGGCAGCCTGATGGTTGGCACTGGCGGTGTCCGAAAGCTGAAGTGGGGGCGTGGTGCACAGGGTAAAAGTGGCGGGGTGAGAGTAATTTATTACTTTCATAATGAATTAATCCCTGTCTATCTCTTAGCCATGTTTGCAAAAAATGAGCAAGAAAACCTGACCAAAGCTGAACGAAATGAATTGTCGAAATTGACAACTCTGTTGGTACAAACATGGGAAAAAAGGAAGAAATCAAAATGACAAGTGCATTTGAAAATATCAAGGCTGGATTGATGGAGGCCATTGCACACGCAGATGGCAAGGCGCCGCACATCAAAGTTCACCGTCCCCGCCCAGTGGATGTCAAAGCAGTTCGAGCAAAGATTGGTATGACGCAAGAGCAGTTCGCTGCTCGGTTTGGCTTCTCGACTTCGACCTTAAGGCATTGGGAGAGGGGTGACCGCACCCCACAAGGGCCAGCGTTAGTTCTATTGAATGTCATCGAGAAGAACCCATCTGCGGTCATCAACGCTTTGAGCTCCTAACTTAAATTTGCACCTAAGCCATGGGTCAAGTCAGCAAAGCCCTCAAGATGCAACGCGAAGCACAGCGGAAAAGATTACTTGCCCCTGAGAACGACCCCATTTGGCGAGAATTCGATCTTCGTTGCGCTACCGACTTGGAGCGCCAATCAGTTGAACTGCTAAAGCCTCAGAAAGCCCTTAAAACAGGCGCAGGAGGCGAGATAATCCCCCCGCCATCGTCTAACTTGCCTGGCCTTGAGATGGTGCTGCAAGAGCCTGATTTGCTTAATCTGAGTGCAAGCAATCAACGGGCTGATTTGATTGAAAAAGCGGGTGTTTTGGAGTTAGCGCTTGAGACCAGTCATCTTGTAAAAGCAAAGGGGCCAATTCAAAAGATGCTGACTCATCAACTTGCAGCAGCCCACAAGCGTGCTCTTGAATTGATGGCTGAATCGGCTCAAAGTAAGGACGCAGAAGTGGCTTGCAAAAAGGCAAAAGTAGCTGCCAAGATGATGGATGCTTTCTCTCGCGCTGCTTTAACTCTAGAGCGCCTTCAGACTGGCGCTAGTCAAGTTGTCACCGTTCAGCACTTGCAAGTCAACGGCCCTGCGGTGATCGGTAATGTCATCAAATAAGGGGGGGCTTGTGAAAATTTTACAGAACCCTATGCATCAAGCAAGAAAAGCATTGGCACTGCTTCCAAGGTGCGGTGCTAAGTGCAGATCAGGCAAGTCTTGCCAGAACCCCTCAATGAAGAACGGACGCTGCAGAATGCATGGCGGAAAATCAACTGGAGCACCAGTCAAGCATGGGCAACGAACGAAAGTTGCTGCTTCCCAGCGCAAGGTAGACAGCGCCTTGATTAACAATCTGTTAAAGCTTCACAACGAATCAGAGAATAATTAAAACTCCAGCTAGGTTTAGCGGCTGAAAAGCGGGACACCTTCACCCGTCTGCTGGAGTTATCTTTTGAAGGTGCACTTTGAAGGGGTGCAGCATGCGCATGCGAGCGAAAGAAGCAGGTGTAACCATTGAGCAAATAATCGATGGCGCTACTGGGTGCCATATTTGGTTTTTCATTGATGTTGGAAAAAGGGAATGCTTCATTTCCGAACAAGAACAAGATGATGGATCGGTAGTCTATTTCTTATCTACTGTAGATGATTTACTTCTGATCCCTGATGACTTTTACCTGCTTTCCAATCGGCAGCAAACAGGTGCGAATTCATGCATATTTAATTCATTTATATTCAATGATCGTTCGTACGAAATCTTGGCTGGAATTAGTGCTGAAGAGGTTCTAGAGCAAGGATTGTTTGAGAAGATCACGGAAACCGCTTTTGATAGTTCCAAAAGCTGTACAAACAATCCCGCCGATATAAAGATACCGGATTACTCGGTATTAGCTCAGCGCAGAGAGTTAATAGATGCTTTTGGTGTGTGGGGTCTTAAAGAAGCCTGGTTCAATGATTTAGGAAAAATACCTTGGTTGAAATCGGCTAAAAGGGTGGACGGTAAATCTGCCAGGGGTGGATTCCCAGCATTTTTTTGCCCGTACACAGTTATGCAGGGCATGGTCTTACATAGTAGGAAATGCAGTTTAAGTGAACAACAGGGTTGGAAAACATTAGAGCGAAAATTTCCAAAGGTCTTTGAAAGATTTGAAATTAACAAACCAGATTTCGACCAGAGCAAATAAGGCTAATGACCAGAGTTGCCTTACTCTGGTGAAACTTAATGACCCGAGTGACAGACGACAGCTATTGAGAGCTTGACCGAGTAGTGGGGGAATTTTTGACTCGGGCATCGTAGTAGCGACTCCTTTAACTTTTTTGGAGTCCTAAATGGCTGCTACATCCGTATCAAAATCAACTGCCGATCAATTCCTCACCCTTCTAGCTGAAGGCGTAGAAGAGTTCACGTTTCAAACCTTCGATGACAACAAGTCTCGAAAAAATCCGTCACTGACCAGACTCTTGCATGGCTCGTTAGAGCAACATTTTGGTGAGCTTTGCCGCCTTAATGCAGAAGGGGCTGGTATCTTTGTCACGGTCAATCAAACTGATCTAAAGGGTCGTTCAAACGCAAACATCATTGAAGTTCGTGCAATTTTCCAAGAGGCTGATCGCGCTGGAGTTCCAATTCCAACTCTTCTGCCACAGATTGTTGTGGAAACTTCACCCGGTAAGTTTCACCGCTACTGGCTTACACACGGCGGCAAAGATGCACTGGCTGAGTTCAAGGCCGTCATGACAACGATGGTGAAGCAATATGGTTCAGACCCTAATGCCCGCGATTTAGCGCGAGTTCTTCGTCTGCCCGGGTTTTTCCATCAAAAAGATCCCCAAAACCCGTTCATGGTTTTAATTGTAGAAGCTACTCATACCCAACCATACACATGGACAAAAATTACCGATTCAATTCCACCGTCGCAAGAGAATGAAAAGAGTGACGAGCAACCTGTGTCAAACGGATTCGCAAACGATCAACTGCGCGTTATCAGTGCACTCGGTGTACTTACACCAGATTGTGCTTACCAAACATGGTTATCAATTGGTATGGCACTGCACAATGGATTTGAAGGCAGCTTAGAAGGACTTACAGTGTGGGATGAGTGGAGTTCTCCTGCGGCAAGTTATCGCGAGGGTGAAACAGCTTACAAATGGTCAAGCTTTGGTAGTGGTAACGGAAAGCCTATAACTCTTGGTAGTCTTTTCCGACTTGCCGCTGATAAAGGCTGGGAGTGGAACTCAAAGCATCAAGCTACTGTCCTGCCATTAGCAATTCAAATTGTTGAACGCGCTATTGGTCAGACAGAAACTGATCCCAGTGCGTATCTTCAGCAAATAGTCATAGATTCGCTTGGAGTCATTAAATCCTGTGAGCCACTCAGCTACGAAACTTATCGGATGCAATTTAAGGCTGCCAATTCTAAAGTTCGAACCGGGGCTTTGGATGGATTTGTCAGCAGCTTTGGTGGCGGTTTTGATAATGACAACGTCGCAGAAGTTCTTGTTCAGTTAACTTGTGAGCATTGTGAACTTTGGCATGACTCTGATGGCAGTGGTTACGCTTCGTTTGCGCAAGAAAATGATGGCGTAACGCACCAACAGCACTGGGAAATCAATTCAATTGGCTTTGGCGAGTGGCTCGCAAGGATGGCGCACACTGAATTAGGCAAGGCGCCCTCAAGCGAAACTTTGAAGACTGTCAAAAACACACTCAGTGGTAGGGCACGTTTTGATGGCTCAGAACAAAAGGTTTTTCGCCGTATTGGTAAAGACGAACGTGGTTATTGGATTGATTTGTGCGACGATGATTGGCAAGCCATATGCGTGACTTCTGCTGGCTGGCGCGTTGAGCAAAAACCCAGCGTTAGGTTTACACGAACCAAGGCTATGCGACCGCTGCCCAATCCCCAGCTGGGGGGGTCTTACGATCACCTATGGGCATTCTTGAACATACCTGCTGAGGATCGAATCTTGCTTTTGGCGTGGATTCTTGAAACCTACAGATGTGACACCCCTTATCCTGTTATGGAATTGACTGGGGAGCAAGGTTCAGCAAAAAGTTCTACGCAAACTCTGATCCGAAGTCTTATTGACCCTAATCAGGTCATGCTACGTGGTCGTCCCAAGGCAGTCGAGGATATTTACGTATCAGCCAAGAATAACCACCTTCTTAGTTTTGAAAATCTATCGAACATCAGCAACGATATTTCTGATGCTCTTTGTACGGTCGCAACTGGGGGTGGCACTGCTGGTAGAACGCTCTATACGAATGACGAAGAGACCATTTTGGAGGCTCACAATCCAGTGGTAATCAATGGAATTGGTGCTGTTGTATTGCGGCAAGACTTACTGGATCGCACAATCAGTATCTGCCTTCCAACCATTGAGAAGCGTAGAACTGAAAAAGACTTAAGTGAAAATATTGATCGGTATTTACCATCCATTTTCGGTGGGATTTTGACACTCTTTTCTGAAAGCTTAGCCGAGCTACATGCAGTTGAAATTGACGCGGAGCAACTTCCGCGCATGGCTGATTTTGCGAAGTTGGGAGAGGCAATGGCAGCGGCTCTAGGATTTGGGGCTGGGATTTGGTTGGCAAAGTACCATGACCATCGCAAAAATGCAGTGCGACGGACAATTGATTCATCTCCAGTTGCTGTTCAATGTCTTAACTTTGTTGAATTGGGGCGAAGTCACCAAGGGACCGTAAAGGACCTGCTAGATGCACTTAATGAATTGCGCTCTGGCCTATTTGAGGAAAAGGAATACTGGCCACGAAGCCCCCGTGGGTTAGGTGATGTACTTCGTCGAATTGCCCCAGGAATGCGTTTACTGGGGGTCCATCTTTCAGTCGATAACAAACCAAAACGTGATGGTATACATTGCACCCTCAGAAAAATTACGGGAAGTATTTCACCGCAAGGTTAAAGTCATTTCAAAGTTCACAATCTTCACATGTTCATATTCAGAAATGGGTGTGAATGTTGTGAATATTGTGAACGTTGTATTGAGTTTCACGCCAAACAAAGCATGGGCAAAAATAGTTCACTTAATGGGTAATTAGAAGTAGAGGGTCAAGTTCTATTTATACCTCTACGCGCACGCGTAGGCTTGATCGGTCTTAAACGGCAAATCTGGACCCACACTGCAAATAGTTAACCAAACACATAGGTGAAATATGCAAAAAACAGACGTTAAGTCGACTCTGACAACCAAACAAGACATCATTCAACTGGCGCTGGTACTGTGGAGTAATGCCGACTTACTGAATCGCATTGTCACAAACGCCAATGTGCTGGCCAAGTACAGGTCAAAACTATCAAGAATGGCGATCAAAATGCAACGTGAGGCCATGCAACTGGGGGAGTGTCTTGATCCACCAAATAATGACGCATTTCTTTCGCTTAATGCAACCAAAGCAATCGCGCACCAATTTAACTAGGTCTTGATCTAGATAGGGGCCACCGCGCCCTCAGAACTAAGGTTCCAATTTGGGGTGGTCACTTAAAAAAGACCTACCTATACGGTATCAGGCGTTTCTAAACATCACCACCTCAGAGCAGCCAAAGCACATTAGAGCCAGCCATCTCCTCCTTGGCCACTCCAACAACTTGAATCACAG
>CAMAYM010000137.1 GCA_945862495.1 Bordetella parapertussis | reverse complement strand
CTATCACAGAGAGTACCCAATGGGCTGGGCTTTATTAAACACACATGACACGGGTGAACATTCAAGCGTCACTAAAAATCTTGTCACGATGCCTGATTTTTCACGCCAAGCCTTTTGGCGCTGGTCTCGCACGCAAAATGGTGGGGCTTGGAATATTTTTAACGGTAAAAGCAATCCACTTGCACAGAGATATGCTGAAAGCTCAGTGCTGAAATGGGGTTCTAAGGGTTTAGGCAGGTATACACAGCTGAAAGCCGGAAAAGAGCACAACCCGGTCCGTATCGCCCTCAAGGTGTTACAAAAAATTAATAGTGAAAACACGATTCAATCTCATGCAACGGCTCAAACATATTTTTCACCGCCAAAGGCTTCACGTGGCCGGGTGAAAACACCGAGTTTATTCGAACCATATTGGCGAGCGACACTTATTCCAAACGTGAGTCGTGAATGATATTTCCCTCAATCGATAGGCAACGTGGGCAAGCTTTAATTGAAGCAATTTTTATTTGCATGATATTCATTACACTTTTGCTGGCTGTTCAATTTTCAGGTCATTTTCGAACGCGTACGCTTGAATTGCTGGGAGAGAGTAGCTATCAAACCTTTTTAAACTCTGAGCCTCACTTACAGCGAGACGACCAAGTAAAGAGAGGATCTCCAGTTCATATAGATCTGTTACAGACCTATATTGAAGAGCTTTTAAATGTACATGACCAGGGCATGATCCATATTAAGCAAGCGACAAACCAAGCCATTGATAGTCGACTGACCGCTAATCGTATGTTTAATGCCATATCTTTGCACCGTAACAGTTACCTGTTTATTCATGATGGACACGGCCGTTCAGACCATGAAATCCAGTCACGCATCGGCCGCTCGAAAGTTGCCTGGCGAGATGTGACTGGCGCTTCGCAGCAAGTATTGCAGCCTCACATCAACCCCCTTAAAAAAATCGATACCCCTTGGCGTCGTGGACATCTGGATACTGATTGGTTAAGCGGTTGGGCGGGACAGTCCCCACGTGTGCCTTTATTAAAGATGCGGCACGAATGAAAAAGTTGTTTCTATTCATTTATTTGTTTGCAATTGATGGGCAATGTCTTGCGCATTCAAACAATGTTGTGATGGTGGGGGAGCGCCAGTTGGTGGGTGATCCGGATACCCTTTTCACACTTGAAAAAATGAGTATAGGTGGTTACGTAATCACGCTAAATCAATGGAAGAAAGCACAAGGAATCAACACGGTGATGGAGGTGCTCACAACTCAACTACCCGAAGATACGCTTGCTTGGAGTGATGGAGATCGAATGAGAATTTTATGGTCGACGGCAGAGCAATCCCATGTTTTAGTCGTTTCCCCATTAGATGCGAATCATGTCTCATTTTCTTTGTCGAGTATTCGCTTGTCTGTCTTGAACGATAGTCGCGATGGAACTTCGTATCGTCAATTAAAGAGGACGTTCTCTGATCCCGCTCTCAACACTCAATTGATCATGGATGTAAATGATGAGATCCATGATTCAGGCGTCATTAGCTTGCTATATATATCCACCCAATCCATCAATTCCTTAGCCCAAAAGATTAGGCATTTATTAAAAAAAAATGACTGGTTTATTTTTGAGCTCTCTCATCCCGAACGACATTTTAAGCGAGCTTTTTCAATTGACGCTGTCCGATCAGGTTCATATTTGAGAATAGATCTTGTTGATATTGGCACATCATTTCTATACGTCAATTTGTCTGGAGGATTAAAACCTTGAATGTTTCAAAATCAAAAGCAAAGTGGTGGTTAATGGCGTTATCTATCGCTCTTGGTGGGGTATCTGCCTGGGCTATCGATCAACACTTAAACGAAAAAACTGAGGAAATCGAGTCACGTACGAGACTCGATCAACTGACTTTACTCGTTGCATCAAAAGATCTTTCCCGGGACACAATCCTTGAAGAAGCGGATTATGTTGCAGAGCAATTTCCTGTGAAATGGGCGCCTGATGGTGCAGTGACTTTCGAACAACGAGAGTTTTTGATTGGGAAGCGTCTCTTAACCGATCTTCGAGCTGGGCAGCCGCTTATACACATACATCTTCAAGACTCAGAAGCTCCAGGTGTTTCCATGCGTTTAGATCCAGGGCTTAAAGCCGTATCTATCACTGTCGATCCTAGTAGCGCAGCGTCGGGGCTCATACGTGCAGGTGATCATGTCGATTTATTTGTATCCCTTGATCATCAGGGCAAACGCTTGACTGTCATGTTATTGAAATCTGTCGAAGTATTAGGAACAGGTCAGTTTTCTGATGTCACTTCACGTTTGGAAAATACGGCCTCTGCTTCGGATGCCAACATCACGATAGCTGTATCGAACGAAGATGCCGTCAAAGTAGTAGCAGCGCGCGAGGCTGGTTCCATCAGTGCTGTGCTGAGTTCCAGTCAGCGTCCAGTGGCAGGGCACAGTGATCAATCTCCCGCAAGGGACTTGGCATCACTTCTTGGCTTACCTTCTCAACCTGTCTCACGCATGATTCCAATTATGTACGGTGACCGCTTGTCTGCTGAAAATGATGAAACGGAGACAGAAAAGAATTTAGCAGGATTGAGATGACGTACATCGGAAGTTGGATTGCATTGTTCATGCTGTGTATGCCGATCTTGTGCGTATGCCAAACTAACTTAACGCTTGAGGTTGGATCTTCGACAGTGTTAAAGATCTCTACGGTTGACCGCTTGGCAATTGGTAATGGTGAAGTCGTACAAGCAACGGTCATTAATCATAATGAAATTGTTGTATTTGGAAAAAAATCGGGCACAACCACACTCGATATATGGCGGTCTATTGGCGCGCGTATATCCTATAAAGTGAGAGTGATCCCAGAGGGTTTCTCTCGCGTACAAGAGGAGCTTAAAAAACTTCTCAAAACTGTTCCGATGGCGAGAAGTTCCGTCGTAGGGGATAGATTAATTGTCGAGGGTGAAAACTTATCGGATGCGGATCAAACAAAAATTGCAAGACTCGCTCAGCGTTATCCGGAGCTGCTGGATTTTACGAGCCAAGTAGGCTGGGACAAAATGGTGTTGTTAGATGTTCAGGTTATTGAGATCCCCTCTGTGCGACTTCAAGAGTTAGGCATTCGCTGGGATAGCAGCTTACCTCTGCCATTGAGTGGTGCGGGAGGATTATCCGGAATGCATGGACTGCTGTCCGCGCGCATTAGCGCGCTCGCACAGGCAGGCGAAGCGACTATCCTTGCTCAACCACAATTGCTTGCGCGTAGCGGCGCTAAAGCAAGTTTTGAGGCGGGTGGTGAGGTGCCCTATACCATTACAGATAAGGAAGGTAAGAGTACGACTTCATTTAAAAAGTATGGAGTTTCGCTCAGCATCACACCTCAGGTAGATCGAAATTACGCCATTCGATCCAAAATTGATATCGAAGTGAGCTCTGTTGATCAGACGCTCGCTTCCTCTGCAGGTCCTGCTCTCAAAATCAAAAGGACATCGACAGAATTTAATGTGCGTTCCGGACAAACTTTAGTTTTAGGTGGGTTTATTTCTCGGGAGCGATCACGTGACCGAGATGGTTTGCCTGGACTGTCTGAAGTCCCATTTTTTGGCAATCTGTTTGGCGTCAATCGCGATTATTACAGAGAGACCGAACTTGCGATATTTGTAACACCTGTAGTTGTAAATGCAGATCATCCAGGCATGGCTCAGCGAGTGGAAAATGCTGCAGTTATTTTAGATCAGTCCTTCGGGACTGAGGCTCGGCTCAATACGCCAATCAAATCTAGTGCGATACCTGCAAACTGGCATCAGCGCGATGCCGCACACTCGCAATGGGAGATCGAGACCTCATCAACGCCTGAATCGCAAATTATTGACCAATGGAGCAAAGCGCAATGATGGATTTACTCATTGTTTATGAAGATGGCCGTCGGGAACGCATGCAACAAACTGTTCCTTTTACGTTGGGAAGAGGGATTGAATGTGAGGCACGTGTCCCACATTGGCGTGTCGCCCGGCGTCATTTACGCGTCACCAAAGGCGTTGACGGTTACCAGATCGAAGATACAGGTTCATTATATGGCACACGCGTAAACGGGAAAAAGTTTTCGATTCATTCGCCTGTCATGGAAAGTGATGAGTTTATTGTCGGTCCTTGCATGATTAGAATGTTTCCAGTGGTACATAAAAAGGAGTCATCACAGTGTCTAGCTCCTCAAGATTCAAAAAAAGTTTTGGAAGACACTATGAAAAAACCATCTACGCTTTCTACGGCCGCCTATCGAGACATTAGGCGTGACTTACATGCTGGTTTGATTAAGTCATTTGATTTGCGACGTCACGATATTGCGGCATTGTCAGAACATGCCCTCAGAGAGCAGGCCATGCAGTGCGTCTCAAATTTAATCAATGATCATGCTAGCCATCTGAGTGCGCTTCAGCGAAAAGAATTACTAGATCTTGTCGTTGATGAGGCGATCGGCTTAGGGGTGCTGGAGGCATTATTGGCTGACCCATTTATCACCGAAATTATGGTTAACCGCTTCGATGAAATCTTTATTGAAAGACATGGGCGTATTGAACCAAGTACTTATCAATTTAGTGGTGAACAAGCTGTGCGCGGTGTGATTGAGCGTATCGTCTTTCCATTGGGCCGCAGGCTGGATGATGCGTCTCCGATGGTTGATGCCCGTTTGCGCGACGGCTCTAGGATTAATGCAGTCATTCCTCCCATTGCAATTCGCGGCGCCAGTATGACGATTCGAAAATTTACTAAAAAGGGTATGAATCTCGATGATTTGGTCAGCCATGGCACGTTATGTTCTGAGCTTGCCCAATTTTTAAAACTTTGTGTCATCCAGCGTCAAAATATTTTAATTTCTGGTGGTACGGGTTCTGGTAAAACGACCTTGTTGAACGTTTTGGCTAATTGCGTCCCACCCGACCAACGCATTGTCACGATTGAAGACTCAGCAGAACTGCACATTAATCATTCTCATGTCATGGCGCTTGAAGCAAGGCCAGAAAACGCTGAGGGTCGTGGAGCGGTTAGTCTACGTGCTTTGGTGCGAAATGCCCTTCGTATGCGTCCAGATCGCATTATTGTTGGAGAGGTACGAGGGCCTGAGGCGCTCGATATGCTAACCGCTATGAATACAGGCCATGAGGGCTCTCTCACGACCCTGCATGCCAATACCCCTCGAGATGCGTTGTCTCGTCTTGAGACGATGATACTTTCGGCGAATGCTGGCCTACCCCTTCATGCGATCAGGGAGCAGATCAGCTCGGCGATTAATCTCATTGTTCAACAAGCACGGTTACCAGATGGTCGGCGCATCGTTGCGGATGTGGCAGAAATTGTTGGTATGGAATCAGGTTGTATTCAGATGCAAACGCTTGCACGCTTTGATCGTCAACGTGGTTTCACAATTTCTGGAGCATTAATACCTCAGTGTTTTGAGCAATGGGGGCACGAGGTTCAGTCTTCTTTGAAGCACTGGTTTGCGCGAGGATGATTTATGTTGGATTGTTATTTGCGTGCCTATCCATTGCGATCGCATGCTGGCTGATTCAACATTTGCTTGGATATGCCTGGAGACGATATCGGAGTGCTACTGAGGAACATGCGCAGACAAGTCTATCGGAACTTTTTGTCTTTATTGACACTACGCACTTATGGCCTGCTTTATGTTGTGTAGCAGTAATGATTGCGTTATCGGTTTGGATGTTGAGTCGTAGTGCGTTTATTGCGATTATTATGGGCACACT
>CAMAYM010000136.1 GCA_945862495.1 Bordetella parapertussis | reverse complement strand
TATTTCGTCCAGGCCAAACCAGCGTGCTTCGAGTGTCTCAGGTCCTGGATCAAGCTCAGGGCCCAAGGCCTCAGCCAAAAAGTACACGTGCACTTGATCTACTTGAGGGATATCAATGGCCGTATAGAGCTTGCCAAGCGTGATCTTGACGCCTGCTTCTTCCTGGGTTTCGCGCTCCGCCCCTTGCGCCATGCTCTCGTTGAGTTCCATGAAGCCAGCAGGCAGTGTCCAGGTGTTGGCGCGCGGCTCGATGGCTCGGAGGCATAAGAGCACTTTATCTCCCCACACCGGCAACGTCCCCACCACTAGGCGTGGATTTTGATAATGCACCGCACCGCAACTCTCACAAACATCCCGCTTGCGATTGTCACCCTCGAGTAAACGATTGGTGTTGCGTGTGCCGCACTGGCTGCAGAACTTTTGTTCGCGAGGGGCGGGAAAGTAAAAGCTTGGATCGTGGCTCATGACGTTATTTTACGTCCAAGGGAGGGGAATTGGCCGCTGCTGGGCCAGGGTTAGGGATAAAGTGCATGGCGTGGGCAATATCCGCAGCCTTTAAGAAACGCAAGGGAGCGCCGTGGCTGAGTGCCGGGTATTGTTTCCGTGGGTCTGACAGCGTGTGCGTCGGGAGTGACCGGTCTGCCCCCCTGCGCTGTTGCGTCTCGCTCAGTGCGAACGCTTCGAACAAATCAAACAGGGAGAGCCCCTCAGGGCTGCGCAAAACCTCAGCCAATACCTGTAAATCACGGTCGTCAATACGCGCTGGACCACAGTCCGTTTTTGCGAAGAGCTGACCCGTTTCATCGCAGTACCAATGCAAGACACGTTGCACAGTCGTGCCGTGATGCGTGGAGAGTGCGTGAAGCGTCGGGTCGATGTGCACAATCAAAGGTGCCGCATCTAAGCGTACATAGACGCGCTGCGGACCATTTTGAAAAAACCAGGCGCCATCGGGTTGATTGGCGTAATTACGATCCATAAACCCTAGGATCTGAGTGTTACTGATGCCTTGTCCAGGCCCACCTGCCTGCGCATCGCCGAGGGGATGGAGCTTCCATTCTCCTCGCGCAGTCAGCGACAGCCAGCCGTAGACCGCCGGCACATCTGGCCAACGTTTGACTGCGTCAAGTACGGACTGATCCATTCGGTCTTCTCGCTAGAAACCAGAACATACTGATAAATTGCAGGATTACGAGACAGCCCATTGCGCCGGTGAGTGCCTGTGAGGGGCCGTAACCGAAGACGATAAACAAATCAGTCAACAATCCAAAGCCCCATTGCACCGCAAAAGCACCCACAAAAACCATCAGGTTATAGGTCGTCAGAATGCGACCAGAGATGTGCTTGGGGAACGAGAGCGCTATTTGGGTTTGAAGTAAAAACATCGCGGGGACCATCAGCGCGAGAATGAGCCAGACAATCCAAGACAGCGTGCCCTGCCAAAAAACAATCACGGCAAAGCACAGCGGAATCCAGATCAACGCGCACAGGGACTGAGTCGCAAGTGTGACGCCACGTTTGATGAGCCAAGGACTGATCGTGCCCATCAAAATGTAGGCAAGCAAAATCATGGCATTCAGATAAAGGAGGGCTTGACTCGCCTGGTCGGGGGTCATGCCCAGTACGCCTGTAAACCAAGGACCTGCCCACAGTGTTTGCAAGGCGCCAAAACCACCCACAATAAAGATGGTGGGCGGAATGGCCTGCACCATCAGCGGATGCTTGCAAAGCGTCAAAAAGCCCCCCTCACGGTGATTTGCTGTTGCGGGTGCTGCATGATGCCTGTCTAGGTCGCCGGCAAACAAAAAAATGGTCAAGGCACTGAGCACCAGCAAAATCGCGATGAGACCAAAGGAGTGACGCCATCCTATCCACTCAGCAAGCGCCAAGGCAGGTTGACTCGCCATTAGGGCACCGGAAGTGCCTGCAATCAGCATATACATGACTAAGCGAGGCTGTTGTTCTGCTGGAAAGCAACGTCGAAAGTAGGAATAGGCCGCCATCAAACAGGCAGAAACGCCCGCGCCAATCATCATGCGACCCACCGAGAGTAACCACAGTGCCTCACTGGTGGCCATCACCAGCGCGCCGGCAGCGGCCACCAGCAGCAAGGCAGACTCTGTGCGACGGGCACCATGCCGGTCAAGCCAGATGCCAACTGGGATTTGGACTGCGCTAAAGGCTAAAAAGAATGCAGAGGTCAGCCAGCCGAGTTGACCCGCCGAAAGCTGAAGATCCTCTGCTAACAGGGGTGCAATCGCAGCGTTGACGGAGCGCAGGATATAAGAAAGAAAGTAGCCGCAGGCAAAAACAAGCAATATCCTGAAAGCCGCAAAGCCAGTAGGTGTCTGGTGGTGACTTGGTGCTTGAGTGGGTGACTGCGTGGGCGTTTGGGGAGGCGACTGGGAAGGTGATTTTTTCATGTGGCGCTTGTCTGAGGGCGCTTGTCTGGAGGCTCGTCGCCACGTACTTGGGCGTAGCCGTGTGTTGGAGGCGCAACCCGGAGTCGAACCGAGCTACACGGATTTGCAATCCGCTGCATAACCACTCTGCCATTGCGCCAACACGAAGCTTTACGCAACCGTAGATCATACTACAAAAGCGCTTTTTAATAGAGGCCAGTACAAACTATACTCACGTGTAAGCCTGTTGCGAGGAGACTGCATTGAGCAATACCTGTGCAACGGTTCAATTGATCAACAAAACTGGAGACATCCATGAAAACAACAATGAAGCGTCGGATACTGATGCAATTAGGTGCGTGTGCATTAGCGCTGTCCGCAACGGGCGTCTTTGCGCAGACCGATTGGCCCGCTAAGCCAGTGACCTTGGTGGTTCCATTCCCGCCAGGCGGTGGCACGGACGCATTTGCGCGTCCGTTAGCAGCCGTTTTGAGCAAGTCGCTTGGCAAGCAAGTGATCATCGACAATCGCGGAGGCGCTGGCGGTACCCTCGGTGCAGGCATTGCGGCGAAAGCGGCACCTGACGGTTACACACTCTTTGTCGGTGCCGTGCATCACTCAATTGCGCCATCGATGTACCCCAAGCTTGACTACGATCTCCAGAAAGATTTTGTGCCGATCGCACTCGTCGCGCGCGTGCCACAGGTGTTGGTTGTTAATCCTCAAAAGGTTCCAGGCGACTTCAAGGCCTTTATGAACCAAGTCAAGGCCAATCCAGGCAAAATGAACTATGGTTCGGCGGGTAGCGGTACTTCTCACCACCTCGCAGGTGAGTTGTTCAAAATCCAATCCAACACCAACATTGCCCACATTCCCTATCGTGGCGCAGGCCCGGCTTTGCAGGGTTTGATGGCAGGTGATGTCGATATGATGTTTGACGGCTTGGGTTCTTCGTCTGCGCACATCAAGTCTGGCCGAATCAAGCCTTTGATGGTGGCGGGCGCCTCTCGTAACCCAGCAATCCCTGATGTACCTAGCGCAACTGAACTTGGCCTGCCTGATTATTCCGTCAGCACGTGGTACGCAATCTGGGCGCCAAAGGGCACTCCACCTGCTGTTCAGGCCAAGCTGATTGATGCAATCAAAAAGGCGTCAAAAGACGATACGATTGTCAAGGTTTGGGCGACAAATGGCGCGGAGTTCCCTGATCTGACGGGTGCACAGTTTGGGAAGTTTGTTGATAGCGAGATTAAGCTCTGGGCGGATGTTGTCAAAAAATCCGGTGCCAAGCTTGATTAAGCATTGCATCAAAGAAGAAAGCCTGACGCAAGTAAATTGTGTCAGGCTTTTTTTGCCGAATTTGGAGCGGGAGACGAGGCTCGAACTCGCGACCTCAACCTTGGCAAGGTTGCGCTCTACCAACTGAGCTACTCCCGCTTAGTCTTTGCAAGAAACGTAGTTTCGTGCGAAGACCAAGACTATAGCATAACTACCCACCTACATGTCAAATCCAACCCAAATTCGTTCTGATTTTGACAATGCGCTGCAGACTTTATCGCTCGATCAACACAATACGCTCGGGTTAGCCTGTCGGGCCAAATGCGTCTTGACGCTTTCTTCTCTCGCACAGCTTCCGCATGTCTCTGCACTTTTTCGCGACCATCATGACCTGTTCGTGTTGGGCGGTGGGAGTAATGTGGTCTTGCCGGCACAACTTAATCGTCTTGTCGTGGTGCTGGTTGCGCTCAAGGGAATCGAACTTGTCGAGGCATGCGTGCCAGGTCACGATAGCGCTTACCGTATCGATGTTGCGGCTGGAGAGAGTTGGCATCACTGGGTGGAGGTCGCAACACAGAAAGGATGGTTCGGCCTCGAAAACTTAGCGCTCATTCCGGGTACCGTTGGTGCCTCACCCGTGCAAAATATCGGCGCGTATGGCGTTGAAGTTCAGGATCGCATCGAATCCGTGACGGCGTGGCATATTCCAGACGGTCGCCTGATGACCCTATCCAGAGCAGAGTGTGCCTTTTCCTATCGAGACAGCATCTTTAAGCGCGCTGAGCCTGGTACATGGTTGATTGTGTCGGTGCGATTTTTGTTGCCAAAGCAGTGGGTGCCTGTACTGAACTATCCAAACTTACAAAAACATCCAACGCTAGCTGGGATGGCTGCTGACACCTTGACGGCACAGCAGATTCTAGATGCGGTATGTGAAATTCGGCGCACCAAACTCCCGGATCCTGCCATCCTAGGAAACGCAGGGAGTTTCTTTAAAAATCCGATTGTTCCGGCCAGTCAGTATGTGTCGCTGAGGCAAAAATTTACCGATTTGGTGGCGTATGCGCAGCCGAACGGCAGTTATAAGCTTGCTGCGGGATGGTTGATTGAACGCTCAGGCTGGAAAGGGAAACGTCAAGGATCGGTCGGTGTGCATGATCATCAAGCGTTGGTATTAGTGAACTACGGAGGCGCTCAAGTCTCAGCGCTTCTGGAGCTTGCGCAGGCGGTACGCTCGGCAGTGCTTGCACAGTTTGGGGTCTTGCTTGAGATGGAGCCCGTGGTCGTATCCGATGCGCCTGAGACGTCTTAGTTTTCCGAAATTTCCGTGCGATCAGAGACCCAGCACGGTTTGCATGTCAAACAAGCCTTGATTTTTGCCCTCTAAGAACCTTGCGGCACGTAGACTGCCCTCTGCATAGCCTGCACGACTACTGGATCGGTGAGAAATTTCGATGCGTTCGCCTGTGCCACAGAAAAACACAGTGTGATCACCGACAATATCCCCGCCGCGCACCACGGAAAAACCAATTTCACCTGTTTTACGCGCACCGGTATGTCCATGGCGGGTCCACGTCGCAATCTCGTCGAGGGGCTTGCCCCAGGCCTGCGCGATCGTTTCCCCCATTTTGAGGGCGGTGCCAGACGGCGCATCCACCTTATGGCGATGATGGGCTTCAAAGACCTCGACGTCATAGCCAGCGTTAAGGATCCTTGCTGCCATATCGAGTAGTTTCAGCGTGGCATTGACACCCACACTCATGTTTGGGGCAAAGACAATCCCGATGCTTTCGGCAGCTTTGGTGATGGCCGCTTTGCCGGATTCGTCAAAACCAGTCGTACCGATCACCATATTGACACCATGCTGTACGCAGGCCGCTAAATGCTGAAGCGAGCCTTCGGGTCGTGTAAAGTCAATGAGGCAGTCCGCTTGTTGAATCGTAGCAAGCTGATCGGTAATGCGCACGCCGCTTGGCTGACCCAGAAACGCACACGCGTCTTGGCCCAACATTGGCGCGCCTGCGATATCGAGGGCAACGGTCAGTTGCAGGTCATCCGATTGAGTGACCGCTTCGATGAGCATACGACCCATGCGACCGCTCGCTCCCGCAATTGCAATT
>CAMAYM010000135.1 GCA_945862495.1 Bordetella parapertussis | reverse complement strand
TTCGAAATACTGATTGATCTTTAAGGGAACATCCCCCCCAATATGATTCAAACAACACTCGAATTTAGAAGCGACAACTGCGGCAGTGCTGCTCCAGAAATCATCGAAGCGCTTGTGCGTGCCAATCAGGGTAGCGCAGTAGGTTACGGCGCAGATGCACTCACCTCAGATCTCAGCGCAACTCTAAGCGAAGTATTTGAGTCCAAGCTCAGGGTCTTTCCAATTCCAACAGGTACTGGTGCAAATGCGCTTGCACTCGCCGCTTGCGGTACACCTTTTGGTGCCGTCTATTGCAGCCCAGAAGCCCACATCAACACTTCCGAATGCAATGCTGTCGGTTTCTTTGGCGGTGGCCTCAAAGTCTCACCTATCGAAGGAATTCACGGAAAAGTTTGTCCGATCTCACTTGAAAAAAACTTGAATAGTGCAGGCTTTGGACAAGCACATAAGAGTCAACCTGTTGCGCTCAATCTCGTTCAAGCCACCGACCTGGGTGCTGTATATAGCATTGAGGAAATCAGCCAACTCAGCGCCCTCGCCCATGCACGCAAACTCACCGTTCATATGGATGGTGCCCGCTTTGCGAATGCGCTCGCACACCTTGGATGCAGCCCCGCAGAAATGACGTGGAAAGCAGGTGTGGATATTCTTTCGCTGGGTGTCACCAAAAACGGGGGCTTACTTAGCGATGCTATCGTCGTTTTTAATCCTGACATCGCAGACAAGATTGACTTTCATCTTCGCAGAGGTGGCATGATTTGGTCAAAAATGCGTTTTGCTTCCGCACAGATTTTGGCCTATGTCGAAAATGATCTCTGGTTGCGCTTAGCCAGACAATCGAATGCGGCCGCACAACAACTTGCGCAAGGTATTAACATAATTCCGGCTGCACGACTGATCGCGCCCGTTCAAGCCAACGAGCTCTTTGTAGAAATGTCTGCAACCGCCCTTGATCAACTCGCCAACCAAGGCGTACTCTTTTACCGCAGAGGGCCTAAGCTTGCGCGCCTTGTTTGCCATTGGGACACGACTCAAGAGGAAGTTAAACAATTACTGACATTGATGGCGATGGAGTCAATCACATGAATAAATTCTTACGCAACACCTTTTTCCTTGCCTTACTTGGGCTCTCTTGCATTGTGGGGAGTGTCTCTGCTTCAGGCCTTACGCTCACTCAGTATCGAGAGTGGCAACGGGACCCAATTAAAAAAGAGATGCTCAACACCTATACCGCTGGTATGGGTCAAGGTGTCACCTTTGCGAATGTTTACAACAAGACTCAAAAAATGCCTATGATTTTTTGTCCACCAGGTGACCTACAAATGACCGGTGACCTGACCAATATCGTGCTTGCTAAATTCATCGCAAAAAATAACTTTAAACCAACAGATGAGATTTCGATTATTTTGATTTTCGCGCTAAAGGATGCGTATCCCTGCTAAGAAATTCTCACGCTTTAATAACAAAGGGACTAACTCTATTAGAGAGTTAGTCCCAATTTTATGTCTGGTCGGAACGGAAGGATTCGAACCTTCGACCCCTTGCACCCCATGCAAGTGCGCTACCAGGCTGCGCTACGCCCCGAAAGAAAAAAATTATAACAGAGTCGGTGCAACGCTCGATAACAGGTCTTTGATACCCAACAATTCTGTGCGTAAAGCATTGAGTTCAAGAGCCGTCAAACGCACTGCTGCATCTGGATCTTGAGGGGTCTCACGACCCTCACTCAAACGATTGCGCGCTCCACTAATGGTGAAACCCTGTTCATACAACAGTTCACGAATCTTGCGAATCAGCAGCACCTCATGGTGCTGGTAGTAACGGCGGTTGCCGCGACGTTTAACCGGCTTGAGTTGCGTGAACTCTTGCTCCCAATAGCGCAACACGTGCGGCTTGACACCGCACAAATCGCTCACTTCACCAATAGTGAAATAACGCTTTGCGGGAATGGGGGGAAGCACAACGGACTTATCAGTAATAGTCATAACCCAGTCGAATTGCTAAATACAGTTGCACCAGTGTATCGCTAACTGGCAGAAACAGGTTCGCCTGGATGCTCAACCGCACCTTTCAGCTTCTGGCTTGCATGGAAAGTCACTACGCGTCTTGCTGCGATAGGAATTGTTTCACCGGTCTTAGGGTTACGACCCGGACGAGGTGGTTTATGACGTACTTGAAAATTACCAAAGCCTGAGAGCTTGACCGGCTCTCCGCGCGCGAGCGCATCGCGAATCTCTTCAAAAAAGGTATCCACGATATCCTTAGCTTCACGTTTGTTTAATCCAACGCGATCAAACAACATTTCAGCGAGCTCAGCCTTGGTGAGTGTTCTTGGTTCTGTCATTTTTTTCAACTATCAAATATTGGGTCATTAACCAAGACTATCGTGGTCGTGCCTGATGACCAACTTCAAGTGCCACGCGGATTGTGCTCATGCAAGCATCGACACGCGCATCATCAAGGGTCACTTCATTGTCTTGCAACGACACCCTAAAAGCCAAACTCTTTTCTTTCGATTCACTCTTGGCGGGATCTCTCCAAACATCGAACAGTCCTACATGCTGAACAACGCTCAGATTTGGATCAGCGGCTATCGTTGTTGCTATGGTATCCAATAAGACCTGTACAGGCGTATCGGTAGAAACCCAAATAGCCAAGTCGCGCTGCACTAAAGGTTGACGTGAAAGCTCTCTGACCTCAGGCATCGAAACTGCAGTCAGTGCATCCAGGCGAACCTCAAGCAATACAGGGGCCGTGGGTAACTCCTGCTCCTGCACCCAGCGAGGATGTAGCTCTCCAATCCAGCC
Organism: Bordetella parapertussis; assembly: GCA_945862495.1. Taxonomy (GTDB): domain Bacteria; phylum Pseudomonadota; class Gammaproteobacteria; order Burkholderiales; family Burkholderiaceae_B; genus Zwartia; species Zwartia parapertussis_G. The sequence continues at coordinate 3,041 of CAMAYM010000135.1, read as the reverse complement.
AATATGCTCACCCTCTAGCTCGATTGCTGCACTGCGTCCAGGATGCAAAATGGGGTGCTGTTTGACGTTAAAGCGAAGTGATGACGCTTTGACACCAAACAAAATTTCGAGATCGTGTTTAACGTCAAAATAATCTACAGCCCGTGTCGACGCACCCCATTGATCCTCGCGGACAGAACCCCAGGCAGCCAGTGCAATATGCTGAGGTTGATGGACGCCCGCGACTGTCAAGGGACCATCTGTCACTAAGGGATCTTTCACATACACACGACCAAGCTCAAAAGCGCGCACACGTGACTGTTTACGATTCGCGTTGTATCGAATGTTGGCAATCAAACCTGGTAACAACGAGGAACGCATCACCGCTAATTGGCTTGCAATTGGATTGAGCAAACGAATGGGATCTTTTTGGCCACACATGCCCTCTTCCCATGCCGCCTCGACAAAGGAAAAGTTAATGACCTCTTGGTAACCTAAGCCGGCAACTTGATGACGAATCGTGTGAGCAGAGCGCGTGACCTCAGGATCCACACGCATCCGTGCCGCCGCAATCGGGGGCACGGCAGGAATGTTTTCAAAGCCAACAATCCTGGCAATTTCTTCAATCAAATCTTCTTCGATCTGGATATCAAAGCGGTAGGAAGGTGGATCAACAACAAACACCTGATCTGCCACAGTGTATGAAAATCCCAATCGCGTAAAGGTTTGCTCGACATCGGCTTGGGAGACCTTCACCCCAAGAATGCGGCAACAGCGGTCCAAGCGCATTTTGACAGGGTGTCGCTTAGGCAAATTGATATGCTGGTCATCAATCGGTCCTGCATGACCACCACAGATGTCAATGATTAAATTTGTAATAAAATCAATATGTTCTGGGATATTATTAAAGTCAACTCCACGCTCAAAGCGGTGGCTTGCTTCGGAATTGAGCTTGAGTTTGCGAGCGCGGCCTGCAATGGCATCCGGATACCAGAATGCAGCCTCAAGATAAATATTTTGGGTATCGAGTGACACAGCAACACCGAGACCGCCCATAATGCCTGCCAAACTTTCAGGCGCACCACCGCTGGCAATGACGCCATAGGATTCGTCGAGCGCAATCGTCTGTTCATTGAGCAGTGTCAGCGTCTCACCCTTACGTCCCCAGCGTATTTCCATCTTTGGCTCAGGTAACTTGTCCAAATCAAATACGTGGGTGGGTCGACCCAACTCGAGCATCACATAGTTGGAAATATCGACCAAGGCAGTGACTGAGCGCTGTCCGGCACGCTCAAGGCGTTCAATCATCCAAGCAGGCGTTACTGCACGGGCATTGACGCCACGCACAATGCGACCACCAAAACGTCCGCACAAGTCAGGCGCGAGCACCTCAACAGGCAGCATTTCATCCAAGGTCACCTGAACCGGCGTCATGGCGGGCATACATAGCTCAGCGCCTGTCAACGCAGCGACTTCACGGGCGACACCTAAAATAGAGAGGCAATCTGCACGATTGGGGGTGAGCTTGAGAGTAAAGAGCGTATCGTTCAGAGCAAGTGCTTCGCGAATATTTTGGCCCACTGTCGCACTCTCAGGCAACACAAGCAATCCACCATGATCTTGCGATAAACCCAACTCACGCGCAGAGCAAAGCATCCCGTAAGACTCTACACCGCGCATCTTGGCGATACCGATGTTCATGCCACCCGGCAGTGTTGCACCAACAGTGGCAAGAGGCACCTTGAGGCCCGCCGCTGCGTTAGGGGCACCACAGACGATTTGAATGGGCGCGTCGGCACCTGTATCCACCATACACACGCGCAACTTGTCGGCGTTGGGATGCTGCTCGGCGCTCATAATCAGTGCCACCACCACGCCAGAAAACGCGGGTGCAACTGGGTTGGTCTCTTCGACCTCAAGACCTGCCATCGTCAAGCGGTGTGACAGCTCCTCTGTGGAGATCTCGGGATTAACGAGGGCGCGGAGCCAGGATTCTGGAAATTGCATATTGAACCGTCTCAGGTCTGTACTAAATTAATCGTTGAACTGGCGAAGAAAACGCAGATCACCCTCAAAGAACTGTCTGAGATCGTTGACCCCATAACGCAACATGGTCAGTCTCTCAAGGCCTGAGCCGAAAGCAAAACCAATATAGCGCTCAGGATCCAGACCAAAATTACGTATCACATCTGGGTGTACTTGACCCGAACCAGAAATTTCTAACCAACGACCCTTATTAGGACCAGAGGTAAACATCATATCGATCTCGGCCGAAGGCTCGGTGAACGGAAAAAATGAAGGTCGAAAACGCAACTCAAGATCTTCGGTTTCAAAGAAACAACGCAAAAAGTTGGTGTACACACCTTTTAAGTCTGCAAATGAGATGTTCTCATCAATCCACAGACCCTCAACCTGATGAAACATGGGCGAGTGTGTCGCATCGCTGTCAACGCGATATGTCCGGCCTGGGGCAATCACCTTGATCGGGGGTTTATTCATGCGCGCATAACGCACTTGCATCGGACTCGTATGCGTACGCAACAACAAAGGCAGACCTTTGTCATCGTTCATGTCCACATAAAAAGTATCCTGCATCGAACGAGCGGGATGATTCTCTGGATTGTTGAGCGCAGTAAAGTTCGTCCAGTCGTTTTCGATTTCGGGACCATCAGCCACTTCGAAACCAATTGACTTGAAAATCTCCTCAACACGCTGCCACGTACGAATGACTGGATGCACACCGCCTGCAGCGATTCCTCGACCAGGCAAGCTCACGTCGATCGTCTCTGCCGCGAGTCGCGCATCTAATTGCGCCTGCGCCAATGCCGCTCTACGTGCATTGAGTAAAGCTTCAATCTGCTGTTTGATCTGATTGATGCGCGCACCCTCTTCGCGCTTGGCTTCGGCATCAAGCTTTGCCAAACCTTTCATCATTTCAGTCAGACTACCCTGTTTGCCCAAAAAGCGCGCTTTAGCGTTCTCGAGCGCGGCAGCATCCGTTGCTTGTTCAAACTGCTGTTGGGCCTGCTCAATCAGGTCATTGACTATCTGAGTCATCGCTA
>CAMAYM010000134.1 GCA_945862495.1 Bordetella parapertussis | reverse complement strand
CGCTCCTCGTAGAGTTTTATTTCTGTTTGCGCATAGTACGAATCGACTCATGGCGGCAGGTGCTCAGACGGGGGCGCATGCCATGATCGAATACGCAGGGGCGATGAATGCAGCTTCTGGATATTTGGGTTATCGACCCCTCACGCCTGAGTCGCTCGTTTCTGCACGCCCCGATGTTTTGCTCATGACAGAGCATGGATTTCGCGCCTTTGGTGACATTTCAGCTGTACTAAAACTACCAGGTGTCATGCAAACGCCTGCAGGTAAAAATCGTCATATCTCAATGATGGATGCAGGGTTATTGCTCGGGTTTGGTCCTCGATTACCTTTCGCGGTCAAGCACCTCAAATCGCAGTTTATGAGCGTACTTGATTCATGAAGACTATTTTTCATCATTATAAAATTTCGGCATTATTCCTTACATTATTATTCGTTTTGGTTTCCGTGTTGTGGGCATTGCGTTCTGGCGGTGTCGAAATTAATTGGAATCATTGGGCCAAGCTGTTTGCGTTCGGTCATTCCATACTTTCATCTGATGGCATCACGTATCCACTGGAAGGTGAGACTTACGTCCTCTGGTATTTGCGGATTCCACGTGTATTACTGGGCGTATTGGTCGGTGCTTCACTGGGTCTTGCTGGGGCGCTGGTGCAAGGGTTGTTTCGAAATCCGCTAGCCGACCCCAGTTTGTTGGGCGTCACAACAGGTGCTGCATGTGCAGCGGCGCTCACCATCGTATTGATCTCCGAACAAAGCCTTGTGTTTTCTGTGGAGGCGAGGGTCTGGTTACTTCCCGTTGTCTCCTTTATGGGTGCATTCTTAACCTGTATGTTTCTCAATGTAGGCGCAAGCTGGTTGATCTCTAGCTCATTCTCTGGTTTGCTTTTACTCGGTATTGCTTTAAACGCACTGGGAATTGCAGTGATTGGTTTATGTACGTATCTTGCGACGGATGAGCAGTTACGCAGCCTTTCCTTTTGGACACTTGGCTCTTTAGGAGGAGCGAATTGGACGATCGTGCCAGTATTAGGACTCGTTTTGGTGGCGGTATACCTTTGGTGTCGGACACATGTTCCGCATCTCAATGCACTGAATCTTGGTGAAGCAACGGCCGCATCTCTTGGTGTGTGTGTGCCTAGGTTACGGTGGACGATTTCAGTGATGGTTGCCTTGCTTGCTGGATTATCCGTCGCGTTTTGTGGCGTGATTGGGTTTATAGGATTAATTGCGCCTCATCTTGCCCGAGCACTTGTGGGGGCGGATTTGCGTGCACTCTTACCGATCTCAATGCTTCTGGGAGCATTGCTGTTGCTTGCGTCGGATACTTTGGCACGTACGATTGTGATACCAGCTGAAGTTCCCGTAGGAATTTTTACCGCCTTATTGGGTGGACCATTTTTGATGCTGTTAGTGCGTTCCAAGCGTCATCGCGTGGGGTAACAACGGTGATAAAGATGCGTGATGTGATGAAACAGCTTGGTGAACGAAGGTTTGGCCCTTATTCACTGGAGATCCGGAATGCAGAGACGATTGCTATTTTGGGACCTAACGGTGTCGGCAAGTCGACCTTACTTAAACTTCTTTCGGGTTCCTATCAAGAGAGTTCTGGATGTATTTATTTGAATGAGCAACCGTTAAACAAGTGGTCTGTCGGTATCCTTAGTCAACATCGTGCTGTGTTAAATCAATCGCAGGATATTGCCTTTGCCTTGACCGCTGCGCTTGTCATCGGCTTGGGGCGCGTCGCGAGGGCGCGAGATTTTGATTGTGATCAAATCGTTGACCGTGCCGCCGCGATGCTTAATGTGAGTCACCTGCTGGAGAGGACGGTTGATACATTGTCAGGGGGGGAACTTGCTCGCGTGCAATTGGCGCGAATCTGTGCACAGCTTTGGGATGTTGAAGACGGATTTATTTTGATGGATGAGCCGATTGCCGCAGTCGACCCAGGCCTTCAAGATCTGATGTTAGAGACACTAATGAGATTTGCACGGATGCGTCGACATGCCGTAATTGCGATTGTGCATGATATCAATCATGCACTGAGACACTTCAATCGCTTGATTTTGTTGCATACGGATGGTCAGCTTGAGCAGGTAGAGAGTGGTCTTGAGGCAAAGCACTCTTTGCAGCGATTGTATGGGATCCGATTGTCTTGCCTATACGATGAGCAAGGTGATCTCTTTATGGTGCCGCTCAGGAGAAATACCTCAGAATTTAAAACTGCCAAGCAACTCCAGACATGATTGACCAATTGTATTCGCGGCTTGGGCTTCCAAGTGCGCGATTACCCATTAGGCCTAAGCCAAGCTGAACGTTTTTAATGGGGGCATAGACTGCACCTATCTGCGCATAGGCAACCTGGGCGCTCGTCGTATTCGGGTTTGTATCCAAGCCTGCATCGACACCCAGCTTCCATTGATCATTCAGTACCCAGATTGGCGAAACGGAAACACCCCATAGGTGCTGCGCTTGTTGTTCTGCTGCGCCGCTGTAGGATAGATTGCTGGTGTAACGTGCATTGACATGTACTTCGTATGTGGGCTGTATATAGGAGCTGATAAGCGAAACTGTACCGTTTGTTTTTCCGTTACCAAGACCTGATGCTTCCATGTTTCGGCTCACTGGGGTGAGAAGGGCAGGTTTGACCGCAAAGCTCCAGCCCTCCTCGGGATTGCCCGCAAACCTCCATTTCAATCCGATCGCTGAGTTCATCCAACCATTTGTCGGAGAGGTTTGACGTACCATCCCAACAAATACATCGAGGTCGTCTGTGAGTCCGCGAGTGTATGTGACAGGAAAGGCATTGCTGGTACCGTAATCACCAGGGAAGTACGTCCCATCTTCGGCTACGCCCACGCCTCGTTCCTTACTGAAAACGTAGTTGAGCTCAAGCTGGTTGCCACCTTCGCCTTGCGTGCCTGTGTCGTCGGTAATAAACGGAAAGTATGCAGAGCTTGTCGGTGACAGGAAGACCAGCGCGATCGCTGAAATTTTTTTAACTAAGCAATGACGTTCAAAATTTAATAAGCCCATGGCAATGTCACTCCAGAAATTTATTAACCGTTACATCGTGTTGTTGTATGAATCATAAGGATATTGCGTTTTTACGCCGCTCGATCCAGCCATCAATCAACATCTTAGGAACAATTAGTCCAAACGTCATCGCCATCACAATGAGAAAGGTGGCCGTTCCATTCGCAAACACACCTGTCAGCATCGCAACTGTGGCTTGACTGTCTGCGCGATAAACCTCGATCAGACCACTGGCGAGTTTAAAAACAAAAATTCCGGGCATCATTGATACCACTGCACTAAAGGCAAGAGCGGCAAAGGGGAGTTTCAAGTATCTCGCCAATATCGCCGTAATGATACCTGCGATCAGGCAGGCGACGAACGCACCCAACACCACCCCACCGCCATTTTCCAGTATCAGCCAGCGACTCGCATGGCAGAGCATGCCCACTAGGATCGGTGCAATCAGGATGCGCCAAGGGAGAGAAAAGAATGTACCAAAGGCCGCGACGGCGATACCGGCAGAGAGGATGTCAAGCCATAATGGCACTTGATTTGACAGCATGCCATCGGTCAACGAGCCATTCGTGATCGTGAGGCCCATTAAAAGTCCTGCACAGATCGCCAATAAAATCATGAGGCAGTAAGTCAGACGTGCCAGTCCTAATGTCAGACGATCTCTGGCTAGATCTAGCGAGGCATTTAAAATATGCGCGCCTGGCACAAGAATCATGCAGGGAGTGATATCTACAAACTGCAGCTGCGTATCTGCAAAGAAGTATTGCGACACCCCACCCACAATGCCCGCGATTGAGGCCGCAACAAGCGGCTGAACAAAAAGATTGTCACCCGCCAGAGCGCGTCGCAAGATTGCACCTATTGCTGCAGCAAAAAAAATTAAAACAAGCGTGAGGTGACTTGTGACACCGAAAATCAACCCAAGTGCCGAAGCACCCAAGCCAGCCATCAACACAAAGCGTAGATCGCTACTTGGCGTGAGTGCTTTAATCGCAGTGAGTTCAGTTTCCGCGCGAGAGATTTCCTCCTCAGTTAAAGGCGAAGGTAAGGCGGATAAACGATCAATCAAATGGGTGGTTTGAGAGACCTTATTCATATCAACGCCTGTTGGCCGAATATGAACGGATTCATCACGCCATGGCGTGGATGTCTCCGCAGCCAGAGGCCTAAAACGCAGAAGAATCAAATCCCATTGGGGTAAGACCACTACCTCGTAGCCAAACGCACGCGCCAAGCGTGTGGTCGCTTCAATGACGCGTTGTGTCGTCTGGCCATTCGTATGTAGTAGTGCCGCTGCCCTAAGGATGCATGCGATGCGGTCAGTCACCATAGACGGGTTTGTAGGCCATTTCTTTAATGTGTGCAGCGATATCAGCAGGCCGGTCAACGCGCGCTAAGCCATTGTCAAACACATAGGTTGCGACTTTCGCTGCGGTATGCAAAGAGGCTGCAAGAATCTGAGACTGTGGAGGATAAATTAGACCGGTATTTAGATCTTCTTGTGTGACCTGTTCTGCAACCGCTTTAGCCGCCACGATAAACATTTGTTGCGTCACTCGTTTGGACTCGGTAGCAAGCACAGCCATCCCCAGCGCTGGAAAAATATAGACGTTGTTGCCTTGACCGGGTACGAACGTTTTTGCACCAATTGTCACGGGATCAAAAGGGCTTCCGCTTGCGAAAATTGCCTTGCCGTTGGACCATTTGTAGGCTTCTTCGGCCGTACATTCCGAGCGTGAAGTAGGATTGGAGTAGGGGAAAATAATAGGCTGAGCATTGACCTTGGACATCGCCTCAATCACAGCCTGATTAAAGAGCTTAGGCACCGTGCTGACGCCCACGATCCCGTTTGGCTTAATGGCGTTGATGGCATCGACAAAAGATTTGCAAGGCGCATGCTGATGTGCAAAAGGCTTTTGGAAATCAGCTAGGTCGGCACGCGTGGAATCCACGAGTCCATTAATATCAAATAACCAGTTGCGCGCGCGCGCCTCTTCGATCGTCAGGCCTTCCATCACCATCGCTTCACTGATGAGCTCGGCAATACCTGTAGCAGCTGAACCTGCACCCATAAAGAGAAAGCGCTGCTCGGTCAGTTTTTGACCGGTAATACGCAGGGCCGCATACAGACCTGCAAGCGCCACACCTGCAGTGCCTTGAATGTCATCGTTGTACGTACAGATCTTGTCTTTGTACGTCTCTAAAATTGGGACGGCATTAAAGTTTGCAAAATCTTCCCATTGCAAACAACATTTTGGATAAAGCGTTTGTACGGCATCGACAAATTCAGCGATGAACGCATGATAATCATCGCCGCGTACACGCTGTTGACGCAAACCGAGATAGAGTGGGTCATCTAGCAGCGTTTGGTTATTTGTACCAACGTCAAGGGTGATCGGGAGTGTAAGTTCAGGCGGTACCCCAGCTACTGCGGTATAAAGTGCCAGTTTGCCGATTGGGATGCCCATGCCGCCCACACCCAGATCACCTAGGCCGAGAATGCGTTCACCATCTGTGACAACGATAAAGCGTATGTCTTTTTGTGGCCAGTTTGACATCAGCTCTTTCAAACGCCCCTTGGCGCTGATGGGCAGATACAGCCCGCGCGTTGAGCGAAAAATATGATCAAACTTTTGGCACGCCTCACCTACAGTAGGGGTGTAAACCAAGGGCATGAATTTTGCTGGATCGGACATCAGCACGGCATAAAACAAAGTCTGATTACGACTTTGTAAGTCCATCAAAAATAAATAGCGCTGCAAATCTGAGTCTAGAAGTTCAAGCTGGGTATGTACGCGGGCAATTTGCAGTGCTAAGGTGTCCACGCCAGGGGGTAAAAGGCCCTCTAAACCAGCGGCTTTTCTTTGCACTTCGGTGAAAGCCGAGCCGCGGTTAACAAGCGA
>CAMAYM010000133.1 GCA_945862495.1 Bordetella parapertussis | reverse complement strand
GCGACCGGAGACAATACGTAAACCACGTTTGACCAGCGTTTCGGCTAACACCTGCGCATTTTTCACTACTTGTGCGGCATAGGCCTTGAACTCAGGCGTTAAAGCTTCGCGGAACGCCACGGCCTTGGCTGCGATCACGTGCATCAACGGACCACCTTGAATGCCAGGGAAAATGGCAGAGTTGATCGCTTTTTCGTATTCGGCTTTCATCATAATCACGCCGCCACGAGGGCCACGTAAAGACTTGTGCGTGGTGGAGGTGACAAAATCAGCATGGGGTACTGGGTTGGGATATGCACCACCCGCGACTAAACCTGAATAATGAGCAACGTCGACCAATAACAAGGCGCCACTATCTTTAGCAATGCGGGCCAGACGCTCAAAGTCAATGTGTAAGGAGTAAGCCGAGGCACCTGCGACGATCATCTTTGGCTTTTGGGTCTTGGCGAGCTCTTCGACCTTGTCGTAGTCCAACACCTCATTCGCGTCCAAGCCGTACTGGTGAAAGTTGTACAGCTTGCCCGAAGCATTGACTGAAGCACCGTGCGTCAAGTGACCGCCCTCCGCCAAGCTCATGCCCAGCACGGAGTCACCTGGTTTCAAGAAAGCCAGATACACCGCTTGATTGGCCTGTGAGCCTGAATTGGGTTGCACGTTTGCCGCCTCAGCGCCAAACAAGGTTTTGAGGCGATCAATGGCGAGTTGCTCAACAATATCCACATACTCACAACCACCGTAGTAACGCTTGCCGGGATAACCTTCGGCGTACTTGTTGGTCATCTGGCTACCCTGCGCCTGCATCACGGCAGGGCTGGCATAGTTTTCGGAGGCAATCAGCTCGATGTGCTGCTCTTGCCGTGTGTCTTCTTTCTGCATGGCGGACCAAACTTCAGGGTCAACGCGGTCTAGAGTGAGTTTGCGATCAAACATAGGAATCCTGACGAAATGAAACTGCGAAATTTGAATGATGCTAGTGTACTGCGCCTTGCTTCTATTAAAGGCTCAAGGCGCTTAGGGATAGCTCAAGCCACCGTCACGCGGGCAAACTTACGCTTACCGACCTGGACCACATAGGTGCCAGCCCCAAGCTGCAAGGCTTTGTCCTCGACCCGATCACCATCCACCCGCACACCACCTTGCTCGACGTTGCGCTGCGCTTCGGCACCAGAAGCCACCAGCCCCGCTTCTCTCAGCAGCTTTAGAATGCCCACCGGAGCCCCAGCAACGGTGACTTCAGGCATATTTTCTGGCACTGCGCCGTCACGGAAACGTGCTTCAAACGCGGCCAACGCAGCTTCGGCAGCAGATTGCGAGTGAAAACGGGCCACAATTTCTTGGCCCAGCATGACTTTCGCATCTCGAGGATTGCGACCCGCTTCGGTCTCGACACGCAGAGCGGCAACCTCTTCGATGCTGCGAAACGACAGCAAATCAAAGTATTTCCACATCATTGTGTCGGAAATCGACATGATTTTGCCAAACATTGATTCAGGCGCCTCACCGATTCCGATGTAATTATTTTTGGACTTGGACATCTTTTCGACGCCATCCGTCCCCTCCAGCAAAGGCATCGTCAAAATGCACTGAGGCTCTTGGCCGTATTCTTTTTGGAGCTCTCGACCTACCAACAGATTGAACTTTTGATCTGTGCCACCGAGCTCCAGATCGGATTTCAAGGCGACCGAGTCATAGCCCTGCATCAATGGATACAAAAACTCATGCACCGAAATCGGCACCCCGGACTTAAAGCGCTTGGTGAAATCATCGCGCTCCATCATGCGCGCGACCGTGTAGCGGGATGCCAGCTGGATCATCCCGCGCGCGCCCAAAGGATCGCACCATTCGGAGTTATAGCGAATCTCGGTACGCGCAGGATCCAGCACCAAGCTTGCCTGGGCGTAATAGGTCCGGGCATTTTCCTCAATCTGCTCACGCGTTAAGGGGGGACGCGTGGAGTTGCGACCCGACGGATCGCCAATCATCGAGGTAAAGTCACCAATCAGGAAAATGACGGTATGACCGAGGTTCTGCAACTGGCGCATTTTATTGAGTACGACCGTGTGCCCAAGGTGAATATCAGGTGCCGTAGGATCCAAGCCCAGCTTGACTCTCAGCGGAACGCCTGTTGCCTGACTCCGGGCCATTTTCTGGGCAAATTCAGTCTTGACCAGCAGCTCATCGCAGCCGCGCTCAACTATACGTAAGTTAGCTTCAACTTCAGGGGTAATCGCGTATTTAGACGTCAACATAAAAGAAGTAAGCCAATTTGATCGGTGAAAGTGACAAAAAAGCTGTTTGATCGCTGGAAATCGGCTAACATACTTTTTTACAAGACTGACATCATACGCAAACTAATCTTGCTCTGCCACGCAAAATCCGGCATGAGTGTGGTGTTTAAGCATCGTTTTACACGAAAGCTTTATACGAACAGATGTTTTGCTGTGTGCTGTACATAGGATTAATGACTAATGCGTTTTAAAAACCACTCGACAACCAAGCCCGCCTTCGCCCCGACAGCCTTGCCGCTGTCCGGTCAACAAGAAAACCGTTCGGGCATGGTACGTGGTGTGGTGGTGAGTGCAGCATTATTGCTGGCTTTGGGCGCGGTCGCACTGGGGGTGATTAAGCCGACGCAGGTTGATGCGGCCGATGGCAAGCCCCAAGCGTCTAACGAACCCGCACCTGAGCAAAAGCTTGTTCTTAACGTTGTACCCGTACCCGCGCCTACTGATGCAGCACCAGCAGAACAAGCAACCGAAGAAACCCCCTATATTATTGAGACCCGTATTCGCTCTGGCGACTCTCTCGCCACGGTACTCAAGCGCGTGGATGTCTCCGACGCCAACCTGTTGGCTTTCATCGCGCGTGAGTCCAAAGCACGCTCTATCTATAAACTGATTGTTGGACGCTCCATCCAAGCGGCAACGAACGACGATGGCGAGTTATTGTGGGTGCGCTACTACCACACCCCCAACTCTGACGCCAACGGAAAAGGGATGGCCAAAACCCTCCAGATTACCGCCACAAAATCTGGTTTTGTCGCCGAAGAGCTTCTGCAGCCTCTGGAGACGCACGTTGAGGTCGCTGTCGGTACCATTCGCTCTTCCCTCTTTGCCGCCACGGATATTGCGGGTGTGCCCGACGGCATTACTTCGCAAATGGCCGAGATTCTGAGTAGCAAAGTCGACTTTTTACGCGGTCTGCGCCCTAATGATCAATTTCGTGTCGTTTACGAAACTCGCACAATTGGCGGTCGCCCTGCAGGTAATGGACGCGTGCTTGCGCTCGAGTTCATAAACGGAAAAAAAACACACAATGCGGTCTGGTTTAGTCCGGATGGCCAAACAGGTGGCTATTACGATCTCGAGGGTGAAAGCTTGCGGGGTGCATTTTTACGCAGCGCGCTCAAATTTTCCCGTATCAGCTCAACGTTTGGGATGCGTAAGATTCCTGGTCTGCAAGCATGGTCCGGCCATCATCCTGGTGTTGACTATGCCGCCCCGACCGGCACACCCATTTACGCGACGGCGGACGGCACTGTTGAATTTGTGGGTTGGCGAAATGGCTATGGCAACACCGTCATCCTCAAGCATCACAGCAGGATCACCACACTCTACGCGCACCAAAGCCGCTTTGCCTCAGGTCTCCAGGCGGGTAGTAAAGTTTCACAAGGTGACCTCATTGGCTATGTCGGCTCCACAGGCTGGTCAACAGGACCGCACCTGCATTATGAATTCCGCGTTGCCGAAAAGCCGATTGATCCGCTGACCGCGACTGCGAACATGCCGACGTCTCAACCCCTGGCGCCAGAGCATCGCGAAAAATTCGCTGAAGTCGTTACCCCCTTCAAGCAGCAATTACAAGTGCTTGCCAAGTTTCAGGAAGCCGTTCCCGAAACGAGTAATGTTGCTGGCCGCTAAAAGCGCGCGCTCTTTTGGCTGAGCACACTCTTTACGTAGGACTCATGTCGGGCACGAGCCTAGACGGCATTGATGCAGTCTTGGCGCGCTTTGATCAAGCCGGTCGCCCCACTTTGCTGGCAAGCGCCGCCACTCAGTTCCCCCCCGCACTGCAAGCTGAGCTTCTCGCGCTCAACCAGAGCGGTCCTGATGAGCTCGAACGCGCCGCCCTGGCCGCAAACAGTTTGGCTGACCTGTATGCCCAGGTCGTTCAAGAGGTTTTACGCAAGGCAGAAGTGACGCCCAAACAAGTCTCAGCACTCGGTGCGCATGGGCAAACCGTTCGTCACAGACCTGATCGTGGCTTTACGATCCAGCTCAACGCACCCGCACGCTTAGCTGAACGTACTGGGATCAGCGTCATCGCCGACTTTCGCAGCCGCGATGTTGCCGCCGGCGGTCAGGGTGCGCCACTTGTCCCGATTTTTCATGCTGGGATTTTCCCCGCGCCACACACCCGCGTGATTTTAAATCTTGGGGGCATTGCCAACATCACCATCCTGCGTCCTCATCAACCCCCCATCGGATTTGATACCGGACCGGCCAATGTACTCATGGACATGTGGTGCACTCGTCACACTGGACGCGCCTTTGATCAGGATGGGGCATGGGGTGCTGGCGGCCAAGCCGACGAAGCCCTACTGGCTGCGATGCTGGACGCAGAGCCATGGTTCGCCCTGCCCGCACCAAAATCCACAGGGCGGGATTTATTCAATCGGGACTGGCTTGAGGAAAAATTAAATACTTTTGAAACAGGTGGTAGGCAAACCGCTGCTGAAAACAACGCGTTTGCCCAAAACGTCCAGGCCACACTCAGACGACTGACCGCAGAAACGGTCGCACGCGCGATACAACAATACGCCGCGGACGCAAAAGAAATTCTGGTTTGTGGGGGTGGTGCACGCAATACGGCACTGATGGCCGACCTGCAACGCACTATCTCATGCGATGTACGCACAACAGACAGCGAGGGTATTGGTACTCAGGATGTTGAAGCGCTGGCGTTTGCCTGGCTTGCTTGGGCACACCAGCAGGGGATACCTGCTGGGAATCCTGCTGTAACGGGCGCGAAAGGAATGCGTATCCTTGGCGCGTGCTGGCCTGCGTAAACTGACCTGATTAATTTAGACCGAGAAAGAAGAACCACAACCGCACGTTGTGGTCGCATTTGGATTGCGAATCACAAACTGCGAACCTTCGATGTCTTCTTTGTAGTCAATTTCAGCGCCGACGAGGTACTGAAAACTCATTGGATCCACCAGCAAAGCGACGCCATTTTTTTCTAACGTGGTGTCATCTTCGTTGACGTCTTCATCAAACGTAAATCCGTACTGAAAACCAGAACAGCCGCCACCCTGCACGAAAACGCGCAATTTAAGGTTGGCATTACCTTCTTCGATCAGCAAGTCTTTGACCTTGGCTGCAGCGGAGTCGGTAAAAAGAATAGGTGTGGGTGGTGCCTGAAGATCGACAGTTTGGGTCAATGTGCTCATGTTTAGCTCCTGCCCTGCTTAAGGGCGACTATCGCAATCAATTCATATCGGGGATACCCGACTAATTAGCTCAACTATACCGCAAACTAAGGGTGAAATTAAAGATCAACCTTGCGCGAAGCAAGGACAATCTCACCCGACAAAATACTCACGACCACAGAGCTTGGCTCAAAATCCTTGGGCAGCGCAAGCACGCCCTGGCTACGCTGAAACTGATCAAAACTTAGCTTCAGACTATCTTGGTCCTCTGTCGCTGCCCCCAACGTGTTTATAGGGGACGTTGCGCCTCCTGCACTTGCGGCACGCTGAGATGGTTGCAATACGACGGTCACCTCTTGGCCGTCTTTGATACCTGTTGCCACAAACTGCAAGCGACCATTAAACCGTTCACCCGGTTTACTCGGCTTACCGCTGCGCATCAAGAGCGCCCTAAACGCGAGCGTCCGATCCTGCCGCTCCAATTCAACAGCCCGCAAGGTGATGGCGCCCTGAGGCCCTGGTGGTAACAGTTGTTCGTAAAACGCCAGATGGTCTTTGCTACGG
>CAMAYM010000132.1 GCA_945862495.1 Bordetella parapertussis | reverse complement strand
AGTTCCATAATATGATTCCTTTCATTACCGGCTTTTACCCTATGACTGCGTGCCCATTGAAAGAGCAACACTGAACCGCGACAGGTACAAGCAACATGCACCGACGTTTTCAAGCTCACAGAGCCTGGCCACCCGGACACCTTGCCAACCTAGCACGCATTCGCCATCAGGCTATGCACGCACCCAACAGGGGTGCACTGGATCGAAACGGAAGCTGCTGACCCAAGCTTTTGGCAAGGACAGCAGCAAAAGTTTATATTTTTGGCGCGGCGCAACGAGGTGGTGACCTCGACACGGACGCCTTCAGGCAAAAAAACGGTAAGCTTTTTTGCCCGAATCTCAAACTTTAACGTGTTGTGCGCCGCAGCGCAAATCATGAGTCTTTAGACCTAGGAAGGTTGTCACCTCCGCCCGAGTCCGCTAGAGTGGAGTCTTAGAGACAAATTGCTGCAGCGCACACAGGAATCATGAACGAAACTGCCAGCCAGCTACAGCGTTTTATATACAGCCACCACCTCTACAGCGGGGTCAGGCGCGCAGCCGGCACCTTGCTGCCAGTGACCATTTTGGGTGGAATATTCGGCTGGTACGCTGCTGGACTGGTTGCAACGTTCGGCGCGCTTTGCGTGGCGTTTATCGATCAGCCAGGCCCACACGAGCACCGTATCCGTGAAATGCTGGGTGGCACCGTACTGAGCACCTTGACCGTTGCCATCACGAGCTTGGCCTCAAACCATCCCTTGTTGTTATGGCTGGTGGTGATCAGTCAATGCTTTGCCTACTCCATGCTGTCGGTCTATGGCAAAAAAGGAGGGCAAATCGGTTTTGCCTGCTTATTGCTCATGACCGTGACCATGCATGAGGCGCTTACGGCCGATCAAGTCTGGCTGCACACACTCACCTCTTTTGGGGGTGGGTTGTTTTACACCCTGTTTAGTTATTCGCTCAGCCGAGCCATGAATCTTAGAGAAAAAGAACAAGCGCTCTCCGTAGCCCTATTTGCAACCTCAGATTACGTGGCGCAACGGGCAAACATGTACAGCCTCGATCATGACCTAGATGAGAACTATCGAAAACTCATCAGCTGTCAGTCCAACATGACGGACAAACAGCAAGGCGCCCGCGATATGGTGCTAAGGGGTCTATCGGGACAAATCAATACAGACCAGCCTAAACGCATCATGTTGTGGAATCTTTTTGTCGACACCATCGACATTTTGGATACCTTGGTCGCGACGCGCACGGATTACTCCCTGTTACGCGCCAAACTTGGAGACTCGGACATCCTGATTTTCATGCGGGATGCGCTTTATAAAATGTCCGCTGATCTCGACCGAATCGCGCTCGCAGTGTCGCGCGAACGCGCGGCCTCTCCTCGCAATAGTGTGAAAGCCGAATTACGCGCACTTGAATTTGAAATCGAGCAGATGACACGCAGTGGCTATGCGCAGCGTGAACCTGATGTCTACAACCTCTGTATCGAAATCCTCCGGCGACTGCGCCACAGCGCCAATATTGTTCAGAGAATGATCGTCACGACCGATCTGAATAAAAAATCAGCGACCATTCAATCAGTTGTGCTCGATCAATCACTCAACCAATTTCTTTCACGTGAGCAGTACCGTCCTGGGATGATCACGAGTAACTTACGCTTGGACTCTCCCATTTGTCGCTATGCCTTGCGCGTGACCTTAGCTGCCGCTTTAGCTATGACGGTCTGGACCCTGATTCCTTCGCTCGCCCCGCACGGTTACTGGATTTTACTGACCGTGCTGATCATTATGAAACCTGGCTTTGCGCTGACACGACAGCGCAACGGTTGGAGACTGTTTGGCACCTTGATTGGGTGCGTGGTTGCACTGGGTACGCTCTACAGCACAGACAACAATACTTGGTTGTTTGTGGCCATGGTGGCCTCCACGATCATTGGAGGTAGCCTACTGCAGCTCAACTACATGTCGGCTTCAGTCTTTAATACCAATGCTGTGCTGCTGGCATTTCATTTTGTTGATCCAACCGCCACCACTATCATCACAGATCGCGCGCTCGACACCCTGATCGGCTCGGTTATTTCTTTTGCTTGCAGTTACTTTTTACCCTGGTGGGAAGCGCAATTTATGCCCTCACTTGCGCGTGCCGCGATCAATGCAAACCGTGAATATCTGCGTGCAGGCTTACACTATGTCGACGTACTTCAAACCAACAAAAAAGATCCTCAAAACCCCGACATTCATCGCGCTGAAGTCGCGTGGCGGCTGACCCGCAAAAACGTTTACGTGGCACTCGGTAACTTTGCTGAGGCGTTTTATCGCATGATGCTTGAACCTCGCTCGCGTCAGTGGCATGTGATCGAATTTAACAACTTGATGATTCAGACGCACATGCTGGCTTCGCAAATCAACGCGGTGATGCATGCGCTCACGACCTCTGCGCAAGCAAACCCGATTGTTACCCAGCATCTTTCTCAAATCGTTCCGCATTTGCAAGCAGATCGAAGCGAACCCCTTCCCCAACTCCCCACACCCATCGTGGATGGAAGCTTGCCTAATTTTGCATATCCGGTAATTCAAATGCAAAAAACAATCGTTAATATCGATCATGAATTAGCGGTCATTCATAGCAATATCTCCCCCACCCTATCTCCTTCAGGATCACCCTCATGACTCAACGCCGTCTCAAGTTGCCAGACTATCCTCGAGTCGCTCTCGTCCTGCAAGGTGGTGGCGCACTCGGTTCATATCAAGCAGGTGTATACGAGGGTTTAGCGAACGCAGGCATCCATCCTAACTGGGTTGCGGGCATTTCTATCGGCGCACTCAATTGCGCCATTATTGCAGGCAACCCGCCAGAAAAAAGAGTGGAGATGTTGAAAGGATTTTGGGAAACGATTTGCAATCCGCCCAGACATACCACCGCGCACTTATCCAATCCCAGCAAAATTTTTGATCAATGGGCATCCTCATGGGGCGAGATGTTCAAACAATATGAACATTCAATGCTAGGTTCAATGTCGGCCATCTCCGCGATCGTCAAAGGGCAGGAACATTTTTTCAAACCAAGGCTGATGGCTCCTGGTGGAGGAGCACCTGACAATACAAGTTTTTATGACACAACGCCCATTCTTGCGACGCTCGAACGCTTTGCGGATTTTGATCGTATCAACAGCGGAGAAACGCGAGTTTCCTTAGGCGCAACAAATGTAGCCACGGGCAACTTTGTTTATTTTGATTCCGAGGAGATCAAGTTAACGCCGAAACATTTTTTGGCATCCGGATCTCTTCCTCCGGGTTTTCCAGCGACTGAAATTGATGGCGAGTACTACTGGGACGGTGGCTGTGTATCTAATACACCCCTAGAGTACGTTTTGGGCGTGACACCGCGCAAAGATACGCTCGTATTCCAAGTCGATTTATGGAGTGCACAAGGGCCTCTCCCGCTTGATATTTTTCAGGTCAACGAACGGCTCAAAGATATTCAGTTTTCGAGCCGAACTCGAACCGTGACCAATGCTGTTGAAGTAGTGCAAAAGCTACGTCGTATATGGTTTGACACGATCGATCGCATCCCAGCAAAAGTGCGTGCCAGTGATCCTTGGTTCGACGAAATGATGCGCCATATGATGGGTGCGCGCTACAACGTGATCCACCTCATTTACAGAAATAAACTCAGCGAAGGTCATTACAAAGATTATGAATTCAGTGCCGAAACCATGGGGCATCATTGGGACACGGGCTTGCATGACATGCACGAGACGCTTGATTGTAAAGACTGTCTCGCGATGCCTGCGGAAGGTGAGAACTTTGTAACGTTTGATGTGCACACCCACCAACGAAGTTCTTCAGGACAATTTACGCATCCTGTCGTCAAGGCTTCAGGTAGTCGTAGGCGACCTCGCCCAGCCCCAAAGTGAGATCGCACATTAAATGCTTGGCGCCGACAATTTCAAGAATGGGCAAGTCGGCAACAGGCGCTAATGCATGCTGAAATAACTCTAACCTCGCTGGTCCCGTCCAGGCACCTTTAACGTTGACATTCTGCAAGTAGTAACGCACGAGTTCGCACACACGCGCAGTGCCGTCGACGTGGGGAATGATTTTGAGTAAGTAATTAGGCGTTTCGAGCAATTTCTTTTGCTCGGCCGCACAATCCAAATCTGCATGTTTGTAGCCCATCGTCCCTGTCGCGACGCGCACTTGGCCATAATCGAGCGTACCCAAGAGCGAGTCGGAGTCCACCGTCAGTTTTGGTCTTGCGAGTTTTTTGGGGAAGCCCCATAGCTCACGGCCACCTGCGATAGGTGCCTCGTTATCCAGATACATCATGTGCGTGTAACCGCCACGCCGACCCTGCTCATCCACCACAGAGATCACTTGGCCAGACTCGGTGTAATCACCAAATCCCGACGAGTCAGGCATACGGATAAACTCGTAACTCACGATAGGGTCATCAATCGCAAGGGGTTCAGGCACCAACTCACGAAGTTTATTTGGGTCTGTCCGATACGAGATGATTAAAAATTCGCGGTTAATAAAGTGATACGGTCCTTTTGGATAGGATGGACTTGCGAACGGCATCGAATAGGCATTCGCTTTGATATCGGCTATTTTCAAGGCACTCTCCAGTTGAGTTGATCATCCAAATGTAATGTTGCTAATTTACGCTATGCGCATGACATCAGCTTTACAATGGTCAAGATTACAGACCCACATACTATCCCTTACAGGAGTTTGATATGTCACTACAAAATAAAGTTGCACTGATTACCGGCGCGGCCAGCGGAATTGGGCGTGAATGTGCTCTCAAACTCGCCAGCAAAGGCGCAACCATCGTGATCGCCGATCTCAATCAGACCGCAGCCGACGCAGTGGCAGAGGAAATCAAGCAAGCGGGTGGCAAAGCAATGGGCGTCGTCATGGATGTCACCAATGAAGAGGCGGTCAACGCCGGCACGGACCTTGCCGCGAAAACGTTTGGAGGCATCGATATTTTAGTTGCCAATGCGGGCATACAGATTGTGCACCCAATCGAAGATTTTCCTTTCGCCGATTGGAAAAAAATTATGGCTATCCACCTTGATGGTTCCTTCCTCACCACCAAAGCTGCCATCAAGCATATGTATGCTGCAGGTAAAGGTGGTTCCATTATTTATATGGGTTCGGTTCATTCGCATGAAGCCTCGCGTCTGAAAGCAGCCTATGTTGCTGCCAAGCACGGCATCTTGGGGTTGGCACGTGTTGTGGCAAAAGAAGGCGGCCCCAAAGGCGTGCGTGCTAACGTCGTATGCCCAGGCTTTGTCCGTACACCACTTGTCGACAAACAGATTCCTGAGCAGGCTGCGGCACTCAATATAAGCGAAGCTGAGGTGATCAAAAACGTTATGCTCAAAGACACGGTGGACGGCGAGTTCACCACAACTGAGGATGTGGCCAACGTTGTCGCGTTTTTAGCGGGCTTTGAGAGCAGTGCGCTGACAGGTCAGTCTGTTGTCGTCAGCCATGGCTGGAGCATGCATTAAGTCGTAGACCACTCTTCCAGTGTTATTCGGGTCTACGGAACACAAGCTTGTTTTCCGTAGACACCTCCGGTGCATACACATAGCCTTCGCTCGCAAACTTTTGCAAACCCTCAGGTTTGGTGATGCGTTTTTCAATCGCAAAACGCGCCATCAAACCTCGCGCGCGCTTTGCATGAAAGCTGACAATTTTCCACGTCGGACCTTTGGCGTCTTGAAATACGCACTGGATGATCCGGGCCTTGAGTGCCTTTTGATCCACCGACTTGAAGTATTCCTCAGAGGCCAGATTGACGATGATTGGAGCTTTATCTTTGGCCAGACGCTCATTTAAATAAGGCG
Source organism: Bordetella parapertussis (assembly GCA_945862495.1). Classification (GTDB taxonomy): domain Bacteria; phylum Pseudomonadota; class Gammaproteobacteria; order Burkholderiales; family Burkholderiaceae_B; genus Zwartia; species Zwartia parapertussis_G. The sequence continues at coordinate 306 of CAMAYM010000132.1, read as the reverse complement.
CGATCGTTTTCGCCCAAAACTGATAGAGGTTGGCACCGCCAGGATTGGCGATTTTGGTACCCATTTCTAAACGATAAGGCTGCATCAGGTCCAAGGGGCGCAGCACGCCGTACAGACCGCTCAGAATGGCCACATGATCCTGCGCCCATTCGAGGTCTTTTTCCTTGAGTGTGGCGGCCTCTAGGCCCTCGTAAACATCGCCATTAAAGGCGAGAACAGCTTGGCGGGCGTTAGTCTGTGTAAAAGTAGGTTTCCAGGCTGCATAACGCTCCACGTTGAGCTTGGCTAGGGCTGGGCTCAGATCCA
>CAMAYM010000131.1 GCA_945862495.1 Bordetella parapertussis | reverse complement strand
TAGCGAGGTGGTCCCACCCCTTCCCATCCCGAACAGGACCGTGAAACACCTTAGCGCCGATGATAGTGGACGTACGTCTGTGAAAGTAGGTCATTGTCAAGCTCTTACCCTCAAAACCCCGTAGCCAAATGCTGCGGGGTTTTGTCTTTGATGTAAGATATTTATAAGCGTAGGCTGAGTCTTCAATAACTAGCTTGTCAGCAAAGGAGCGCTGCATATGTCAGATCAAAATATCCCTGAAGAGAAAAAACCAATTGATTTGCGGACACTTACCCATGTTGCATATGGTTTGTTTGCCATAGGTCTTTTGAGTGGTGGCGTATTTGGTGTCGCAACAGTTGCTGCAATCGTGTTGCTTTACATCAAGCGACCTGACGCAGCTGGGACTATTTATGCTTCGCATTTTGATTGGCTCATGCAGACTTTTTGGTGGGGTCTGTTGGCCTTGATTATTAGCGGAATTGCGACCTATATCTATATCGGTTGGATTGGCGTGTTAGCAACCGGTATTTGGATTTTGTACCGTTTGGTAAAGGGCTGGCTAGCACTGCTTGAGTTCAGCGCGCCAACATAGTCTGACGGTTCAAGTCAAAAAATAAGGGCACCTTTGAGGTGCCCTTATTTTCTTAGTGCAACTTGAAACAATGCTTATTTCAAATGACCGCTTACGATTTTGGTCAATTCAAACATCGAGACTTGAGCCTTGCCAAATAATGGCTTGAGCTTTTCGTCAGCATTGATGTTGCGACGATTTGCAGGATCTTGCAAGTCGTGCTTTTTGATGTAGTCCCAAATTTTCTTGGTAACTTCTGTACGTGGTACAGGAGCGGCGCCAATCACAGCGGCTAGTACGGCGCTAGGTGTCAAGGCTTTCATGAAAGCTGCGTTCGGTGTGCGAGCGACTTTCTTGGCAGCGGGTTTAGCAGCAGCTGTTTTCTTGACAGCAACTTTCTTAACGGCTGGCGTCTTTGCTGCAACTTTTTTGACGGCGACTTTCTTTGCTGCGGGTTTCTTTGCGGCTGGTTTAGCGGTTGCCATATGGGCTCTCCTGGTGGAACAGATAAATGTGCACAGTGGGCGCAGCATAACGCTTCTCAGTGTGAAAGACAAAGAATTTATAGAGATAATCGTTAAATTGTCTCAATTCACTCAGTTTTCAACAAGACAGGTAAACTCTTTAGATATGTTTCGGTACTAAAAATATTTGTTCACTTTACGGGTTTTTACCTAACTACTTAATTTTTAATATAAAAAGATTATGTATCCAAGATCCCCTCTCGCGTCGATTCAACAATTTCACAAAGAACTCGTGGCTGTCAGGCGCGACTTACATGCAAATCCAGAAATTGGATTTCAGGAAGTCCGTACCTCTGGCATTGTTGCGGGTGCATTGACGGCACTCGGCGTGGAGGTGCATAGAGGCATCGGTCAAACAGGTGTCGTTGGCGTAATTAAAGGGCAGCGGACCGACTCTGGCAAAATGATTGGATTGCGTGCGGATATGGATGCCTTGCCTATGCGTGAAGAGGGTAAGACTGAATATTGTTCGACTGTCCCTGGGATGATGCATGCTTGCGGGCATGATGGGCATACGACAATCTTGCTGGGTACGGCGAAGTATCTGATGCAAAATAGAAATTTCAACGGTACAGCAGTCTTAATTTTTCAGCCTGCCGAAGAGGGATTGGGCGGTGCGAAGGCAATGGTCGACGATGGGTTGTTTGAACGTTTCCCATGCGATGCAATTTATGCGCTCCATAATTGGCCTGGCTTGCCGGCTGGTGTGATTGGTATCAATCCTGGCCCGATGATGGCAGCGAGTGATAAGTTTGAAATTTTGATTCAGGGGCGGGGTGGTCATGGCGCCCACCCATATCAGACGATTGATCCTATTGTGGTCGCAGCCAATATAGTGACTGCGTTACAAACAATTGTTTCCAGAAATGTGCACCCACTAGAGGCTGCGGTTTTGTCTTTTGGCCACATCAATGCTGGGCATGCCTCCGCTGCCAGTGTGATCCCGGGACAGGCCAAGTTAGTGGGAACGGTTAGAACTTTTAGCGATACCGTCCAACACGTGATTGAAAGTCGCATGCGCGCAATTATTGCCTCAGTTGCCGAAGCTTTTGGTGCCACGGCAGAATTTACCTACCTGAGAAATTATCCTGCAACGATTAATACTGCTGTCAACGCGCACTTTGTGGCGGATGTTGCGACAGAGCTTTTTGGTGCGGATCAGGTTGTACGCGACATGACACCCTCGATGGGCTCGGAAGACTTCTCATTTATGTTGAAAAAAGTACCTGGCGCTTATTTCAGACTTGGTCAAGGCGGTGCAGAAGAAGGCAGATTTTTGCACAATCCGAATTTTGATTTTAATGATGAGGTCATTCCGGTTGGTAGCGCAACATTTGCCGCGTTGGTAGAGCGCGGTATGCCGTTATCAGGCACTTGATATTGAATAGCATGCGCTTTCACTGCATGCGAAACAAAAACAAGCAACACACATCACACAAGATTAGGTAACTTCAAGAGCATGAATCAAACAACGTTGAGCATTACACGACCTGACGATTGGCATTTGCACTTGCGTGATGCCGAGGTGCTGCACGCTGTTATAGGTGATACCGCCAGACAATTTGCGCGCGCAATTGTGATGCCCAACTTGAAACCGCCTGTGACGACTGCAGCGCTTGCCGTTGCGTATAAATCGCGTATCGAGCAAGCGCTTGTGGCCGTCGGCATACCCGCGGATAGCTTTCAGCCTCTGATGACACTTTATCTGACTGATAATACGCAGCCTGCCGAAGCGATTCATGCGTTTGAGTCTGGTGCCGCCGTCGCCTTTAAGCTCTATCCTGCTGGCGCTACAACAAACTCTGATGCTGGCGTGACAGATCTGTTGGCACGCTGTAGTGGCGTGCTTGAGGCCATGGAGCGGATTGGGATGCCACTGCTTGTGCACGGCGAGGTCACAGACCCGTCGGTCGATGTGTTTGATCGTGAAGCCTTATTCATTGAGCGGGTCATGATTCCGCTGCGCAAAGCATTTCCTGCATTAAAAGTTGTGTTTGAACACATCACAACCAAAGAGGGTGCAGACTATGTGCGAGATGCAGAGGGACCCGTCGCGGCAACGATCACCGCTCAACATCTCTTGTACAACCGTAATGCTATTTTTCAAGGTGGTGTTCGGCCCCATTATTACTGTTTGCCAATCTTAAAGCGTGAGGTACATCGCAAGGCGTTGATGGATGCTGCGACCAGTGACAGCCCAAGATTCTTTTTAGGGACAGACAGTGCCCCCCATTCAAAGAGTTTAAAAGAGCATGCCTGTGGTTGTGCGGGGTGCTACACGGCACTCCACGCGATGGAGCTCTATGCAACGGCTTTTGATAGCGTTGGCAAAATCGACAAGCTTGAGGCCTTTGCGAGTTTTCGTGGCCCAGATTTTTATGGGTTACCACGCAACAATGGAACAATGACGCTTGAGCGCGGAGATTTCCTTATTCCAACAGAACTTGCGTTTGGTAAAGAAACGATTGTTCCGTTGGCGGCGGGTGAAACGCTGAAATGGCGTGTGCGTCAATAACGCTGTTAGGATTGTCTGGCCTCAAGTGCTTCCCATCGTGCGAAGTGCTTGAGTAGCAAGGTATCTATTTCGGTCAGTCTTGCCTGAATAGTTGTTAGTTTGGTGGGATCGGTTTTGTAGAGCTCACCATTACCCATTTCTGTCACCAGTGCCTCTTGTTCTTGCTCGAGCGTTTGGATGTCAAGAGGCAGCTGAACAAGCTCTTTTGCCTCCCAAGGCGTGAGTTTGACTGCGCGGGTTTTGGTTGTTGGGCTTTTTGTGGCCGCAGGCGCGGTCGGTACCGAGGCACTTGCTGCAGTACTTAAAGAGGCTGGGGCAGCATCTTTAGTCACACTTGTCACTGGTGCGACGGATTTCAATTGATTGATCGCAGAGGGGCCTTCAGTGGCCTTGCGCTGACGCTCCCAGTCCGCAAAGCCACCCACGTAATCTTTCCAGCGACCATTCCCTTCGTTCGCAATGGTTTGCGTGACGACGTTATCTAGGAAAGTCCGGTCGTGACTGACAAGTAAGACGGTACCGGGATAATCTTGCAAAAGCTCTTCGAGCAGTTCGAGTGTTTCGATGTCAAGGTCATTGGTAGGCTCGTCGAGCACCAAGATATTGGCCGGGCGGGCAAATAATCTCGCCAACAATAAGCGTGCGCGTTCGCCACCAGAGAGACTTTTTACAGGGGAGTGCGCGCGGGCAGGCGCAAACAAGAAGTCACCCAGATAGCTCATGACATGTTTGCGAGTGTTACCAATTTCGATCCACTCACTGCCTGGGTTGATGACATCTGCGAGTGTGGCATTTTCATCCAACTGACTCCGCATTTGATCAAAATAGGCCACGCTCAAGTTTGTGCCAAGCTTGACTGTACCGCTGTCAGGTTGGAGTGTTCCGAGAATGAGCTTGAGCAGTGTGGATTTGCCTGCGCCGTTTGGACCAATGAAACCGATGCGATCGCCGCGCATGATCGTGGTGGAGTATTCGTTGACAACGCAAAGGTCGCCAAAGGACTTGCTGACGTTTTCGAGTTCGGCGACGAGCTTGCCTGAACGTTGGCCTGAGTCAATCGCGAGTTGGACATTGCCTTGACGCTCTCGTCTATCCGCGCGTTCAACACGTAATTGTTCAAGTCTGCGTACCCGTCCTTCGTTACGCGTGCGGCGCGCTTCAACCCCTTTGCGAATCCAGATTTCTTCTTGAGCTAACAGTTTGTCAAAGCGCGCATTTTCAAGGCGCTGAGATTCAAGCCATTGCGCTTTGCGTACTTGCCACTCTGAAAAATTGCCAGGAAAACTCAGCAGTGCACCGCGATCAAGTTCGACGATACGTGTTGCGATCGCGTCTAAAAAGCGACGATCATGCGTAATCACAATTGCACTGCCAGGCCATTGTTTAAGCGTGGTTTCGAGCCATTGAATACCGTCTAGATCCAGGTGGTTGGTGGGCTCGTCCAACAGCAGCAGGCTGGGCTCGTTTGCGATGGCGCTGATCAGGGCAACGCGTTTGCGCATGCCACCTGAAAGTGTGCCGACAATGGCCTCTGGTGGGAGGCCAAGCTTATCGATGAGTGCACGCACGCGTGAAGCTTTGTTCCAGTCTTCGCTATCGGGGTCATACTCACCAAACACGGCTTGTTCAATCGTCAGTGATTCATCAAGTTGAGGTTCTTGTTCGACTGTGGCGACTTTGACATGTCCCGCAACGTTGATCGCACCGTCATCGGGCTGTGTACGCCCGTCAAGCAGGCGAAGTAAGGACGATTTTCCTGCACCGTTTCGTCCGATGAGGCCAATGCGCTCGTGCGTATGGATGGCAAGGTCCGCCCCATCTAACAGCGGATGGTGTCCATAGGCGAGGTGAACGGCGTTGAGGGTAATGAGTGCTTGACTGGACATGATTGAGACGGCTGAATGAAAGATATAAGTCCGCTATTGTCGCAGGTGTTGCGTTTGACCGTATAGCCTTACAATGACGGCGCAAGACAGATTGGGCAATCGCGGTGCTTCGTGCATCGAGGAAGGTCCGGACTCCATAGGGCAGGATAACGGTTAACGACCGTCCGGCGTCCCAGGCGCAAGCATGAGGGCGACGAGGACTAGGGCCACAGAGACGAGTCTGCAATGAGGGTGCGTCGCAAGGCGCACACCGCCACGGTGTTACCGTGGTGTAGGGTTCGCTTCGGCGAGCCTGACAATGCAGGGTGAAACGCGGCAACCTCTATCCGGAGCAACACCAAATAGGCATGCGTGTGGTTTCGATCACGACGGGCGGCTCCGTCCAAGTATGCGGGTAGGTGGCTAGAGCATTTCAGCAATGAAATGCCCAGAGGAATGATTGCTAGCCCATGCAAGTGGGTTTACAGAATCCGGCCTATAGATCTGTCTTGCACTCCCCGATCCCATCACATTGTTGCCAAAGCAACTTTTGAATAGCCCATACGGCGTATATCGGGGTTATCCCTAGTGTAATTGTTGATATTCAACATTTACTAGATCTCCCAATCGCATGATTTATTTGATTATTTTGTTTTTGCAACGTATGCGGAAACAGCTCTAAGTCCTTGTCGCCATTGAAAAAAATGTAATTTTGGGCTTGACCTGATTTAATCATTCCCTTAGAGTGGTGAAAAGTGCATTTTTGTGTAACTAAGTGGGGTAGATCGGTGTTTCAAGGAAGCAGTGCGCTCACGCTAGAT
>CAMAYM010000130.1 GCA_945862495.1 Bordetella parapertussis | reverse complement strand
CCAGTGTAGCCACTGCGAACGCACCTGAAGCCGGCCGGTTTGTTGTTGGACTGCAACGAAAAGAAATTTCGGCAGCAGTTTTCTTTGCCTTGGCCCCCGCCCTCTGGTGCAATAGCAACAGCTTCCTAAATGGGAGGTTGGCCCGGGTCCTCAAAGCCCTGGAGCCCTATGTTCAACTTTGGAGTAACTCTCAATGAAAAAATCCCTGATTGCCCTGGCTGCTTTGGCAGCCGTGACTGCAGCTTCTGCTCAGTCATCCGTTACGATTTCCGGCAAATTTGGAACTGCCTATGATCAGCCTTTGGGCTCCGCAGCCACCGCTAAAGGCAAAGCCAACATTGCCGTTACTGACGGTAACATCGACTTTAATGCTGTTGAAGATCTAGGTGGCGGTTTGAAAGCCGGCGCCAGCATGGCCCTGCGTGTACGCGGCCGTGGAAACGTTGTTCAGACAACTGTTGTAGCTCAAACAACAACAGCTGTCACACAAACTTACGCACAATCCGCTTCTACCGAAGTAGGTCGTAACGCAACTGTGTTTTTGAGCGGTTCTTTTGGTACGTTGACAGCAGGTTCTATTGAAATTGGCAACGGTATTTCAGGTCGCGCCTATGCTGGCACCGTATTGTCTACAAGCACAGGCTTGGATGACGGCGGTGTGTTGTCGGGTTCCGCATATGCCAACGCTTTGGCATACACCTCCCCAAACATTCAAGGTTTTGCAGTTACCGTTGGTCGCTATGACTCCATTGGCACAGTGGGTATCAAATCCACTGCTATTGCTGCAAGCGGCTCCGAGGCTGACTTGGGACTTGCTGCCAATGTAGTTGGTCTGAATTATGCCAACGGTCCTTTGACTGCAGGCGTTGACAGCACCACTTTTACCGGCTCCACAACCATCGGCAGTACCACAGACCGTAAGCGTACCCGCATGAGCGCTGACTATGACTTCGGTTTTGTGAAAATCGGTTTTGGTCAAGAAGACAATAAAGGTACACCGACCACTGGTACTTACGCTGGCAAGCAGACTGCGTTTGGCATCAGTGCGCCTATTACCTCCGCTCTGCGCGTTGGTATAGTTAGCCTGAAGAACACTGAATCTGGTGTCTTTGCCGCTGCTGGCGCTTCTGCTAAAGGAACTGGCGTTTCTGCTGACTACTCCTTCAGCAAGCGCACTACATTGAATGCCTCTTATGCCACGATCGCGCGTGATGATCTGACTGACGGCGCCGCCTACAACAAAGAAGGCACACAGTACCGCATTCGCTTGATGCACTCGTTCTAATTTGACGCTGACGCAAGTCAGCTGACGGTTTAGAAGTCAAACCCCGCTGTGGCAACACGGTGGGGTTTTTTTATGGTGCAAGCGCAAACTTGCGAGCACATATGCGCTACCCTTATTGCGATTTTTATTCGCTCATTTCGGTCTCCCCTAAAACTGATTTTTAAACATTAGCTATGGAGTAGGTTTTGGGGCAAATTCAGACCGAGTCCCTCACCAATGACCCTTAACTCCGATTACACAAAAAATCGAACACCGTCATCTTACGACTCCACGAAACCCGGGTCGGTTCATGTCTATTTTCTTGGCATAATTGACTCAAATATTTGATCCACATCGTCGATTCCATTTAGCGTATTGGCTAAGACTCGATGCCAATGCTCAGAAGAGGAACATTCTCGAAATTCTCGGAAACACGGTGTCCCAAGTGTGTAGTGGATCAGTTTGGCGCTCGGATTTTCGTCATATTCAATCGCTAACCAGTTCCACTCCTTATCGAGCTCACCGACCAGTGAGTCTGCTAACCACTGAAATCGGTGCAAAAACTTACCATCTTTGGATGATATCAAGTCGGGTGTAAGGCATCGGTTCTCTGGGTGCCCACAATTCCAAAGGATCACACTCGACCAATTCTTTCTTGGATAGTTCTCATTCTTGTTGCCCAAGTACTTGGTCGACGATTTGGTGAGATAGTCGTGTTTAACTACTTGAACCGCTTTCGATGCGTCTCGAAGCTTCCAGAGTTCGGCGATATCACTCCTACACACCATGTCACCGTCTGCAAAAATAGCCCATCCCTCAAAGTTCATCAGAAATGGTGTTAGGAATCTTGTGTAGGTGAAGCGATTGCTCCCGTCGTGATGAGACTCTTTGTAGACAGCCAATGATTTTTCGACAAGTGGCAGAAAGCTGACAGGAAGCGAAGTGTTTTCAAGTACGCTTTGACAAAAGACATGGTATGCAATCGTCTCACGTGCGTCAAAACCTACAACTAGTCTTATGAGATTGTTCATAACAGGCTTTTTACCCAATCAGAGCAATCTGCTATGGTCTGATCCCAAGTAAGCGCATTATCTTGATAAAACAGTTTAAGACTAGGGTACCAAAAACTGTATTCGTCATTTACGTGCCAGTACCAGATTTTTCCTTTACTGTGAGGCACTAGCACAGCGGCACGCTTTCCGATCGAGCCAGCCAGATGTGCTGTTACGTTACTTGTCGTGACTATGACATCGCAAGCATCAATCAACGCTAGCAAGCTTTCGATGTCATTAAACGCATCAACACCCGGAACTTGGTGAACATCGACCGAGAGGGTTGATTTAACGTGTTGAATCTCGTCTTTCACATCACCATATTGAAGATTTACAAAATGAATGCCAGTTAGACCAAGTAAAGGGGCAAAGGAATCAAGACCAATACTCTTAGCTGCTCCAACCTTTTTGTTAACGCTTTTCCAAGCAACACCACAAATCAGACCTGATCCATGCGCTGATGCTGCCCTGCGGTAACTGTCACGTTTCACTGGATCGCTCTGCAAGTAAGGTGATCGTGTTGCTTTGATTGCTGTTGCCTTTATATCTAGCAAAAGTCCAAGATCACCGATTGGCGCTTGCGCATCAAATCCAGTATCTACAGACGAGTTCATCAAAATATTTTTATCGAGTAATTCAATCTTTGGAAAAGAGCGCCTATAAATCGGATGAAGTCGCTTATCGGCTGAAAGTGTAATTGAAACGTCTTTTGAAGAGAGCATGGGTAGAAGACCCGCATAGAAAATTTCATCGCCTAATCCTTGTTCTGACCAAATCAACAAACGACTCTTTATGCCGACCTTAGTGGCTAAAGGAATTTTTGTTTTTTGAGGCACACTTGGAAAATCTTTGTTATTCCATCGATACTTATAATCCAAAAAGCCATTATAAAAATCTCTAAGTTCCAACTTCAAAAGACCTCGGTTTAAATAGCTATCAGCAAAGTCAGGTTTAAGATCAATTGCCTTGTCGTAATTGGCAATGGCGGTATCGAATTGCTTGAGTTCTCTCAGCATATTGCCTCGGTTAAAATAGGCATCAGCAAAGTCAGGTTTAAGAACAATTGCCTTGTCGTAACTGGCAATAGCGGTATCAAATTGCTTAAGTTCTTTCAGTGCATTGCCTCGATTTGAATAAGCTTCGGCAAAGTCAGGCTTAAGAGCAATAGCCTTGTCGTAACTGGCAATTGCATCTTCAAATTGCCCGAGTTTATGTAAAGCCATACCTCGATTGAAGTAGGCCTCGGCAAAATCAGGTTTAAGAACAATTGCTTTGTCGTAGCTGGCAATTGCGCCATCAAATTGCTCGAGTTCTTTCAGTGCATTGCCTCTGCTTGAAAGGGCCTCGGCAAAGTCAGGCTTAAGAGCAATAGCCCTGTCATAACTGGCAATAGCGGCATCAAATTGTTTGAGTTCTTGCAGCGCAATGCCTCGGTTGTAATAGGCCACCGTATAGTCAGGTTTAAAAGCAATGGCCTTGTCGTAACTGGCAATAGCGGTTTCAAATTGCTTGAGTTCTTTCAGCGCATTGCCCCGATTTGAATGGGCTTCGGCAAAGTCAGGTTTAAGAACAATGGCCTTGTCGCAACTGGCAACTGAAGCATCAAATTGCTTGAGTTCTTGCAATGCAACGCTATGGCTGGAATGATAACTCGGATCATTGGGGTTAATTTCAATGGCTTGACCAATCTTATCTACAGCATTTTTGGCGTGACCAGTTTGCAGAGCTAGCACTCCCAGTAGGTGAAGAGCATGTGCGTTGTTTGGTTCGACATTGAGGATTTGTCGATAAATAGCCTCTGCTAGGCTAAATAGTCCCTGCTGATGAAGTTCAATTGCTCTTTTGAGGTTTGAGAGCGTTTGGGATGTAGGGGAAGACAACAGCTCATTTGCTTTGCGAGAGAGGTTTGTATGTTGGTTGATTTTACGTGGCATTATTTATTTTAAGGTACTCAATAGCATTTAATCAACCGGCGGATTCAAGCACGAAGTGCAACGTTGACTAAGCACAAGAAGGAGGTGTCTGACGTCAGCTTACGTGAGACGGAGACGAGGGCCCATACCTGACTGACGTCCACGCCAACCTGCCTGACCGGGCAAGATGGTATCCGAAAATGAGGCCCTCGGGCAACCAATCGGTGTGTCCGTCTTCAAATGGTTTGAGAGGAACTGACGTTTCTGCTGCCTACTCCTTCAGCGGGCGCACTACAACGAATGCTTCTTATGACACGATCGCGCGTGATGATCTGACTGACAACGCCGCTTACAACAAACAAGGCACACAGTATTGCGTGCGTTTGATACACACTTTTTAATTTAATGCTGACACCAGTCAACTGAAGTTATAGACCTGAAACCCCGCTGTGGCAACATAGCGGGGTTTTTTAATGGGGGTAGTTCAGAACCGTATGCTTGAGCAAATATGTCTGCAGCAAGCGCCGGGCTTGGCGCTAATGCCTCCTGCGCCGCAAGGCCGGGCTTGGCGCCTTATCGGCTGTGTGTTGCTTGCGAGCTTGCTGGGCGCTTGTGCCCATGGGCCGGAGTCGGAAGTCACCACTCAAGCGCTGCGCGCACCAACGCCTTGGGACGTGGCCTCGGTGGGCAATGCTTTGCCAGCGGAGCAGGCACCAACTGCCCCCAGCCGCTGGCAGCACCTGACTTTTCCAGGCAAAACAGCCAACCAGTTTGCTTACCTGCAAGTTGATGGCCGGCGGGCCATGGGTGTTCGCTCCAACAGTGCGGTCAGCATGCTGCGCAAAACTGTGAGCATTGACCCTGAGCAGCTGGCATGTTTGCGCTTTTCGTGGAAAGTACCTGGCTTGATAGCGGGCGCAGACTTGGGCCTGCGTGAAAAAGAAGATTCTCCGGTGCGCCTGGTGCTGGCCTTTGACGGCGACCGCTCGCGCATGTCGCCGCGTGACCACATGCTCTCAGAGTTGGCACGCACACTGACCGGCGAAGAGATGCCTTACGCCACCTTGATGTATGTCTGGAGCAATCACCATGTGCCAGGCACGGTGTTGAAAAGCTCGCGCACAGATCGTATTCGCAAGTTGGTGCTGGAGTCAGGGCCGGACCGCTTGAACCGCTGGCTGGAGTATGAGCGCGACATACGCGCCGATTTTGTAGACGCCTTTGGTGAAGAGCCAGGGCGGCTGATGGCAGTGGGCATCATGACCGACACCGACAATACCCGTTCCAGCACGCAGGCCTGGTACGGTCCGGTGGAGCTGGGCACGGCCGGGCGCTGACGCCGCGCGGCATCAAGCGTAGCGTTTGTTACGCAGGTTGTTTTTCATGTCTTGCAGCAGCGGTTGTAATTTGGGGCTGCCCACGCGCAGTGCCACGGTAGTGGCCAAAATATCGATGATCATCAGGTGCAAGAGACGCGAGACCATGGGGCTGTAGCGGTCATAACCCTCAGGGTGGTCGGCCGACAGGTGCACATGGCCGGCGGCCGCCAGTGGTGAGCCGCTGGCCGTGATAACGATGACGGTAGCGCCTTTTTTGCGCGCGATGTCGGTGGCGTCCATCAGGTCGCGCGTGCGGCCGGAATTAGAAATCACTACCAGGCAGTCACCCGCACCCAACAGAGATGCGCTCATGACCTGCATGTGGCCGTCGCTGTAAGCGATGGTGTTGACGCCCAGCCGGAAAAACTTGTGCTGCGCGTCCTGCGCCACGATGCCGGAGTTGCCCACACCAATGAACTCGATGCGCTTGCCGGTCTGGCAGGCCAGCAGCAGCGCATCGACAGCTTTGCTGATGGCAAAGGTGCTGGCGTCGTTGCGGTACTTCAGAAAAGCCGACACGGTGTTGTCAATCACCTTGACCACCACGTCGCTGACCTTGTCATCCGAGTCCACGCTGCGGTGAATAAAGGGCACGCCTTCACTCACGCTGCCGGCGAGCTTGAGCTTGAAGTCACTCAGGCCGTCATAACCCAGGCTGCGGCAAAAGCGCACCACCGTGGGTTTGCTCACATGCGAGCGCTCAGCCAGCGCGCTGATCGGTAAATTAGCAAACGCCCGCGGGTCGCTCAGCACCAGCTTGGCCACCCGCTGCTC
>CAMAYM010000129.1 GCA_945862495.1 Bordetella parapertussis | reverse complement strand
GTGTGCGCTGATAAATTTTCAATTTATACGTTTATTGTTTTAGGAGTCAGTTGTGCCACACAATACCGATGATCTGCGTATCCGCGAAATCAAGGAGCTCGCGCCTCCATCGCATGCAATGAGTGAAAATCCCTGCACGCCAGAGGTTTCTTCACTTGTTTTCGAAACGCGGCATGCGCTGCACCGTATTTTGCACGGTATGGATGATCGGCTGGTCGTCGTGATTGGTCCTTGTTCGATTCACGACACAAAAGCCGCGATCGAATACGCACATAAACTTAAAGCACAACGTGACCGCTTAAGTGGCGAGCTTGAGATTGTGATGCGGGTGTATTTTGAAAAACCCCGTACGACTGTGGGTTGGAAAGGTCTGATTAACGACCCAGAACTCGACGGCAGTTTTAACATCAATAAAGGTCTGCGGACTGCGCGGAGTCTGTTGCTCGAAATCAATGCCATGGGCTTGCCTGCGGGTTGCGAGTTTTTGGACATGATTACGCCACAGTACATTGCTGATTTGGTCTCATGGGGCGCAATTGGCGCGCGCACCACTGAAAGTCAAGTGCACCGCGAACTGGCTTCTGGTTTGTCTTGCCCTGTTGGGTTTAAAAACGGAACGGATGGAAATATACGCATTGCTGTGGACGCAATGAAAGCAGCTTCTCAGCCGCATCACTTTTTGTCTGTGACTAAAGCCGGTCATTCTGCCATCGTATCGACCTCAGGCAATGAAGACTGTCACGTGATTTTGCGTGGTGGCAAGGCGCCTAATTATGATGCGGCCAATGTTCAAGCTGCGTGTGAAGAAATGGCTAAAGCGGGATTGGCTCAGCGTCTAATGATTGATTCAAGCCATGCAAACAGTAATAAAAAACCTGAAAATCAACCTGCTGTATGTGCAGAGGTGGGTGAGCAAATAGCGCAAGGTGAAACGCGCATTATGGGCTTGATGATCGAGAGTCATCTTGTGGCGGGCCGACAGGATTTAGTGACGGGGCAGCCGCTGGTGTATGGTCAAAGTGTGACAGATGGTTGCATCGATTGGGATAGTTCCGTAAAAGTACTCGAATCACTCGCAGAGTCTGTGCGGGAGCGGCGTCGTAGTCTGCTCAAGAATGAGCAATAAGTCACTTAGCTGATAAATGCAACCGAATGAACGAAATGACATGAACGCAACGACATGAACGCACCGCACGATATCCAATCTTTGCGCTGTCCGCTTCCAGAGGAGATGATCCTTGCTCTGAAAGCACAGTTTGGTGACCGTTTCTCGATGGCCAATGCTGTCAGAGATCATCACGGCCGTGATGAGTCACCTTATCCTTCGATGTTGCCTGACGGCGTGGTGTTCGCTGAAAGTACGGATGAGGTTGTTGTGGTTGTGCGCTTGTGTGACCAATTCAGTATCCCACTGATTCCCTTTGGTTCTGGCTCTTCACTTGAGGGGCATATTTTGGCGGTTCAGGGTGGTATCAGTCTGGATCTCACTCGTATGAACAAAATAGTTGCTCTGCACGCCGAGGACCAAACGGTCACTGTCCAAGCTGGATTGACGCGCAAACAACTGAACGAACAAATTCGCGATACAGGTTTGTTTTTTCCAATCGATCCGGGCGCCGATGCTTCTCTAGGCGGAATGTCTGCGACACGTGCTTCGGGTACCAATGCAGTACGTTACGGTACGATGCGTGAAAATGTAGTCTCACTGACGGTGGTGACAGCCCAAGGCAACGTTATTCGTACAGCACGTCGCGCGAGAAAGTCCTCTGCGGGCTACGACTTGACACGCTTGTTTGTGGGAAGCGAAGGCACACTCGGGGTGATCACTGAGGTCACCGTCAAGCTTTATCCTCAGCCTGATGCTGTGAGTGCCGCAGTGTGTAATTTTCCCTCTGTTCATGAGGCTGTGGCCTGTGTGATCCAAACAATTCAGATCGGCGTGCCCGTTGCCCGGGTCGAACTGATGAATGCGGACGCCGTGCGTGCGGGAAATTTATATAGCAAGCTTACTTTGCGTGAAACGCCTCTGTTGCTATTTGAGTTCCACGGCAGTGAGGCCAGTGTCAAAGAGCAAGCTCAAACCGTTCAAGAGCTCGCGCGTGACTGCGGTGGCATGGATTTTGAGTGGGCGGAACGTCCTGAGGATCGAAATCGTTTGTGGACGGCGCGTCACAATGCCTATTTCGCGGGCTTGCAATTACGTCCGGGTTGTAAGGCGAGTACGACAGACGTTTGTGTACCGATTTCACGACTAGCCGAATGTATCGATGCAGCAACGGATGCGTTGTCCAAGGTAAGCTTTCCCAGCACCATCGTGGGGCATGTCGGGGATGGTAATTTTCATGTTTTGATGTTGTTGGATCCCAATAGTGAAAGTGAGTGGGAAGAGTCAGAACGTCTGAACTACCAACTGGTCACACAAGCGATTGATGCAGACGGCACGTGTACCGGCGAGCATGGAATTGGCTTGCATAAAAAGCAATTCATGCCGCGCGAACACGGCGAGGATGCTTTAGACCTTATGCGCTTGCTGAAACAGTCCTTTGATCCTAAGAATATCCTTAATCCGGGCAAGGTCATTGATCCTAGGTCCTAGGCCACACTTCGGGTAAGTCCCGTCCTGCGCAAAAGTGTCTGACGCGCTATTGTTTGACCTATGAATGCGATCATCGACACAGTCCTTTCTCCTTTAATCGTCCCACCCAAAGAAGAGGTGGTTCTTGCGCTGCGTGCTGCGGTTCCTCCGCATTGTGTACTCAGCCGAGAGGAGGAAACGCGACCGTACGAGTGTGACGGCCTATCCCTTTATCGTTCCCTGCCCATGGCCGTGGTGTTGCCCGAAACTGAGGCTCAAATCCAAAATGTATTGAAGGTGTGCAAGCGACTCAATGTGCCTGTTGTCGCGCGCGGTGCAGGTACAGGCCTCTCTGGTGGTGCGATGCCCCACGCCCATGGTGTTTTGCTTGGCTTGGCAAAGTTTAATCAGATCAAACGGATTGACGCCGTTGCCGCAACGGCGGTGGTTCAGCCGGGCGTGCGTAATTTAGCGGTCTCCGAGGCTGCGGCCCCCTTTGGTTTGTACTATGCACCCGACCCCTCCAGTCAGATTGCCTGCACGATTGGCGGTAACGTTGCGGAAAATTCTGGGGGCGTGCATTGTCTTAAATATGGCCTCACCATCCATAACGTCCTAAAGGTGAGGATAGTCACAATCGATGGCGATATTGTGGAGCTTGGCTCTCTCGCACCAGATTGTCCGGGTCCGGATTTATTGTCTGTGTTTGTCGGTTCAGAGGGCATGCTGGGTGTTGTCACCGAGGTGACCTTAAGACTGACCCCCAAGCCAGCTTTGGCGAGCGTCATCATGGCGAGTTTTGATGATGTTGAAAAAGCAAGTGATGCGGTGGGCAAGATCATTGGTGCAGGCATCATTCCAGCCGGACTCGAGATGATGGACAAGCAGGCGACGCAGATGGTTGAGCCTTTTGTCAAAGCAGGCTACGACACGAACGCAGAAGCAATTCTGCTGTGCGAGTCTGACGGTACGGTAGAAGAGGTTGCCGAAGAACTGCAGCGCATGGAGCAGGTTTTCCAGCGCGCAGGTGCCACGCGCCTGCAGGTGTCGACTAGTGAAGCAGAGCGATTACGTTTTTGGGCTGGGCGTAAAAATGCCTTTCCCGCTGCAGGTCGAGTGTCACCCGATTACTACTGCATGGACGGCACGATACCAAGACGTCGTCTAGGGGATGTACTTAAATCCATTCAGGCGATGGAAACGCAATTCGATTTGCGTTGCGCAAACGTATTCCATGCCGGTGACGGCAACCTGCATCCTTTAATTTTGTTTAACTCCAACTTGGTAGATGAAGTACGTCGCGCTGAAGATTTTGGGGCAGCAATTCTTGAACTATGCGTAGAAGTCGGTGGCACCATCACGGGCGAACATGGCGTAGGGATGGAGAAAATTAATCAGATGTGCGTGCAGTTCAGTCGAGATGAGCTCGATGTGTTCATGGCAGTTAAGCGCGCTTTTGATCCTGCTTGTCTGCTCAATCCTGAAAAAGTCATTCCAACCTTGGCCCGTTGTTCGGAGTACGGCAAGATGCATGTGCATGGCGGAGCGATTGCTTTTCCGGATCTGCCGAGATTCTGACGTATGACTCACTACCAAATTTCACAGTTGATTGATCAAGTGCTCGCGGCTCGGGCGAGCTTCAAGCCTTTACTGATTCGCGGAGGGGGTACGAAAGCCTTTTATGGCAATCCTTTTAATCGTCCAAGTGAAGCACCCGTCACGCTCGATATGCGTAGCTTGAAAGGTATTGTTAATTATCATCCCTCTGAACTTGTGATCACTGCTATGGCGGGCACACCTCTTCAGGAAATCGTTGAAACCTTGGATGCATCAGGGCAGATGCTGGCGTTTGATCCCCCTGCCTTTGGTGTCGAGGCAACAATTGGGGGGTGTATCTCTGCTGGACTGTCCGGGCCGGGTCGGTTGGGCGGTGGGCCTGTCAAAGATTATGTACTTGGAGCGCACTTATTGGACGCTCAAGGGCGATTATTGAAGTTTGGTGGCGAGGTCATGAAAAATGTAGCCGGCTACGATGTTTCGCGTTTGTTGACGGGTGCGATGGGAATATTTGGCGCTTTGACGCAAGTGTCTGTCAAAGTGGCTCCAAAACCATTTGAGGTATGCACACTTGAGTGGACGTTGGATGAGGCTTCAGCCTTGTCTCAATCTTTGAGCTGGCGCGCAAAACCGTTCCCTATTTCAGCAACGTCTTGGGAGTTCGTCGGCGGTGCAGGTCGCTTGCGTGCACGTCTAGCGGGTTCTGCTGCTGCGCTTTTATCTGCTCGGCAATCGCTAGGTGGAGATGTTGTTGATCCAACTGAAGCGACCAAGTACTGGGTTGCGCTTCGTGAACATACGCTTGATTTTTTTTCAACCCCTGTGCTTTGGAGAGTGGCCTGTGCGCCCGGGACGCCTGTCCTGGACCTGGGGCCGACGCTGACAGAATGGGTAGGTGGCCAACGCTGGATTGCCGCTAATTGTGATCCTCTTGACATTCGCACTGTGGCTGAACGGGCAGGTGGGCATGCAACATTATTTAGACAGTTGTCTGATCAATCGTTGCCGCCTCAGGGTGTTTTTCACCCTCTGAGTCAAGGTAATGCAACCATCGTAAGGCGGCTCAAATTGGAATTTGATCCCAAGTCGCTTTTCAACCCTGGTCGCTTGATCGCAGATCTATAACGAGATAATCATGCAGACCAATTTGGCGCAGTGGGCACGTGAATCAAAGCTTGGACAAGAAGCCGACGATATTTTGCGTCGTTGTGTACATTGCGGTTTTTGTACCGCGACCTGTCCGACTTACCAAGTGCTGGGCGATGAGCTCGATGGCCCCAGAGGGCGTATCTATTTGATTAAAGAAGTCCTTGAGGGTAAGGAGCCTACTCAGGCAACACAGCAACACTTGGATCGTTGCTTGACGTGCCGTAATTGTGAAACGACATGTCCCTCTGGCGTGGAATACGGTCATTTGGTGGATATTGGGCGGCAGATCGTAGAAGAGAAAGTTAAGAGGCCTTTGGGTCAGCGTGTACAACGTGCGCTTTTGCGTGAGGGTCTGACGTCGCGCTTTTTTGGGCCTGCTTACAAGCTTGGGCAATCCTTGCGCGAATGGTTGCCTGAAGCTTTGCAACGCAAAGTGATTGCGCCACGCTCGGTGGGCCAACGTCCTGTGACTGCGGGTCATGTACGGCAGATTTTATTGCTGTCTGGTTGTGTCCAACCTGCGATGATGCCCTCGATTGATGCAGCGACGATTCGCGTATTGGATCGGTTGGGCATTGGTACGCAAGTCGTAGCAGGCGCAGGCTGTTGTGGTGCCTTGAGTTTTCATTTGGATGATCAGGAGCGCGCGCGCGCCCAGATGCGTCTAAACATTGATGCCTGGTTGCCGTATGTTGAGTCAGGCAAGATCGAGGCGATTGTCATGAATGCGACGGGGTGCGGTGCGATGGTGGCCGAATACGCCCATCACTTGCGCGACGATGCTGTTTATCTGCCAAAAGCTGAAAAGATTGTTTCGTTTGTGCGCGATATCGCTCAGGTCGTAGCACCACATGCGGAAGTGCTCTCTCGACACATTGATGCATCAAAGCTTCCTAAACGACCTGTTTTTCATCCACCTTGTACGTTACAACACTGGCAAGGTTTACGTCCTGAGAGCGAGCAGCTTTTGTCTGCACTCGGAATGTCTTTGCAGACGTTTAATGAAAGTCATCTGTGCTGTGGCTCAGGGGGTGCGTACTCAGTTTTACAGCCTGAAATATCAACCGCATTACGTGATCGCAAGCTCGATCATCTCAATGCCGCCGAACCGGACATGATGTTGTCATCAAATATCGGCTGCATTAGTCATTTGCAAAGTGGCACCGCCACGCCTGTTCGTCATTGGATCGAAGCAGTGGATGCGGCCATGAA
>CAMAYM010000128.1 GCA_945862495.1 Bordetella parapertussis | reverse complement strand
CCTTTCCAAAACGTGGTGACCTTGGATAAACGTTTGCTCACAATTGATCTTCAAGAAGCAGAGCGTGTGCAAACGTCTGAAAAGAAGAACCTGTTGATCGACTCATTCGTCAAATGGCGCATTGTTGATCCCAGACTGTATTACGTGACGTTCGGTGGAAACGAGCGTGCAGCGCGTGAGCGCTTGCAGGCGCAGATTCGCGATGCGTTAAATGCTTCCGTAAACGTGCGTACGGTCAAGGACGTGGTGTCTCTTGAGCGTGACGTCATCATGACCGAAGTGCTCAATAACGTTGCCAAGCGTGCTGAGCCCCTCGGTGTCAAAATTGTCGACGTTCGCCTCAAGCGCATCGAGTTTGCTCCTGAAATTTCCGAGTCTGTTTATCGACGGATGGAGTCTGAGCGTATCCGTGTCGCGAATCAGCTTCGTTCGGAAGGTGCAGCCAAGGGTGAGCGTATTCGAGCCGAAGCGGATCGTGAGCGCGAGCAGATTCTAGCTAAAGCCCAAGGTCGAGCTGAGGCCATCATGGGTGAGGGCGATGCTGAAGCGGCAGGTCTCTATGCCAAGGCGTATGGCGCTGATTTACCTTTCTATAGCTTTTATAAGAGCTTAGAGGGTTATCGCGCTGCATTCGGTAAGTCTGGCGATGTACTCGTGGTCGACCCAAGCTCTGAGTTCTTTAAGTACCTTAAGAACTCTCAAGGCAAGAAATAACGATCTCAACGTTTAAGCTTTACGTGTGCCTCAGGGAGAATAGATTCTCTCTCCCTGATTCGTACGGTTAGTCGATAATCTGTATAATATGCTGTAAGCTTTATCGATTGTTCTGGCGGCTTGCCGGGCTTACGCCCCAAGCCGCTTTTTGTTTGGGTGTTTACTTTTCCCTAACAATGAATCAATCACTGTTTGTTCTTTTTGAACTTAACCTTTTGATATTTTCTCTGCGATCATGAAAGGCAATTGGTTGTTGCCAGAAAGTCTGGCAGATATGCTGCCAGCTGAGGCACGCCGTATCGAAGATTTACGTCGGCAATTACTCGACTTGTTTCGCACCTTCGGTTTCGAACTGGTTGCGCCGCCGCTTGTCGAGTATATAGACTCGTTGCTTTCAGGCACTGGAAGCGACTTGAGTTTGCGCACAAGCAAGCTGGTCGATCAGTTGTCGGGCCGCACCTTAGGCGTGCGAGCAGATATGACTCCGCAGGTGACGCGTATCGATGCGCATTTGCTCAACCGTTCCGGCGTGACACGTTTGTGTTATTGCGGTCCAGTGTTGCACGCACGTCCAGCTGGATTGTTATCGAGCAGAGAGCTTCTGCAGATCGGTGCTGAAATTTATGGGCATGCAGGCGTAGAGGCGGATCTTGAAATCATTCGACTTGCGCTAGAAAGCACCCGAATGGCAGGTGTTAAGGCGGTTCGTCTTGATTTGTGTCATGCAGGTTTGGTGCGGAGTTTGCTCGATAGTGATCCGCGTGCGCATGCCCGGGCCGACGAAATCATGGCTTTACTGCGAGAAAAGGATATTCCTGGTTTAGTTATGCTGGGCTCAGGCGAAGATCCTTTGTTACCCTCGACCGTCAAGGCGTTGTGCATATTGCCGCAGCTTTATGGTGACATTTCAGTCATTCATCGTGCGCGCGCGGTGCTGCCTGATATCGCTGGGGTAATGCAGTCTCTCGATACGCTCGAGCAACTTCTGTCAGCGCTGGATGATGTGTCCGTGGGCGTGGATCTTGCCGATGTCGGTACGTATGGCTATCACTCTGGTGTCACGTTCTCTGTCTATGCAGAAGGTTGGCATGACTCGATTGTGCAGGGTGGCCGGTATGATGACGTCAGCAGGGCTTTTGGTCGTGCACGTCCTGCAACAGGCTTTAGTTTGGATTTGCGCAAGCTTGTGGCGGGATTGTTGCCCGCGATGCCTGCACCTGCGATTCGTGCGCCGTCTGGTCAGGATGTATCACTGCGTCAAGCGATGCAGTCGCTTCGTCAAGGTGGCAACATTGTTGTGCAGGTGTTTCCAGGTGAATTGGCGACACACGATGAGTTTGTCTTTGATCGTGAGCTTGTACAGCGTGACGGTCAATGGGTAGTGCAGCAAGTTCTTTAGGCTTCGGCGCGCGGTTGTTCTATTTGAACAGCAGCACGCTTGGAGAAATTTATTCTGATATTGATTGGTCTGATTATCCAATATGAGCAAGAACATCGTAGTGATCGGCACCCAGTGGGGTGACGAAGGCAAGGGCAAGATTGTTGACTGGCTAGCGGAGTCCGCCTCAGGCGTGGTCCGTTTTCAAGGTGGTCACAATGCCGGCCATACGCTCTGGGTCAATGGCAAAAAAACGATTTTGCGATTGATACCATCAGGCATCATGCACCCCAGTGTAACGTGCTACATCGGTAACGGTGTGGTGTTGTCCCCCGAGGCATTGCTCAAGGAAATCTCTGAACTTGAAGCCGCCGGTCTAGACGTACGTTCGCGTCTCAAGATTTCAGAGGCTTGCCCTTTGATTTTGCCTTATCACGTAGCACTCGACCAAGCGCGTGAAGCGCGACGCGGCGACGCCAAAATTGGCACCACGGGCCGTGGCATTGGGCCCGCCTACGAGGACAAGGTTGCACGTCGTGCTTTGCGTGTGCAGGACTTGTTTGACCCTGAGGGTTTTCGTGCCAAGGTCGATGAAGTGCTCGATCTGCACAATTTCGTACTAACTAAATATTTGGGTGCACAAGCGATCTCCGCTCAAGAGGTTGTTGATCAAGCGATGGCGCTCGCACCTGCTGTTGCCCCCATGGTGGCGGATGTGAGCAGCTTGTTGTTCATGGCGCAACAAGCCGGACAAAATCTGTTGTTCGAAGGTGCGCAGGGTGCACTATTAGATGTAGATCACGGGACCTATCCCTATGTGACCAGTAGTAATTGCATAGCCGGTGCAGCTGCGGCTGGTGCAGGTGTGGGGCCGCAAAGTCTGAATTACGTGTTGGGTATTACCAAGGCGTATGCGACACGCGTAGGCTCGGGACCTTTCCCAACTGAGTTGATGGACGAAACAGGCTTGCGTCTTGCGACGGTCGGTAAGGAATTTGGCTCAGTCACAGGGCGACCACGCCGCTGTGGTTGGTTTGATGGCGCGGCGCTCAAGCGATCGGTGCGTTTAAACGGTATCTCTGGCCTCTGTATTACCAAGCTAGATGTGCTTGATGGTTTGCCAGTCCTCAAAATGGCTGTTGGCTATGAGCTTGACGGTCAGGTGTGCGATGTGTTGCCTTACGGAGCTGCGGCAGTCGCGCGCGCCAAGCCAATTCTTGAGGAAATGCCCGGATGGTCTGAGTCCACGGTTGGCGTGACTGATTTTGACAAACTCCCTGCTAATGCGCAACGCTACCTCAAGCGTCTCGCAGAGGTATGTGGTGTGCCGATTGATATGGTTTCGACGGGGCCTGATCGAAACGAAACAATTATGCTTCGCGATCCTTTTAAATCTTAATGTCTCAGACAAGCACGAATCAAGACCTATGGGTGGATTGGGCAACCTACCATCAGCTCATCGAGCGCTTGATCGTCATTGTTGAGCAGTCTGGCTGGAAATTTGATCAGATATTGTGTTTGGCCAGAGGCGGTTTGAGAGTGGGGGATGTGTTCTCCCGTGTGTTTGACCGGCCTCTTGCGATTTTAGCGACGAGCAGCTACAGAGAAAATGCTGGTCAGACTCAAGGTGATTTAGAAATTGCTTCTTTTATCACGATGACCCAAGGAACCCTTAAAGGGCATGTTTTGCTCTTGGATGATTTGGTCGATAGCGGAGAAACACTGAGCGGCGTCAGCCAGCACTTGGTGCGTACATATCCCAGCATTGAATCAGTCAAAACGGGTGTCCTTTGGTATAAAGTCTGTTCAAGTTTTGAGCCAGATTTTTTTGTAGAAAGATTGTCTACGAACCCTTGGATTCATCAACCGTTTGAGGTGTATGACACGTTATCGGCCCAAGATTTGGTCGAAAAAAGTGCTAAAGTCCCAACGATGTAGCGTATTTGTGCTATGATCTTAGGCTATCTTGTTGTTTAACTGCTTCATTTTTACGTCACGTATCCTATGCCTATCGTTCGTCTGAAAGAAAACGAGCCCTTCGAAGCCGCACTTCGCCGCTTCAAGCGCACAATCGAAAAAACTGGTCTGTTGACAGAGTTGCGTGCGCGCGAGTTTTATGAAAAGCCCACTGCTGAGCGTAAGCGCAAGCAAGCTGCTGCCGTTAAGCGCCACTACAAGCGCATCCGCAGCCAGCAATTGCCGCCGCGCATGTACTAATCCCACGGCGCATCTTTTGCGCCGTTTACGTATGGTCTAAGCGTTGATCCCAGATTCCTTTATCCAGGATCTTCTAAGCCGAGTCGACGTTGCAGATGTCGTCGGCCGATACGTGCAGTTAAAGAAAGGGGGCATCAACCTGCTTGGGTTGTGTCCCTTTCATAACGAAAAGTCTCCCTCTTTTACCGTCAGCCCAACAAAACAGTTCTATCACTGCTTTGGTTGCGGCGCGCATGGTAGTGCCATTACTTTTCTGATCGAACATACGGGAGCGAGTTTCCCAGAAGCCGTGCGCACGTTGGCTAGCGCGGTTGGTATGAGTGTTCCCGAAGAAAATCGCTCCCCAAGCCAAAAAGCTGCCAGCTCGAGGCGACGTGAAGAAATTTCACAACATACCCAAGTGCTTGATCTGGCTCAAAAGCATTATGCTGCGCAGCTGCGAGACAGTCCTGCTGCGATTCGCTACCTCAAAGAGCGTGGATTAACTGGGCTCGTTGCCAAAGAGTTTGGGCTTGGCTGGTCTGGTGCAGAGCGTCAGGCTTTATCAAAGGTTTTTCCTCGTTACGACGATCCGATCCTTGTAGAGTCGGGTTTGGTAATTGAGTCTGAAGACGGGCGACGCTACGACCGTTTCAGGGAACGTGTGATGTTCCCGATCCGAAACGTCAAAGGCGAGATCGTTGGTTTTGGTGGGCGAATTATCGGAAAGGGCGAGCCTAAATATTTAAACTCTCCTGAGACACCCGTTTTTTCCAAAGGAAACGAGCTTTACGGTTTATATGAGTCGCGGGGCTCGATTCGATCTGAGGGCTGCATCATTGTGGTCGAGGGCTACATGGATGTGGTGGGCCTGGCTCAACTCGGTGTTCGAAACGCTGTGGCAACGCTAGGTACTGCGACAACCCCTACGCATATCCAAAAGTTATTACGCGCCAGCGATAAGATCATTTTTAGCTTCGATGGTGATGGCGCAGGGCGGCGAGCCGCCTGGAGAGCCTTGCAGGCCTCGCTTCCACTTCTGCGGGATGATATTTCTATCCGGTTTCTATTTTTGCCTTCTGAGCATGATCCCGACAGCTACATCCGACAGTTTGGCGAAGAGGCTTTTAGAGCGTGTTTGGCAGAGTCCGACGCGCTTTCTACTTTCTTTTTAAATGAACTCGCCGCGCGCCATTCGATTCAAGAGCTAGAAGGGCGCTCCGCTCTTGTTCACGAAGCAAAGCCGTTGTTGGCGCTCATTCCTGCGATTGCGCTCAAGGTTCAGCTGCAAAATGAGCTGGCGCGTTTGGTGCAATTTACGCCAGAGGAGCTCAATCAGCTGCTCGCCCAAGAGATTCCGCACAAGATGGCCGGTCTGCCTGAACCTGGTCGCGTCGCCTCTGCGCGGCCGCTGCAGGTGGAGGATGGAAGTTTTGATCCTAGGGATGGAGCCGGAGTGCCTGAGTTTTCCGGTGACAAGGGTCGTCAGGGGATGACGGCGCGTAATGGTCGTTCGGGCGGGCAAGGTGTTGGCAATCGCTCTCGTGAAAGCACAAACTTTGGTGCGAATCGTTCGGGAGGCTCTGGAGGCGTGACGGCCCGTCGCACTGTGGCACCCATGGCACGTCGTTTATTGCGCCTGCTGATGACGCACCCCGAACTCGTGGATCAAATGGGTGAGCAACAGATTGAAATTCTGGCGCGTGGCCCCCATTTGGAAATGGTGAGAGATTTAATTGTTCTTATCCAGGCGACAGGTGCACGCCATGTCGGTGCATTGATTCAAGCGGCGGATCCAGGCGATGATCTTGGTGTGTTGTTGGTCTCTGCCGCAGAAGATTTAATGGCTCAGGAACCCTTGCCTAACCCTCAGTCAGAGTGGGAAGATGCTGTCCGGCGCATTGAGTTAGACGGTTTAAAGGCCGAACAACAGGCCTTGATTGGGCTAGGATTAAATAATTTGCATGCCGAGCAAAAATATAAGGAACTTTCTCAAAGCATTACCCGTCTAATGAGGGTAATCGAAAGCAGTAAGTCAACCTAATTCGGTTAAAATCAAAGGTTTACGCAGCTCAAGCGTGTGTTTGAATCAAGCACGGATTGGGCAGGCTCGTGCTTTAAGCACTTTTCATTCATAAGAGCGATCATGACTCAATCACTTGGCAAGAAAAAAACGATGGCTGCTGCAAAGCCCCAATCCAAAGCCGCCACCAAACCCATAGCCAAGTCCGCGAAGCCAGTTGTTAAAGCTGTTGCAAAACCCGCCGCAAAGCCAAGTGC
>CAMAYM010000127.1 GCA_945862495.1 Bordetella parapertussis | reverse complement strand
CCAGCGCGAGCTGATCATTGGTGATCGCCAGACTGGTAAGACAGCTGTGGCGGTTGATGCCATCATTAACCAGAAAGGCAAGGGCGTAAAGTGCGTCTATGTCGCGATTGGTCAAAAGGCTTCTACAGTCAATAACGTGCTGCGCAAACTCGAAGAGTTTGGCGCGCTTGATTACACAATCATTGTGGCTGCTACTGCCTCTGACTCCGCTGCGATGCAGTATTTGTCAGCATACTCTGGTTGCACGATGGGCGAATACTTCCGCGATCGCGGCGAAGACGCGCTGATTGTTTATGATGACTTGACCAAGCAAGCGATTGCTTACCGTCAGGTTTCATTGCTTCTGCGTCGTCCTCCAGGTCGTGAAGCGTATCCTGGTGACGTGTTTTATCTCCACTCACGTTTGCTTGAGCGTGCCGCTCGCGTCAATGAAGCCTACGTTGAAAAGTTCACCAACGGTGCAGTAACAGGTAAGACAGGTTCACTGACAGCCTTGCCAATTATTGAAACGCAGGCTGGTGACGTTTCTGCCTTTGTTCCAACCAACGTGATTTCGATTACTGACGGTCAGATCTTCCTTGAGACAGACTTGTTTAACGCAGGTGTTCGCCCCGCAATTAACGCCGGTATTTCGGTGTCGCGAGTCGGCGGTGCAGCGCAGACTAAGATCATCAAGAAGCTTTCTGGTGGTATCCGTACTGACTTGGCTCAGTATCGTGAACTCGCAGCGTTTGCGCAGTTCGCTTCTGACCTTGACGATGCAACACGTCGTCAGCTCGAGCGCGGTAAGCGTGTGGTTGAGCTGCTCAAGCAGCCTCAATATCAGCCATTGCAAGTTTGGGAACTCGGCGTGATCCTGTTTGCTGTGAATAACGGTTACTTGGACGATGTCGAAGTCTCCAGCGTCCTGCCCTTTGAGAAAGGTATCAAAGACTATCTCAAGGCGAAAAACGCTGCGATGATCGAGCGCATCGAAAGCACGAAAGAGTTGTCGAAAGACGATGAGGCAGAGTTGGTTGCCGCATTGACTGACTTCAAAAAGAACGGTACCTACTAAGTAACCCGCTATAGCGCCGACCCGACTTCATTGCTGGGTTGTGCGCAAAGCAGATGGTCTGAAACCTGAATCACAGGTCTGACACAGGAAGCGAGATGGCAGGAATCAAGGAAATTCGAACAAAGATCAAGAGCGTGCAAAACACGCGCAAGATCACCAAGGCGATGGAAATGGTAGCCGCCTCCAAAATGCGCAAAGCGCAGGAGAGGATGCGTGCTGGCCGTCCCTATGCCACGAAAGTGTATGAAATTGCTAGCCATTTGATGGAAGCGAATCCCGAGTACACACACCCGTACTTGGTTGAACGCACCGATCTGAAAGCGGTTGGTATTGTTGTGGTTTCAACCGACAAAGGTTTGTGCGGTGGACTAAACACAAACATCATGCGTTTGGTATTTAACCGCATGCGCGAATTCAGCGCCAAGAATATCCGCACACAATTCACAGCGTTTGGTAACAAAGGTTTGGGTGTGCTGACGCGTATCGGTGCAGATGTCGTTTCTCAGGAAATCGGTTTGGGTGACCAGCCCGAGCTTGATCGTCTGATTGGCGCGATTAAGGTTCAGCTTGATGATTTTCTAGCTGGCCGTATCGATGCGATTTATATCGCGACGAACCGGTTCGTCAACACGATGAAGCAAGAGCCAACGTTTACGCGTCTCTTGCCTTTGCCAGGCAAATTGGTTGATCCTTACCACGCCTCATCGGCGACAGGTCAAGACGGTGCAGCCGTTACGGCCGACCATGGTTGGGATTACCTGTATGAGCCAGATGCTCAGACCGTGATTGACGAGTTGTTGCAGCGTTACGTCGAAGGTCTTGTGTTTCAGTGCGTAGCAGAAAGTATGGCATCAGAGCAGTCTGCCCGTATGGTTGCCATGAAGGCAGCTTCGGACAATGCTAAGAAGGTGATTGGTGACTTGCAACTCGTCTATAACAAGACGCGCCAAGCAGCAATTACTAAAGAAATTTCGGAAATCGTGGGGGGCGCCGCGGCCGTCTAATTTTTAGATTGCCTACCGGTATCCCATCAGACTTTATCAAGCAAGGATCAGACATGAGCAACGGAACCATCGTTCAGTGCATCGGCGCAGTGGTGGATATTCAGTTTCCACGCGACAACATGCCCCATATTTATGAGGCACTCACCCTAGCGGATGACACTTCGGCATTTGCTGAAAAAGGCTTGACCTTTGAAGTCCAGCAGCAACTCGGTGACGGCGTTGTCCGTACCATTGCGCTGGGTTCAAGTGACGGATTGCGGCGCGGTATGGCTGTCGCTAAGACTGGCGCACCGATCTCCGTGCCGGTCGGCACAGGCACCCTCGGCCGAATTATGGATGTGTTGGGTCGCCCGATTGATGATGCAGGTCCAATCGCCAGTACAGAGCTGCGCGCGATTCATCAGCCTGCCCCAAAATTTGACGAGCTTTCACCTTCGGTTGAGTTGCTTGAGACAGGCATCAAGGTGATTGACCTGGTGTGCCCCTTCGCCAAAGGCGGTAAGGTTGGTCTGTTCGGTGGTGCGGGTGTAGGCAAAACCGTCAACATGATGGAACTCATCAATAACATCGCTAAACAGCACAGCGGTTTATCCGTGTTTGCGGGTGTGGGCGAGCGTACACGTGAAGGTAACGACTTCTACCACGAGATGGAAGAGTCCAATGTGTTGGACAAAGTCGCCATGGTGTTCGGTCAGATGAACGAGCCTCCAGGCAACCGTCTGCGCGTGGCGTTGACTGGCCTGACAATGGCTGAAAAATTCCGTGACGAAGGCCGTGACATCTTGTTCTTTGTGGATAACATTTATCGCTACACCTTGGCCGGAACTGAAGTGTCGGCGCTGTTGGGTCGTATGCCTTCAGCGGTGGGTTACCAGCCTACGCTTGCCGAAGAGATGGGCGTGCTCCAAGAGCGTATTACTTCTACAAAGACTGGTTCGATTACTTCGATTCAGGCCGTCTACGTGCCTGCCGACGACTTAACCGATCCATCGCCTGCTACAACATTCCAGCACTTGGATTCAACAGTTGTGTTGTCGCGTGATATCGCTTCGCTTGGTATTTACCCAGCGGTTGATCCACTTGACTCGACCAGCCGCCAGCTTGATCCTAACGTCGTGGGCGAAGAGCACTACAACGTTGCGCGTGGTGTTCAGCAGACACTTCAGCGTTACAAAGAATTGCGCGACATTATTGCGATTTTGGGTATGGATGAATTGTCTCCTGAGGACAAGCAGGCTGTTGCCCGTGCACGTAAGATTCAGCGTTTCTTGTCACAGCCATTCCACGTTGCTGAAGTATTTACGGGTTCACCCGGTAAATACGTTCCTTTGTCGGAAACACTGCGTGGCTTTAAGATGATTGTCGAAGGCGAGTGCGATGCATTGCCTGAGCAAGCGTTTTACATGGTTGGCGGGATCGACGAAGCCTTCGAAAAAGCCAAGAAACTCCAATAAGGATCCGTCATGGCTACCGTCAAAGTTGACGTCGTCAGTGCAGAAAAGTCTCTGTACTCTGGTGTCGCAAAGTTTGTAGTTTTGCCTGGTGAGTCGGGCGAGTTGGGTATTTTGCCTGGCCACACGCCTCTGATTTCACGCATTCGTCCTGGACTTGTGCGTATTGTCCTCGAAGATGACTCAGAAGAGTCAATCTTCGTGTCGGGCGGTATTCTCGAAATTCAGCCAGGTCATGTCACTGTCTTGTCAGACACCGCCATTCGTGGTGGTGATCTGGACGCCGAAAAAGCCGAAGCAGCGCGTTTGGCTGCACAAGAAGCACTGGCTAACGTCAAAGATAAGGCAAGCATGGACGTCATGCAAGCCGAACTCGATATGTTGGCTGCCCAGGCAAATGCAGCCCGCAGAATTCGTGAGCTGACCAACAAACAGTAATCTGCATGGACGACTGTTAGAAAAACACGCTTTTGAGCGTGTTTTTTTTTGACTGGTGCGTAGTCATACGAATGTGTGAATTCCGAATATCTAGGAACGCTCTGAATCTCTACTCTCGGAGGTTTCCGGAGTGAGTTGCCATGCGTCAGCAAATAGATTGCGCTGTTTTAGTTCTTGCCGCCCATCAGTCATGGATGCCCAAAGTGCTCAAGGCGCTAGAGCCTGGACTCAATAGAGTGCGGTTACATCCGCTTGAGTGGGAGGCAGGGCATCATTTAGACCTCCGGCATAATTTGGAAACGGATTCCCCAGTCAGTCTTCCCGTTGAGACACTCGCGCAAGCCTCTATTGGACTCAGGCGGTATGACGTGGTGTTGTTGCCCGTTTCAATGGAAACCCTCGCATGGTCGAGACAAGCCCTTGCAGCGATCCCCCGTGGTCCATTCATACCCTTACTGGGTATTCTTAAAGACATTCGATCCGCCGCGATCCAGGACTTGCTTGAAATGGGCCTGTCTGATTTTGTACGTTATCCAATATGTCCAAATGAGTTTAGGGCGAGATTGCTGCATACCGTGACATCTGTACCGCGGCCCGGTAGTTTGAGAGAGCCTTCGCTCAATTATGGTCAAACTATAGCGATTGCAAGAGGTGTGCTGCCTTTGTTGAGTGACGAAGGCTTGCGGGACTGGCTTGACCTGACTAAAAGCAAACCTGCTGCTAAAACGATTCTTCCCGACGCGCACGTGGGTAATGTATTGGCTGGGCGATTACCCAAAGGGCCCGAAAGTGACCTAGAAAGACAGCAAAGGATAGAGGCTAAGGGGCAAGCCTACGAAGGAGATGATGAGAGAAGTGATGGCCTGTCAGCAGTCCATGCATTGAATGAATCAGACAAACCTTATGCACAAGGTCACCTCAAGGTGGCCAAAGCGAAGTTGGTTGAAGAGTTTGAGCGTAGTTATATTATTGAGGCACTTGAGAAAAATAAAGGCAATATCGCGATGGCCTCTCGATATTCAGGCAAACATCGCAGGGCGTTTTGGGCACTCATGCACAAGTATGACATCGATGCGGACGACTTTAAGCGCTAGAAAATGAACCGCTGCCGATCTGCAGTTCGAGAAGGGTAAAATGAGGGCATTATTTATGCGCCTGCCTGAGGTTGCATACTGTCCGAACAAAGGAATGCTGTGTCTGTGACGCCTTTAAAGAATGATTTGTTGTTACGTGCGCTGATGCGCCAACCCGTGCCGTACACGCCCACTTGGCTGATGCGACAGGCGGGTCGCTATTTGCCCGAGTACAACGCAACACGTGCGCGCGCAGGTTCGTTCATGGGTCTTGCACAAAATCCAGACTATGCCGCTGAAGTCACCCTTCAGCCACTCGAGCGTTTTGCACTGGATGCGGCTATTTTATTTTCGGATATTTTGACTGTACCTGACGCTATGGGTTTAGGTCTTTCCTTTGCCCAAGGTGAGGGACCCCGTTTTGCCCATCCGATTCGTGATGAAAAAGATGTGGCAAAACTTGCTGTGCCCGACATGTCTAAACTTCAGTATGTTTTTGATGCGGTTCGCGTGATTCGTCGTCAACTAAATGGAAGCGTTCCTCTCATTGGTTTTGCGGGAAGTCCTTTCACTGTCGCCTGCTATATGGTTGAGGGCAAGGGCACTGACGACTACCGCCTGATCAAAAGTATGCTGTACGCGCGACCAGATTTGTTACATCGTATCCTACAGATCAACGCAGAAACGACGGCTCAATACCTCAATGCTCAAATCGATGCTGGTGCGCAAGCCGTGATGATTTTTGACAGTTGGGGTGGCGTCTTGGCAGATGGATTGTTTCAACATTTCTCTTTGCAATACACCAAGCAGGTCGTGAGCGCGCTAAAGCGTGAAAACGAGGGACGCACAGTCCCAGTGATCGTCTTTACCAAAGGTGGTGGCCAGTGGCTTGAGTCCATCGCGGCTTGTGGTGCGGATGCCGTTGGTTTGGACTGGACAGTTGATCTCGCCGCTGCACGTCGACGCGTCTCTGATGCGGTCGCCTTTCAAGGCAACCTAGATCCGATTGCACTGTTTGGCGGAGAGCCCGCCATTCGCCAAGAAGTACGCCGCGTGTTGGATAATTTTGGTCCTGTCGACAAGGGGGGGCATGTCTTTAATCTGGGGCACGGCATCTCTCAGTTCACCCCCCCTGAGGCCGTTGGAGTCTTGGTCGATGAGGTTCGTGCGTATAGCCCTACATTACATAGGCGATACGTATAAAAGTGAGCATTCATGCGGCTTTTAAAACAAAAACAGCTGTATTCCCGCATCAGAATGGTGCAGTTGTGCACAGCAGTAAAAAACCTGAAGAAAACCCTAAATTTAGCAGGTTAATTCTACGATAGACTTGTAACCTGTTGATATTTATATAAATAATTGATTAAAAATCGTTAAATCCCTGTTTTCCCTAGTAGAAAGTGCCTATGTAATATTGACTGGGCACATTGTTTTCCCCAAAGTTATCCACAAGTCGAGATATCTCTTTTTCGAAGCTATGATGTCTCAACCTTTTAGCAACAAATCCAAGAAACTACTTTAAGTTCATGTCAGATTCGCATCATTTAATGCTGGACGATATGGCCTCC
>CAMAYM010000126.1 GCA_945862495.1 Bordetella parapertussis | reverse complement strand
GTCACTCAAACACTACATTCGTGATCGCGCCCACGGACATTTCGAGATGCATCATTACTCGCTTGCGCTTAATCGCTAGCCGACCCGCGCAGTTGAGGACTCAGGCGCTATTGTGAATCTGACCTGGCTCGATCTCGACACCCCTTTTCCACCAGTGACGCAGGCGCTGACAGACCCTCCGGGCCTTGTGGCCGCAGGTGCAGACCTTTCGATCGCACGTTTACGTACGGCCTATACCCAAGGTATTTTCCCTTGGTTCTCTGATAACGAACCTCCTCTTTGGTGGTCGCCCGATCCTCGCATGGTTTTAAAGTGCGACGACCTTCATCTCTCACACTCACTCAAAAAGCGTTTACGACAAATCGCGCGCGCTCAATCAGGTGGAGACTTTTCTGTTGTCGTCACTGTTGACACCGCCTTTGGTTCAGTGATTCGCGCCTGTGCGCGCCCCCCACAAAACGGGCAACCCGGCACGTGGATTACCCAAGAAATGAGGCTGGCCTATGAAGCGTGGCATCTGCTGGGTCAAGCGCACAGCATAGAAACCTGGGTCAACGGTGAACTCGTCGGAGGTTTGTATGGTGTCAATCTCGGCCGCATGTTTTTCGGTGAGTCGATGTTTAGCCGTGTTGATGATGCCTCCAAAATCGCCTTTGCGCATTTGGTTCCTTTTTTAAAGCACAACGGTGTGGAATGGATTGACTGTCAAATGAAAACAGCCCATCTTGCCTCGCTTGGGGCTGCCGTCGTGCCAAGGTCAGAATTTCTTGCTCACGTCACTGCCCGTGTAAAGCAACCAGACATTGTGTGGCGGCCTGGTCGCTTAGACCTACAAGGCCAATGGCATTCGCTGACCACAACCCCATGATTTGTAATATTCTCATCTGCATGCAGTTCTGTCGTTAACCCTGGTGTCTTGCATGAGCCAAATCAAGGAACTACCGTTCGCCACCTTGCAGTTTTATGCCACGGCTCCTTATCCGTGCAGCTATCTGCCTGGGCGACAGGCCCGCTCACAAGTGGCCGCTCCAGGACATCTGATCCAATCCGATACGTATTCGCAACTCATTGATCAGGGTTTTCGTCGTAGTGGTTTATTTACCTATCGCCCCCACTGCGATGACTGTCAAGCGTGTACACCCGTCAGAATCAGTGTTGATCAATTTGCACCCACCCGGACACAAACGCGTGCGCTCAAACGCCACAAAAATCTTCGTCCGCTTGTTGCGGAGCTGACTTGGTCTGAGGAGCATTACGCACTCTATTCTCGCTATCAAGCTCGCCGACACCCTCAAGGCGGCATGGATGAAGATAGTCGTCAGCAATATGGTGAATTTCTGCTCGCCAGCCGAGTCAATACCCGATTGGTAGAGTTCCGAGATCAAGATGGCATGCTTCAAATGATCTCGATTATTGATGTGCTGGAACAAGGGCTTTCATCGGTTTATACCTTTTACGATCCAGATACCCCCGGCAGTCTTGGGACCTATGGCATTTTGTGGCAGATTCAGCAATGTCGACAGCTGAACCTACCTTGGCTGTATCTCGGATATTGGATCGAAAACAGCGAAAAAATGGCCTACAAGGCTCTCTTTAAGCCTGCGCAATACAGGATTGACGGTCAATGGCAGTCAGACCGTTAAAATACCCTTCTTGTTTCACCTCATCACCATACCGCCAAGGCACCGAGTCACATGTCCATCTTATTTCAAGCCTACCCTCTCGCACGTCATGCACTGTTTGCCTTGGATGCCGAAGCCGCACATGAAGCGACGTTGGGTGCCTTACAGCGCGCCTATGATTGCTCCCTGACACGCGGACTCATGCATAGTCAAGTTCTGGTGCCGACGACCTTGATGGGGTTAACGTTGCAAAATCCTGTTGGCTTGGCGGCAGGCTTGGACAAAAATGGTGCGCATATCGATGCCATGGGCAATCTTGGTTTTGGTTTTATCGAAGTCGGCACGGTGACGCCGCGTGCGCAACCTGGCAATCCAAAACCACGCATGTTCCGCCTGCCCGACTCAGAAGCTCTCATTAACCGACTCGGCTTTAATAACCAAGGGCTCGACACCTTTTTAGCGAACGTTCAACGCAGCACCTGGCGTGAACGTGGCGGCGTGATTGGCCTCAATATTGGTAAAAATGCTGACACACCGATTGAACAAGCGGCAGATGATTACCTGATTGGACTGTCTGGCGTGTACCCGCATGCCGACTACATTACCGTCAACATTTCTTCACCCAACACTAATAATCTGAGAGCGCTTCAGGGTGAGCACGCGCTAGATCAACTGTTGTCACAACTGGCCACACGACGCGAGGCGTTGGCCGAACAGCATCAAAAACGTGTACCGCTCGCCGTCAAAATTGCACCAGACTTGACTGAGGAACAAATCGACATCATTGCAGAGGTCTTGCCACGCCACGGCATCGATGGCGTGATCGCGACCAACACCACGCTCTCAAGAGAGGCCGTACAAGGTCAGAAATATGCCGAAGAAGCTGGCGGACTTTCAGGTGCACCGTTACATGCCAGATCACTCGAGGTGATTGGTCGCTTGCGTGCCAAACTGGGCGCTGACTTCGCCATTATTGGTGTCGGCGGCATTATGTCTGGAAAGCATGCTGCTGAAAAAATGGCAGCAGGTGCCAATGCGGTTCAGCTCTACACAGGGTTGATCTATCGCGGCCCAAGCTTGGTGGGCGAGTGTGCCAAAGAAATTGGCCGTCAACGACGTTAGTTTTTTTGATGACCCAAAGAAAAACCACCTCAATGAACTGAGGTGGTTTTTTATGACTGCTTTGTTGCCTGATCGCCTAAGACGTTAGCGAAACGACCTAAAATCGTGTTTCGCTAAAGTTTTGAAAATTAGGCAGCGCGACGACCACGGGTAGCGGACTTGGCGACCTCAGCAGCCTCGCCAGCTGCTTTGAACGTGGCGCTTGTGGCAGCAGCCATATTCTTTTCAGCGACTTCGGCAGCCTGTTTAGCGGCTTTGGTCATGGAATCGAAGGCAGTGTTGGCTTGCATCAAACCGTTTTTGAGCATGGCAACGGCGCTTTCAGAACCAGCAGGTGCATGTTGAGTCAGTTGCTCAATCGCATCTTGCATATTCTTTTTGCCTTCGGCAAGGTGGGCTTCGCCAAGCTTGGCCAAGTCTGCCTGAACGGTAGAAACAATGTCATAAACATGCTTGCTGTACGCCATCGCTTTTTCTGCGTTGGGCTGAACAAGCGAGGATGTCATCGCAACAGCTTCTTGGGCGTCTTTGACGCTCGCAACCTGCTGTGACTTGTCAGACACATCGTCAAGCGTTGCTTTCATCGCTTTGAGGTTTAAATCGACAAGCTTTTCAAAGCCGCCGAACACTGAACTCTGAATGGAAACCAGTGCTTCGATTGCTGCTTTCTGGCTGTTTAAAACTTGCTGAGGAATCGCGGACATGGTGTGCTCCTGAAATTGGGGGGTACATTTGGTCAAACATGGCAAAGAAACTTTTGTTGCACTGCACAAACCTTATTGTAGACCCCTTAATCCTTAAGTCAACATTTTTTTGTTGCGATGCACAAAAACAACAATTTCTATGCGCTCAGACCTGCGTCGTACCCAAGTGCCTCTGAAATTTTGCCCGCCGTGGCCACCAGTTGTGGAATCCAGGCGTCCTCGAGCCGACCGGAGGGTGCAGAAATAGACAACCCGGCGACAAGCTTGCCCGCATCATCGTAAATCCCCGCAGCAATACAACGCACACCCAGCTCGAGCTCTTCGTTATCTCGGGCAAAGCCGTTCTGACGGACCAAGGAAAGTTCGCGCTCCAGCGCCTCAAGAGAGGTGATACTGTTGGCCGTACTGCCCGCCAGATGTGTGCGTGCGGCGTACGCACGGACTTGACGCGTATCGACGGCCGACAAAAATAGCTTGCCGTTAGAGGTCAAATGCAGAGGGGCTCGACCACCAATGGCGCGCACCACTTGCATACCTGAACGCTCACTCCAAGCGCGGTCGATATACACAATTTCATCGCTTTGTTGGACCGACAGGTTGACTGTTTGACCTGTAAGCGCGTGCAAGGCTTGCATGGCATCCAGTGCAGCTTCTCGGACGTTCAGCCGCCCTTTAACGAGAGAACCAAGCTCCAAGAGCCGCATCCCCAATTGATATAGACCACTGTCGACTCGATCCACATACCGTCCCAGCACGAGGTCGTTCAAAATACGATGTGCGGTCGAAGAATGCAGGCCGGTTGCCTTAGACAAGTCTTTTAAGGCCACAGGATCGGGCTGAGCCGCTAAGGCATCCAATAAAGCGGTCGCCCGCTCGAGCACCTGAATCGCCATGCCCAGGCCGGCACCCGAGGCATTTGATGTGTTCGAATCGACTGACACTGCCGTTTGGTGTTGGGCAGCAACCTGCGGCCGGGCGGCATGAGATGAATTCATGGAACAAGTCCTCTATTGCAATGCAGCAGAGGATATTCTATCCCATATTGTGAAAAATCACTTGGCTGGAGGGTCGTAACGACCGCCCAAACGCAAGGCTTCTGCTCTTAAAAACGCAAGCGCCTCCGCCGCAACCACCGACTCGCCTTTTACGCCGAGCTCAATGTGTGGCACGCCGCCACCATCCCCGACCGAAGGCAAACTAAAGGCCCGCACACCCGGCCACTTTTGCTCCAGCGCCTCAAGCGCCGGAGTAATGCGCGACTCAGGCATGCTGTAGACGATAAAAGAGTGTTCAGTACGGTCTTCTTTGTTGTGCAAATGGGCATACCGGCTATCGATGATGGCCTCAAGCATGGGCCATGCCATGACAGGAAAGCCTGGAACAAACGTATGGTTTTGAATATGAAACCCTGGGATGCGGTTGAACGGATTGACCACCGCCTCGCAACCCTCTGGGAAATATCCCATTTGCAGGCGCTGGATGTTTTCCGGGGCAGTCATATCAGCAGTGCCCTGCCCTTTTGCAGCATTTTCCTCACAGCGAATGGTGATTTGCTCAAGTGCAAAGGGATGCAATACCAAAGGGCGTCCAAGTGCAGCAGCGGCAGCCTGACGGGTATGGTCATCGGGCGTGGCACCGATGCCGCCGCAACAAAACACAATGTCATTTCCAGCAAAACTACGCGTCAAGGCTTCGGTCAGCGTTGCGCGGTCATCCGACAGAATTTCTACCCATGAAAGCTGTAAACCGCGGGCACCCAAAAGCTCGACGACCTTGGGGAAATGTTTGTCCTGTCGACGGCCTGACAAAATCTCATCACCGACAACGATTAAACCAAAACGTGCTTTGTCTTGAGGTCCCGACATGTGCTTTCCATTAAAAATTCAGCGAAATTACCCCGTATTTCAGCACAAAAATGACTCGGCCTTTTGTGCAAAGAAAGAAATCAGGACTCAGATATCCAAGGTTTTTTCTGCTCTCAGGCGCTGCAAGGCGTCCAAACCATAATGGGTGTAAACCAGACCCGAAAAGACAGGCAGAAAAATCCACGCCGGGGGGACTAAATTGACGACGG
Organism: Bordetella parapertussis; assembly: GCA_945862495.1. GTDB lineage: Bacteria > Pseudomonadota > Gammaproteobacteria > Burkholderiales > Burkholderiaceae_B > Zwartia > Zwartia parapertussis_G. Next base: position 1,088 of record CAMAYM010000126.1, on the reverse strand, counting down.
CGCAACACATACCAATCGTCCAAAAACCAGTGCCGTTACGTTCGATGAGCAGGACACGCTCTTGGGTCGTCGCATGCTCAACAATCGCATCGATGCGCATAATGCGCGAAAAAGCAAACGTCCACCAAAGTAAAGACACGAGCAGTCCGAGTGGTGGAAACAACCAAAAGGGCAAGGTCAGGATCCAACCCAGCACGAACACCACACTGACCCACACCGCATTCCAGACGCTCACTACAAGCGCATTTTGTCCTTGCAGCGCAAGACCTGGAAAATGTTGACGCGAGACGTGCGTCACGACAAGCGGCATGACAAAAATTGCTGCGACAGCGAGTCCCAAGATCCCAGAGATCGGCAAGAGCACCATCAAGACAACAAAAAAGACCAGGGAGGATTGAATTACATCCAGAGAAAACAAACCTTTTGACGCCAGCCATTCATTGGCCGTGATCAACGCGGACGTTTCGCTCAACATCTGGTTAAGCCACATTTTCAACGGGCTGAGCGCGAACAACATTAAAAGAATCGCGCCCACCAGCATGATCAAAAATGGCATCAAGAGCGCGAAGAGCATCCGCGGATGTGCCTGTGACACAAGTGCACGCCAAAAGGCTTGACCCACACCCGACAGCCCAACGGAGACGGTGCGGGGCGCGGAGGGCGGCGAAACTGAATACGGCTGTTGCATGATGTCAATCCAAGAGGCGTCTAACAAAAGTCAGACTGCAATTCATTCAATCCGGCTATCATAGACAATCATTTTGTCTTGCGCTGACATGACTTGTTATTTTCCTGACACCCCTGCCCTGACCCAACGGCTTGCCTCTTTCGAGACCACGCTGGTACTGTGCTTTTGTGCAGCCTGGTGCGATACCTGCAACGCGTATCAACCCAAATTTACAGAGCTGGCCACTCAACATCCTCAAGCCTGTTTTGTTTGGGTAGATATTGAAGATCACCCCGAGCTTCTTGGGGACGAGGATGTCGAAAATTTTCCCACCATTGCGATTATTGCAAACACTGAAGTGCGTTTTTTGGGCACGGTTTTGCCACACATCGAGCATCTTGATCGCCTCATCGAGGCAATG
>CAMAYM010000125.1 GCA_945862495.1 Bordetella parapertussis | reverse complement strand
CCTCTTACTAGCTTTAGATTGACTAATATGCTAACTGAGGCGGTACATGATACTGAGCCACTTGAGAAATTAACAGGGGACTTGCCGTTTAATGTTGGTGATGGTGTTCGCATTACTTGCGACTGGATGAGAAGTAACGATTAAGTTTTTAAACTAAATATTTAATTTATATTTTGTAATGATTATTATAACCGGTGGCGCCGGGTTCATCGGAGCTAACTTTATACTCGACTGGTTAGCCTGCTCTGACGAGCCAGTGGTCATCCGTAAGACGGTGTAGTGGTATCTGGATAACCCAGAGTGGGTAGCAAATGTTCAAAGTGGTGCATACCGCGAATGGGTGGCCAAACAATATGAGGGAGCTTCCGCATGACACGTAAAGGCATTATTCTGGCAGGTGGGTCTGGTACTCGGTTGTATCCTGTCACGCAGGCGGTAAGCAAGCAGCTGATGCCGGTGTACGACAAGCCAATGGTGTACTACCCACTCAGCACGCTAATGCTGAGCGGCATTCGCGATGTGCTCTTGATCAGTACCCCGCAAGACACGCCGCGCTTTGCCGAACTACTAGGTGACGGTGCCCACTGGGGCATGAACATTCAGTACGCAGTGCAGCCTAGTCCGGACGGGCTGGCGCAAGCCTTCATCCTTGGCAAGGACTTTGTGGGGCGTGACACTAGCGCGCTAGTGCTGGGGGACAACATTTATTATGGGCATGAACTTGGCAGTTTGTTGGCGGATGCGAATGAACGTGCGACCGGTGCTAGTGTATTTGCCTACCATGTTCATGATCCGGAGCGATATGGCGTGGTGGAGTTCGATGCCAAGCAGCGTGCCATCAGCATTGAAGAAAAGCCTGTGGTACCCAAGAGCCGTTTTGCTGTAACGGGTTTATATTTTTACGATAAGCAGGTGTGCGATATTGCCGCCAGTATCCGTCCGTCAGCCCGCGGGGAGTTGGAAATCACTGATGTGAATAAGCGTTATCTGGAGATGGGACAGCTCAACGTAGAGGTGATGCGCCGTGGTTTTGCTTGGTTAGATACTGGCACACACGACAGCTTGCTCGAAGCAGCTAGTTTCATTGCGACCTTGCAAAAACGTCAGGGATTGATGGTGTCGTGCCCCGAAGAGATCGCATATAGACAAGGCTGGATTGGTGCGGAGCAGGTAATGGCACTAGCACACCCATATAGTAAGACCGGTTATGGGCAATACCTGGTCAGCATACTCCAAGGTTGAAGCTTTGTGGCTGGTTTGAAAATTTCGATTGCATTGGCCACCTTCAATGGGGCTCGGTTTCTGAAAGAGCAGTTGGCAAGCTTGGTCGAACAAACCTTTTTGCCAGCAGAGCTGGTTGTCACTGATGATGGTTCGACCGATGAGACCTCAGCAATTCTGGAGTGGTTTGCGGGCGTGGCACCGTTTCCGGTGTCAGTCCATCGCAACGAGCAGCGTCTAGGGTATGGCATGAACTTTCTCAAAGCGGCCAGTTTGTGCTCGGGGGATGTGATCTCTTTTTCTGATCAGGACGATGTCTGGTTGCCAGCCAAGTTGGAACGACTGCGCAAGGCGTTTGAGCATTTGCAGGCTGACTTTGTAGCCCATTCAGCGGAAGTGTCTGATGCACGCTTAATGCGTACGGGTAAACGCTATCCAGACATTGATGTGGATAGGTGCTTTGAAGCGGATGAAGTTCGTGAGAACTTTTATCCAGGTTTTGCGCTTGCGGTGTCTCGAAAATTTTTCGCCAGTGTTCGTGATGTTATGTCGCGCCCCGGGTTCAATGTTGAGGCGCACGATGAACTGCTATGTGACTTGGCGGCTGTGGGCTGCAAGCGATGTGAATTGTCGGAAAGCCTGGTGCTGTACCGCCAGCATGGGGCAAATCTGATCGGCTATCACGGTGCGGTTTTGCTTCAGAAAGTGGCGTGAGTACATTCTGCGGTGTTTGGTGCGCGTACGGCCAACTGTATGTTCTGCTGTGTTTGAAAGTTTTTCTCGATGTCCTATCTCATTACCCCTGCCGCTATTGCCGACGTTTTGATTCTGGAGCCCAAGGTTTTTGGTGAGCCGAGGGGGTTCTTTTTCGAGTCGTTCAATGCACGGGATTTCAGGCTAGCGACTGGACTGGATGTGTCGTTTGTGCAGGACAACCACAGCATGTCTACTCGTGGTGTGTTGCGTGGACTTCATTACCAGATTCAGCATGCCCAGGGAAAGTTGGTACGGGTGACAGAGGGTGAGGTGTTTGATGTGGCGGTGGATTTACGCCGATCCTCGGCTACCTTCGGAAAGTGGGCGGGTACGAATCTAAGTGCAGATAACCGTCGCCAGTTGTGGATTCCACCGGGCTTTGCGCATGGCTTTTTGGTACTGAGTGAGCGGGCGCAATTTTTGTACAAGACGACTGACTACTACTCGCCCGAACACGAGCGCAGCTTGCTGTGGTGCGACCCGGCAGTTGGCATTCAGTGGCCTTTAGAGGGCGAGCCGAGGTTGTCAGGCAAAGACGCGACAGCGATTTTGCTAAATGATGCTGAGTGCTTCGAATGACAATATCACACCATATGAAACTTCGGGTGCTCGTCATTGGAGGGGCTGGTTACATTGGGTCCCATATGGTCAAGCTACTTGGCCAACTGGGTTGCAGCGTCACCACCTTGGATGACCTGTCCAGCGGGCACCTCGATGCGGTGCTGTGCGGCGATTTGGTGCAGGGTAACTTTGGCGACCGTGCTGTGTTGGAGGCTGTGCTGTCGCGTGGTTTTGATGCGGTCATACACTTCGCCTCTTTGATCCAGGTGGGCGAGTCTGTCCAGCACCCAGACAAGTACTACCGCAACAACGTCACTTACACGCTGGGCCTGTTGGATGCGATGCGTGCGCATGGGGTGAACAAATTCATCTTCTCATCGACCGCTGCCACATTTGGGGAGCCACAGTACACACCGATTGATGAGCGGCACCCGCAGCAGCCCATCAACCCTTATGGCCGCACCAAGCTGATGGTTGAGCAGGCGTTGGCGGACTACGAAAGAGCCTACGGCTTTAAGTCGGTTTGCTTGCGTTATTTCAATGCGGCGGGTGCTGACCCTGAAGGGCAGTTGGGTGAGCGGCATGACCCCGAAACGCATTTGATTCCGCTGGTGCTTCAAGCCGCATCCGGCAAGCGCCCAAGTATTTCTGTTTTCGGCCGTGACTACGACACGCCAGACGGCACATGCATTCGCGACTACATCCACATTCAAGACCTTTGCTCTGCTCACTGGTTGGCATTGGTGTCACTAATGAACGGTGCGGATAGCGAGTCCTACAACCTGGGCAATGGCAATGGGTTCTCGGTACAGGAAGTCATTGAGACCGCCGAGCGAGTTACTGGTCGCGAAATTTCAGTGGTGAGTGGTGCTCGCCGTGATGGCGATCCAGCTCGATTGGTTGCTGATTCGCGTCTAGCCCGCGAGAAGCTGGGTTGGCAGCCGCAGTATGCAGATTTAGCCACCATCATTGAACATGCTTGGAAATGGGAGATGCGGGGCGGTTGAATCCGGGACGATCCCAAGGCCAAACCTCTATGTCCCACCGGTTTTTGACCTTGCGCACCATCTTCTTGGACAGCGTGTCCGTGATGCGGTGACGTGTCCAAGTGTCCGAAGCACTTTCCCACGACGGTTTTGACCCGATTTTCAAAAAATCAGGCGTGATCCACCTGTTTTTATATAACTAAAAGAAGTAAAAAATCGCCTATCAATAACTTTCATTGGTGATCAAAATTGGATGGCCAGGCGAAATCCTCCGATTAGCTGGACAGTGTGTTTTTTGGAGGATTATGAGTCGTCATCTTCGGATGTGATAGCCCACCAGTAGACCGTCCAGTGCCTGAACGAGCTGGGTTGATTTGGGTGGTGTTTGCGCAAGGTCAGTCGGGGTGAGTCCTGCCGATGCTTCTGCTGGCGTCAGGCCTGCGAGGTTTTGATGGGTGCGAACGTGATTGAAAAAGTGTCGCATCTCGTTGAGCGCATTTTGCAAACCGGCTGGGCTGTGAATATGGATCTGCCCGATGAACGGTTTGATCCGACCAAAGAAGCTTTCGATGTGGCCGTTGCACCAGGGGGCGCAGACTGGAATTCGCTGGTGACGAATGCCGACCAACTTCAGGAAGGTCTTGAACACAGCGCTTTTGAAGACCAGTTCGTTGTCGGTGCGGATGGCGTGGGGTTTGCCATGCTGGCCGATGGCCAGGCACAAGTGGCCGATCAGCGTCCAGCTGCGCTTGTTGATCACTGCCGCCAATCGGGTGCAGACGCGCGAGCCGTGATCGACGATGCCCAGAACGGGGCGTGGTGCGCCACAGTGGTCTCGCACAAAAGCCAGGTCAACGCCCCAGACGCTGTTGACACTCACCGGTGCAGGGCGCTTGTTGCGCAGATCGCGGGAAATGTTGAGTAGCGCGTACTGGTGGTTGCGGATGGTGTTGCTGACAAAGGATTTGCCGACTCGTGTTGGCGCATGCAACCGGTTGAAGGTGTCAGCCACTTTGCGGCAACCGACCTGCTTGCCCATCAGGGTCTTGAGGCGCAGCACCTCCTGCACAACCCAGTCAGGCTTTTCCCGGGTCAGGGGTGCAGGGGCGGCAACGGTGGTCGGATCTGGAGCGGGACGACGTCCGAAGCCTTGGCGTTTTTTCCGGTGTAGGCGTCTGGCCAGTAGGATCAAGGCGAAGAGCGCGGGTGTCACGAGCAAGACCGTGACCAGCGCGAAGAGCCAAACGAGCATGGGCAAAAAAGTGCCTGATTATGGGGGCGCATGTCAGGCGGCAGCACAGACGGGATGTTTGGGACTTGATTTGATATCGTTTCGTGATAGCATAGGCCATGAACACCAAACACCGTAAGACGCTTGCTGCGATCGTTACTCGCCCGACGTCGGCATCGATCGTGTTCGCAGACATTGAGGCGCTGATCAAAGCGCTGGGCGGCTCCGTTTTAGAGCGCGAGGGCTCACGCGTCAGGATTGAACTCAATGGCACGCAGTGGCGCTGTCATCGGCCACATCCGGGCAAGGAGGCTAAGCGGTATCAGGTGGAGGAAGCTCGGGAATTATTGGAACGTGCAGGAGTGCAGCAATGAACACTATGACTTACAAGGGTTATACCGCGCGCGTCGAATATGACGAACGGGACAACATTTTTGCGGGACGCATTCTCGGAATACGCAACATAATCAGCTTTCACGGCGAGACGGTTGCCCAATTGCGTACGGAATTCGAGCATGCGATCAAGGACTATCTTGCCGACTGCAAGGAACATGGCCTACACCCCGAGAAGCCCGCATCTGGCAAGCTCTTGTTACGCGTACCCCCTGAAATCCATGGTCGCGCGCTCGTTGCTGCGCAGGCCGCCGGCAAAAGCCTGAACCAATGGGCGACCGAGGTGTTGCAGCACGCGGCTCAGCCTGGCTGATGCAGAGTGCACGGGGAATGTTGGGCAGTGGACAATAACCCCAATCTTTCCTCACTGACCCCCAGCATGACCCAAGAGCTTTGAGGGTTGGTTTGAAACGGGTCGCCTCTGGACCAAAAACCCGCAGGTGTACTCAACGCTCCCCACCTGCCATCAGGAGCCCTCACGTTCAGATGGTAGGCAGTTGATTTCTCGAACTGTTTTTGTCCGTCTGCACTGGCGAAATGAGTGCTTTTAAATTGTTTTGGCCGGTGCCGAAAACTTCCATCCTTTCGCATTCGTAGGATTCCACGTCCACAAGCCGGTAGCGCACCTGGCCACCCAGTCTCAAAAATTGAGGGCCCTTGCGCTGTGAACGCCAGCGCTCCAAGGTGGCTTCGCTGACCTGCCGGCGCTGGGCCAGCTCGTTTTGGGAGATGCATCGTCCGTCCATGGTGGGTCCTTCCGTAGGTGTTGCCAGACCTCTATGAACGCGCTGTTTGCCATGAAAGCCAAGCGATTCGGCGAGATCTGTCCTCATGTTGCGAAAGCAAGTGATTCACTTGCTGCATTTGTTGCACTTGGTGTGCTATCCTGTGCGAGATAACCACGGCTGTGACGTGGCAGACAAGACAGGAGAAAGACATGCGTACGATTGATCGTGTTCGGGAGGTTGCTCCCCCGCCGCTGAATGCCAAGGACAAGGAGATGGTCAGGGTGGCTCAGCGCTGCATCATGGCGTCACTCGACCATTCGCGTGCTGCAGCCATCACGCTGACCACGGACACAGGGGAGCATCCCACCGTCGAGGTGCCGCCTGCAGCCCTCAAGCTGATTGGGCAATTGCTGGGAGCCATGAGCGAAGGGCGTCCCATCGTGCTGATGCCGACCGAGCAAGAATTCACGACGGTCGAAGCCGCCAATTTCCTGAACGTCTCTCGGCCGTTTGTGATCAAGGAAATGGAGGCCGGGCGCCTTCCGCATCGAAAAGTGGGCTCGCACCGTCGTATTGCCTTGGAAGACCTGTTGGCATATGCGCAAAAGATGCGCGCGCAGCAGGCCAATGCACTTGAGCGAATGGCTGACAACGCCAAAGAGTTGGGATTGGATTACTGATGGCTGGGCATGCCCGCTATACGGCGCTGCTGGATGCATGCGTCTTGTATCCGCTGGCGATGACGGATGCTTTGATGAGTCTGGCTACGGCAGGTTTCTTTGCTGCCAAGTGGACCACCCGCATTGAAGAGGAGTGGATCCGATCCCTGGAAAAGCAGCGTCCTG
>CAMAYM010000124.1 GCA_945862495.1 Bordetella parapertussis | reverse complement strand
ACCTTAGAGAAACGAAGCTTAAAAATGCAAACGGAGCCCAAGAGGCCCCGTTTGCAGATACATCTAATCAGTGCTTAGGCAGCCAACACAGATTTGACCTGATTGACGACGGCAGCAAAACCTGCCTTGTCATGAACGGCCATATCTGCCAAGACCTTGCGATCGAGTTCGATAGCCGCTTTCTTCAGACCCGCAACAAACACGCTGTATGTCACGCCATGCTCGCGGACGGCCGCGTTGATACGCGTGATCCACAGTGCACGGAATGTACGCTTTTTGTTGCGACGATCACGGTAGGCATACTGACCTGCGCGCATGACCGCCTGTTTGGCGATACGGAACACATTACCGCGGCGACCGCGATAACCTTTTGCTGCTGTAATAACTTTTTTGTGACGGGCTCTGGCCGTTACACCACGTTTTACGCGAGGCATTGTTTATCTCCTATCAAGCAAAAGGCATCATGGCTTTAACTGAAGCCACGTTTGTTTTGTCGACCGCTGCTGAACCGCGCAACTGGCGCTTGTTCTTGGTGGTTTTCTTGGTGAGGATGTGGCGTTTGAAAGCCTGGCCTCGCTTGATCGATCCGCTGCCGCGAACCTGAAAGCGCTTTGCAGCACTTTTCTTGGTCTTCATCTTGGGCATATCAATTCCTGTTACTTAAATTTGTACCCTGCAGGTGCCCTGAAAAGCGGATCCGACCATAAAAGCCGAACCATACTTTCAGTTCTTGTTAACCTAAGCGTACTGATTTTTTATATTTTCTCGGATAGTTTTTCCGTGAAAGTCTTTGATTATATGACATATTTTTATTATTTGCAGCACTTGGCTCTATCTGGAGTGATAAAACGTTTCACGACGCTTTGAACCGATATTGAAATGCCTCGGCAACGTGCTGGGTATCTATCGATATTTGTTCGTCTAGATCCGCAATCGTGCGGGAAACGCGGCGAACGCGCTGAATCGAGCGAGCAGTCAGATCATACCGGTCCATGAGCTTTTCTAACAGTGTTTTGGCACCTGAGGACATCGCGCAGTGTGCCTCTAGCGCGGCATCATCCAAACGTGCGTTGAGTCCGCCCTGTCTGTTTTTCTGTCTCGCCCAGGCTGAGCACACGCGTTTGCGCACCACAGCAGAGCCCTCTCCGACTTGCAAATCCAGCCATTTTTCTTTTTCCTGTGTCACGTACACCTGCAAATCAATCCGGTCCATTAACGGCCCCGAAACCCGCGACTGGTAAGTCAGTATTTGTTCGGCTCGACACTTGCACGCACGCTTTGGGTGACCATTCCAACCGCAGGGACACGGATTCATCGTCGCAATCAGCTGAAAATCAGCGGGGTACACCACTTTAATATTGGCACGCGCCAGCGCAATCTCATAATTTTCAAGGGGTTCTCGAAGCGCTTCGCGAACCCGGCGCTCAAACTCTGGTAATTCGTCCATCAACAACACCCCCCGATGCGCAAGCGAAACCTCCCCTGGACGAGGCTTCAGACCGCCACCAATCATTGCAGCCAATGAGGCAGAGTGGTGAGGGCTTCTAAATGGACGAACACAACTCAAGGATTGTGAAACACCTGCAAAAGTCGCAATCGCTGCAACCTCGAGTGACTCTGACTCCGTGAGGTCAGGCAAAATACCTGGCAAACGTCTCGCTAACATGCTTTTCCCCACCCCCGGCGTACCCGAGAGCAAGATACTGTGACCACCTGCCGCGGCAAGCTCCAAGGCTCTTCGTGCCAATAACTGACCACGCAAATCAGATAGGCAGGGGTGCTCGGTGGATCGCGGCAGAGAAATTGAAGGTGTCACAGGCAACAAGGGACGCGTGCCATTGAGGTGGGTAACCACTTCAGCCAAGCTTGTTGCCCCCAATACAGAAATGCCAGGCACCCGCGACGCATCTTCTGCATCCAACATGGGTAACAGCAAGGTCGCCTGCCGATGGGTCCGCGCAACAGCCAAGGCAATCGCGAGTGCCCCTCTTGTCGAGACAAGCGCACCGGTCAAGGAGAGCTCACCCGCCAACACCAAGTTAGACATTACAGATGCGCAGCGCGCAGTGGCCTGACCGGACACCAACAAAACACCCAGCGCAATGGGGAGATCAAAACGTCCAGACTCTTTGGGAATATCAGCTGGGGAAAGATTGACCGTCAGGCGACCCAACGGAAACTCAAAACCGCTGCTCAAAATCGCAGCGCGTACGCGCTCGCGACTTTCGCGTACCTCTGCATCCGCCAAGCCAACAATGCCAAAACTAGGAAGACCGCTTGCTAAATGGATTTCTACGCGCACGGTGGGTGCATCTAAACCCACAAGTGAACGACTCAATAAAACGGCAAGAGACATGAAGCGCCCCAAACTGCAAATTATGCAGCGGGCGTTTAAGCATGAGAGGGGCCCAGGCTAAAAAAGTCTACCTCGGAAAACACTGCAGCACACAGCATTTCTCCAAGACCCTTTAGATAACGTAATAAGAAGACTGCTTTATTCGGAGCTATCTAGCGCGGCAACACGTGCTTCGAGCACATGCAACTGCTGTTCGAGTGCGTCGATGCGAACCTGTGCGCGGCTCAGCAAATCCGCCTGCACATCGAACTCTTCTCGGGTCACAAGGTCCATTCGATTAAACGCCTGCCCCATAAAGGCTTTGACGTTGCGTTCAATATCTGCGGCTGGACTCTTTGCTATGAGTTCAGAGATATTTTTTTGAAACTCTTCAAACCACGCATTTGCCTTCATCATGATGGACTCCTAATAAGATTTACTAAGTTTAGATGCTGTTGCAAAAGAGCGGAATGATGTGCATCAGGCTTTGTTAAAAAAATCCATTTCTTTTTCTTTTAGGTACTCGACGAAACAAAGTGCACCACTTTGGTGCACAAAGAGGGTGTATGCACCATTTTCGTTCTTTGTTAAGGCATAAATTTGATCCGATAAAGCTTGTTTAGTACTTAAATTATCAATGCGGCACCAATACTGTCTATTTTAAAAGTAAAAAAGTTGGCACGACTTTTGCTTATTCCTTGATACGAACCCTTTTATCGAGGAAACATTTATGAAGCTCATCATTGCCATTATCAAACCTTTTAAGCTTGACGAGGTCCGAGTCGCCCTCTCAACGCTTGGCGTTCAGGGACTTACCGTCACAGAAGTCAAAGGTTTTGGCCGTCAAAAGGGGCATACAGAACTCTACCGAGGTGCTGAATATGCGGTCGATTTTTTGCCAAAACTGCGTGTCGAAGCTGCAGTGGCTGACCATCTAGTCGATCAAGCTATCGAAGTAATTGAACAAGCCGCACGGACAGGCAAGATCGGTGACGGGAAAATATTTATCGCTCCACTCGAGCAAGTCATCAGAATCCGAACCGGCGAAACCGGCGACGCTGCACTCTAAATTTATTGAATCAATGGAGCATTAAAAAATGGATAAAGCCGATATCGCATGGGTAGGTGTTTCAACCCTGCTCGTTCTTCTGATGGTTGTACCGGGCTTAGCTTTGTTTTACGGCGGCTTGGTTCGTTCGAAAAATGTCCTTTCCGTACTGATGCAGGTCATGTGCACGTTCGCGGTCGCAGTCTTACTGTGGTTTGCTTATGGCTATTCCCTCACCTTCACAGAAGGTAATGCCTTTGTAGGTGGTTTCTCTCGCTCTTTCTTTAGTGGAATGTTTAACCCTGAGGACGGGAAGTACTCCATGACGGGTTCCATCCCTGAGTTTCTGTACGCTGCGTTCCAGGCCACATTCGTGGGAATTACCTGCGCACTGATCGTAGGGGCATTCGCAGAACGTGCGAGATTTTCAGCCGTCCTAGTTTTTACGGTGCTCTGGTTCACGTTCGCTTACATCCCTGTAGCCCACATGATCTGGTTCACGACAGAAACCTCCAAAGGACTGCTTGCTGAAAAAGGTGCGCTGGACTTTGCAGGCGGTACCGTAGTGCATATCAATGCGGGTATCGCTGCGCTAGTCGGTGCCTTTGTGGTCGGCAAGCGTTTGGGATATGGCAAAGAAGCGATGCAACCCCACAACCTCCCCATGACGATGACGGGTGCGGCATTATTGTGGGTAGGCTGGTTTGGTTTTAACGCGGGTTCTTCACTCGCTGCAAACGAAGTTGCCGCCCTTGCCTTGTTCAATACCCTCATTGCAACAGTGGGTGCCATTATGGCGTGGGTATTTACTGAGTGGGCAATCAAAGGCCGTCCATCCATGCTGGGTGCAGCGTCTGGTGCCATAGCGGGCTTGGTCGGTGTAACACCAGCAGCTGGCTTGGTCGGTCCTGTGGGTGCCTTAGTCATTGGAATCTCAGCTGGCGTCATCTGCGTCTGGGGCGTCAACGGGCTGAAGCACATGCTGGGTGTAGATGATTCACTCGACGTGTTCGGTATCCATGGTGTGGGCGGTATCGTTGGTGGTGTATTAGTAGGTGTGTTTAACGCAAAAGCACTCGGCGGCCTCGGTCTAGACTCGATCAGCCTCATTGGTAATCAGTTGCTAGTGCAGCTTGAAGGCATTGTTATCACCATCATCTGGTCCGGCGTTGTTGCTTATGTATCGTTCAAGATTGCAGATCTGATGTGCGGTCTGCGTGTCAGCGAGGACATGGAACGCGAAGGTCTAGATATCACCTCGCATGGTGAGTCAGCCTATCATCGCTAAACTCCTTTGATTGATAGACTCCGCGAAAAATCAATCGCTTGAGCGGATAAAATTTTTGGGTAAAAAAAATCGCCAAATGTGCTCTCTACACATGTGGCGATTTTTCATTTTTTAAAGTGATTTATTGAAGCACTGAGGGATCAATGGTGCTATGGCGATTGAGAGCAGTTGCGACTTGCTGACGTAAGGCATTGGAATGACCGCGGCGGATCTCACGCTTGACGTCAAGCAGTTGTTGCGGATGCATTGAGAAATGCGTTAAGCCTAAGCCGAGTAATAAACGAGTGAGCTTAGGGTCACCTGCCATTTCACCGCACACCGCGACTGGAATACCCGTACGGATACCTGCATTAATCGTATTTGCGATGAGCTTAAGAACGGCCGGGTGTAATGGATCGTACAGTGCAGAGACTTCATTATCCGCACGATCAATTGCGAGGGTGTATTGAATCAAATCGTTCGTGCCGATCGATAAAAAATCTAACGCATCTGCAAACGGATCAATTGCAATCGCAGTTGCAGGAATTTCTACCATGCAACCCACTTCAATCTTATCTGCATAGGCTTGACCTCTGTCGTCAAGCTCCCGCTTGGCGGATGCGATAGCGGCTTTGGCTGCCACCACTTCATGCATGTGCGCGACCATCGGAATCAAAATACGCACCGATCCATAGGCAGAGGCTCTCAAAATCGCTCGGAGTTGCGTTGCAAACAAATCAGGGTGAGCAAGACAATAACGAATCGCGCGCAAACCTAAAGCTGGATTCGTCGCAACCGTTGCCTCGCCATCCAGTGCCTTGTCCGCACCTACATCTAATGTTCGAATCGTCACGGGTCTATTTTGCATGGCTTTGACAACTGAGGTATACGCCAAATATTGCTCTTCTTCGCTCGGTAATTCGCTGCGCCCTATAAATAAAAATTCACTACGAAATAAACCAATACCATTCGCTCCGTTCGCTAATGCTAATTCAACTTCTTCGGGCAATTCGATATTGGCCTGAAGAGAAATATCCAAACCATCAAGCGTTACAGCAGGCACGTCTTTAAGTGCAGCCAGCGTAACGCGATCGTCCAGATACTGCTCTTGCATTTTTTTATATTGTTCAAGTGCAAGCGGAGATGGGTTGACAATCAAGACGCCTTGAATACCATCGATAATCACCAGATCGCCATCGCGCAACACACTGCGTGCATGGCCAAGCGCAACCACAGCGGGAACAGATAAGCTACGCGCAACAATTGCGGTATGAGATGTTGCGCCACCAAGGTCGGTTGCAAAACCAGCGAAACGTCCGCCGCGCAAACGAATCATGTCAGCAGGCGAAATATCGTGTGCGATCACAATTAAGGGTTCGTCAATATTTCCGACGAGATCAAAGGGGCTTAAGGTACTCGAGCCTGACAAAACATGTAGGACCCGTTCGATCACATGCCGGACATCCGCTCCGCGCTCACGCAGATATTCATCTTCCATGGCGGCAAACTGCTCACCCAGAATCTGCCCTTGAGTAGTCAGCGCCCATTCTGCGTTGTAGTGCTTATCAGCGATCAAACTTAGTGCTTCATCAGCTAGCAAAGGATCTGAAAGCAGCATCCCATGGACACTCAGCAGTGCACCTAATTCGCGAGGTGCATCTTCAGGTAAAGTCTCAGCTAACTCGAGCATTTCTTGGCGAGTCGTTTCCAAGGCACGACTCAAGCGTGCTTGCTCAGCAGGCACGCCTGAAGGATGAACTCTGTAGTGAGCGACTTCGAGTGCCGCAGCTCCCATCACCAATGCGCGACCTATCGCATACCCACGCGCCGCACCCTGCCCATACAAGCAAAGCATTGGCCCTGGTCGTGCATCGCCAGAGGACTTATTCGCCTTCGCCGAATTTGTCATCGAATAATGTATGAATGGCGTCAAGTGCGCGCTCAGCATCACTGCCGTTGGCTTCAACTTTGACAGTGGTTCGCATCCCTGCGGCCAGCATCATAACGCCCATAATGCTTTTGGCATTGACGCGCTGAGCGCCTTTAGAGATGAAAATTTCACTACTGAACTGACCCGCAAGCTGAGTCAGTTTGGCTGCTGCACGGGCATGCAAGCCAAGCTTATTGGACACGACGATATCGAGATCAGGCATATCAAAAATAAAGAATAGGGGGTTAGCTCACGCGGATTACGTTAGTCTACACGTAACACGGCTTGTGTGGCACCCGCGAGTGCTTTCTCGATCACGACATCCAAAGCTGCATCGCGGTAGTTAATGGCTTTGAGCAACATCGACGCATTGACGCCGCCTAAAACTCGGCAAATGACGCCTTGCGCTTGCGCAAGACCAGAAGCCGCTACCGCAATATTTGAAGGGGTTGCACCAGGCAAGTCCGTCAGGATCAACACGCCCT
>CAMAYM010000123.1 GCA_945862495.1 Bordetella parapertussis | reverse complement strand
GGCGCAGTCCAGGGCGCGCGCCTGCGTGTCCGTCGCGGTGACGTGCGTCAGTCCACGCTTGAGCAGCAGCGCGGCGATGACGCCCGTTCCTGTGCCGATATCAAATGCATGACCCAGCATGCCCGGCCCTTGCGGGAGCGGTGCTTGTGCAATCAGCTCTAAATACTCGGAGCGGGTGGGTGCAAACACGCCGTAATGCGGGTGGATCCGCGCTCCCAGCACCGGAATCTCGACTCCATTTTTACGCCACTCGTAGGCGCTGATGAGGCCCAGTAGTTCAGTCAAGGGCATCACATAGCCAGTCTTGCTGTCGCCATGAGCGGCGACGCATGCCGCGTTGACATCGGGCGCACGGCGGTGTTTGAGCAGGTGATGGGGCTCAAAAGGCAAGCACAGCATGCCTAGTGTGCGGGCACGTTGCGCGCGCGCCAGTCTGACCTGATGGAAGCGCTCGGGGTAGGGCAACTCGAGGTATTTTGGACGACGTTTAGCTGTGCGTCGCGCCAACGCCTGCAACAGTTGGCGAGCATTTTGAAAGTCACCCGTCCAAATCAGACCCACCCCTTCGCTGGTCAGTCGGTAGGCAGTGTCGGCACTCATGGTGTCGTCGGCGAGTGCGGTGCGTTTAGGGGGCGCCCAGCCGTTTTCAGAACGCCAAGCCGAGGTGAGCGTTTGCTCGCCGGCGAGCCAAGAAATGGTGGGGGTGGTGCTGTTTACATCGGGATTGCCGTGCGGCATGGGGGCTTCTCATTAGAGGATCAAAACTACTTAGAACCGAGTTTTTAGGGAGCAGAGGGCAAATACGTCCATGCTGCCGTAAAATACTCGGTAAATTCCCTACAACCCCGACATTTTGCTCTAAAAAGGATCTCTCATGGCTTTAGTTTCCATGCGCCAGCTTCTCGACCACGCCGCCGAGCATGGTTATGGCATTCCCGCATTTAACGTGAATAACCTCGAACAGGTCCAGGCCATCATGGAAGCGGCGGCTCAGACTGACAGCCCTGTCATCATGCAAGCCTCTGCAGGTGCACGTAAATATGCAGGCGAGGGATTTCTGAAATATCTGATTCAGGCGGCTGTTGAGTCGTATCCACATATTCCTGTCGTGATGCATCAGGATCATGGCCAGTCGCCCAAGATTTGTCAGGGCGCGATTGACCTGGGATTTTCCAGTGTGATGATGGACGGCTCACTCAAAGAAGACGGCAAGTCGATTGCTGATTACGACTACAACGTCGCGGTGACCAAGCAAGTCGTGGACATGGCCCATAAATTAGGCGTCACGGTCGAGGGTGAGCTTGGCTGTCTGGGTTCGCTCGAAACGATGGAAGGCGACAAAGAAGACGGTCACGGTGCCGATGGCAAGCTGACGATGGATCAGTTGTTGACCGACCCAGAGCAGGCAGCAGACTTTGTGCGCCGTACACAGCTCGATGCCCTCGCCATCGCGATCGGCACGAGCCATGGCGCCTACAAGTTCACGCGCAAGCCCACAGGCGATATTTTGTCGATCTCCCGCATCAAGGAAATCAACAAGCGTTTGCCGAACACCCACCTCGTGATGCATGGCAGCTCAAGCGTGCCACAAGAGTTGCTGGCTGAGATTCGTCAGTTTGGCGGTGACATGAAAGAAACTTACGGCGTGCCGGTCGAGGAGATTCAAGAGGCTATCAAGTTTGGCGTGCGCAAAATCAATATCGACACCGACATCCGTTTAGCAATGACGGGTGCGATCCGTCGTTTCTTTGCTGAAAATCCAGGCAAATTTGACCCCCGCGAATACCTCAAGCCTGCACGTGAGGCGGCCAAGGCCATTTGTGTCGAACGCTACCAGCAGTTCGGTACTGCCGGCAACGCGAGCAAAATCAAGGTTGTGCCTCTCAACGAAATTGCAGCCCAATACTCGGCCGGTAAATTGTCTCAGGTCGTGCAATAAACGTGATGACCAACGCACTGTATCAATCCAGCATTCAATCCCTGCCGCTGCTTGCGCGCGGCAAAGTGCGCGACATGTACGCGGTCGGCGACGACAAGCTTTTGATCATCGCGAGCGATCGTATCTCCGCGTTTGATGTGATTCTGGATGACCCGATCCCTGGTAAGGGTCAGGTCCTCAAGGAATTCACCGACTTTTGGTTAGAAAAGCTCGCGCATGTGCTGCCCAATCATTCAACAGGCATCAATCCCGAAGACGTCGTGGCACCAAACGAGCGCGAGCAGGTGATCGGTCGCGCGGTGGTGGTCAAGCGCCTAAAGCCTATTATGGTCGAGGCGGTGGCACGTGGTTATCTGATCGGCTCCGGCTGGAAAGATTATCAAGCCACGGGTTCGGTCTGCGGGATTCAGTTACCTGCGGGTCTCAAGCAAGCGGGTAAATTACCTCAGCCGATTTTTACGCCAGCCGCCAAAGCCGAGATGGGCTTGCATGATGAAAATGTGGACTTCGCGCATGTCATCAAAGAAGTCGGTCAGGAGATGGCTGAGCGTATTCGCGATGTCACGCTGCGTCTGTACTCCGAGGCTGCGACCTTTGCAGCCACCAAGGGCATCATGATCGCGGATACCAAGTTTGAATTCGGTCTCGACGCGAACGGTACGCTGCATTTGATGGATGAGGTGCTGACGCCTGATTCTTCACGTTTCTGGCCCGCCGATGGTTATCGCGAGGGTATCAGTCCGCCATCGTTTGATAAGCAGTTCGTCCGTGATTGGCTCGAGACGCAAGACTGGGGTAAAACACCTCCGGCACCGCGATTGCCTGCGGATGTGATTGCGAAAACTGCGGCCAAATACCGCGAAGCCCTTGATCGTTTGACCGCCTAATCGACGCACTGTCCAATTTTTACTACCAAGGCTTTGATATGACCTCTTTATCTTCTGCTGGTGCACCGATCGTTGGTGTCATTATGGGTTCGTCCAGCGATTGGGAAGTCATGCAACACGCGGTCAACATGCTGGGCGATTTTGGTGTGCCTTGCGAGGCTCGGGTGATTTCTGCACACCGTATGCCACTCGATATGGCGGAGTATGGCACGCAGGCCGCCGCACGCGGCTTGCGCGGCATTATTGCTGGTGCGGGTGGTGCTGCTCATCTGCCAGGCATGATGGCAGCGCTGACCGAAGTCCCTGTGTTTGGTGTGCCCGTGCCGTCCAAATATTTACGAGGCGAGGATTCGCTTTTGTCCATTGTGCAAATGCCCAAGGGTGTTCCGGTGGCGACCTTTGCAATCGGCGAAGCAGGCGCGGCGAATGCTGCTTTGCACGTGATTGCAACGCTCGCGACGACCGATGCCGCCTTGCGTGAAAAGCTCATCGCCTTCCGCGCCCGCCAAACTGAGGCAGCACGTGCCATGCGAGTGCCTCTGTGATTGCACCGGGTGAGTGGCTCGGTCTAATGGGGGGCGGTCAGTTAGGCCGAATGTTCTGCCATGCCGCGCAGTCACTCGGCTATCGCGTCGCTGTGTTAGACCCCGCGTCAGAGGGGCCTGCGGCCTCTGTGGCCGACATGTATCTCCAAGCGGACTACGATGATGAAACGGCGCTGATCAAGTTAGCGCAACGTTGTCGAGCCGTCACAACCGAGTTTGAAAACGTCCCCGCCAAAAGTTTGCTAACACTGGCCACGCATTGCCGCGTGACACCGGGTTCGCATGCGGTTGAGATTGTTCAGGATCGCATCGCAGAAAAAGCGTTTATCGTCAGTCAAGGCGTCGCCGTTGCACCCTATGCGGCGATTCAGGCGGAGTCAGACTTGCGCGCAGCGGGTGCGCATTTGTTTCCCGGTATTTTAAAAGTCGCGCGCCTCGGTTATGACGGTAAAGGCCAGGCGCGCGTACGCTCGCTTGAAGAGGCTTTGAAAGCGTTCGCTGAGTGCGGTGGCGTGCCCTGCGTTCTCGAAGCCATGCTCGATCTTAAAGAAGAGCTTTCGGTCGTGTTGGCGCGTGGATTAGATGGACAGTGCGCGGTATTCCCGGTCGCTCGTAACGTCCACGAACAAGGTATTTTGGCTGTGACGACCGTTGACATGCAAGCCGTCGCGATGACGGCGCGTGCAACCGAAGCCGCACTAGCCATCGCGCGTGGCCTCAAGTATGAAGGCGTATTGTGTGTAGAGTTTTTTGTGTTGAGTGATGGTCAGTTGCTCGTCAATGAAATCGCACCACGCCCGCACAACAGTGGTCACTTCAGCATGAATGCCTGCGTGACCAGTCAGTTTGAGCAACAGGCGCGCGTCATGGCGGGTTTGCCGCTTGGTAGCACGCGTTTGCTTGCGCCTGTGGTGATGCTTAATATTTTGGGTGATGTCTGGTATCCGAGCTCGGATGACCGACAAGCTGAGCCCAATTGGCAGGATGTATTAGCCGTGCCGGGTGCATCTTTGCACCTTTATGGAAAGCGCGAAGCACGTCGCGCGCGCAAGATGGGTCATATCAATTGCACGGGTACGACGCTTGCTGAGGCGGTCTCACATGCCAACCAAGTGGTGCAGGTCTTGCGCTTGCCCGTTGCGGCAACGCTTTGAGACGGCGGCTCAGTGACCACAGCCTCTGATCGCGACATCCATCAAGCCGCTCAGGTATTGCTTCAAGGTGGCTTGGTCGCCTTTCCCACCGAGACGGTGTATGGGTTAGGTGCAGACGCAGAGAGTCGCGAGGCGGTTGAGCGGATTTATCACGCTAAGGGCCGTCCTGCTAATCATCCTGTGATTGTGCATGTGGCGCCCGAGGCGGATGTGTCTTACTGGGCAGCTTCAGTGCCTGACGAGGCGCGTGCGCTGATTGATGCGTTTTGGCCGGGTCCTCTGACCTTGATTCTCAAGCGCGCTTCGCATATTTCAGATGTGGTGAGCGGAGGACAAGATAGTGTCGGTCTGCGTTGCCCTTCCCACCCTGTTGCGCAAAAACTGATTCGTGCATTTGCCGCGGGCAAGCCCTCTGGTCAGGGTGGCATTGCGGGACCTTCTGCAAATAAGTTTGGTCAAGTCTCCCCCACACAAGCCTCGCACGTACGCGATGAGTTTCCAGAGCTTGTCGAGGCTGGAATGACTATTTTGGAAGGCGGTGCGAGTGAGGTTGGAATTGAGTCGACGATCTTAGATCTGTCGCGTTTGGATCAGGGTGTAGGTCCTGTACTTTTGCGACCCGGACAGATTACGGCGCAACAAATTGCCACAATACTGAATACAGTTGTTCAGGATGCCGATGCAGAGGCGCCCAGAGTTTCTGGTGCGTTGAAATCGCATTACGCACCTCGCACGCCGCTTAAACTCTCAACGGCGAACGACATGTTGTCAGCACTCAATGCACCCACTCATGATGCTTCTAGACGGACTGTATATGTGACGCATTCACTTATACAGGATACGTTACCCCAGCAAGCGGGTGTGGTGTGGGTCACGATGTCTGGCCGACCTGCGATCTATAGCCATGCACTGTATGCGACATTGCGTGCCCTCGATCAGGGGGAGTATGACCAGATTGTATGGGAAGAAGTCCCAGACACCCTTGAGTGGCTTGGCATCAAGGATCGTCTGGGGCGGGCGGCTGCGAAGCTTTAGAAAAATGCCTGAATGCCTGTCTGTGCACGACCTAAGATAAGCGCGTGTACATCATGCGTGCCTTCGTAAGTGTTGACCACTTCGAGGTTAACCAAGTGACGTGCGACACCGTACTCGTCGGAGATGCCATTGCCACCCAACATGTCACGCGCCATACGGGCGATATCCAGCGATTTGCCGCAGGAGTTACGCTTCATGATTGAGGTGATTTCAACCGCGGCAGTACCTTCGTCTTTCATGCGTCCCAGACGCAAACAGCCTTGCAAACCAAGGGTGATCTCAGTCTGCATGTCCGCCAGTTTCTTTTGAATCAACTGATTCGCGGCAAGCGGGCGACCAAATTGTTTGCGATCCAAGGTGTATTGACGTGCCATGTGCCAGCAGAACTCGGCAGCACCGAGTGCACCCCAGGCGATACCAAAGCGAGCGGAATTGAGGCAGGTAAAGGGACCTTTTAGACCGGACACACCAGGCAACATTTGTTCGTCACCGATTTCAACGCCATCCATCACGATTTCGCCAGTAATGGAGGCACGCAAACCCACCTTGCCATGAATGGCAGGTGCTGTCAGACCTTTCATGCCTTTTTCAAGGATAAAACCGCGGATACGACCGTCATAATCGCCACCTACGCACTTACCCCAGACCACAAATACATCCGCGATGGGGGAGTTAGAGATCCACATCTTGTTGCCGGTCAAAGTGTAGCCATGTGCGGTTTTGACCGCGCGTGTTTCCATGCCGGCTGGATCTGAACCATGATCAGGCTCTGTTAAACCAAAACAGCCAATCCATTCGCCACTGGCGAGTTTGGGGAGATATTTCTGCTTTTGGGCTTCGCTACCGAATTCGTTGATTGGCAACATGACCAGCGAGGACTGGACGCTCATCATTGAACGATAGCCGGAGTCGACGCGTTCCACTTCACGGGCAATCAGGCCGTAGCTGACATAGTTCAGGCCTGAACCACCATATTCAACAGGGATCGTGGCGCCTAGTAGGCCAAGTTCACCCATTTCAGGGAAGATCTTGACGTCTGTTTTCTCGTGGCGAAAACCCTCAAGTACGCGTGGGGCCAGCTTGTCCTGACAATAAGCGCGCGCAGCGTCGCGTACCATGCGCTCTTCGTCGGTCAGCTGGCTGTCCAGCAAGAGAGGGTCTTCCCAGTTGAAAGTGGCTTCAGCCATGTCATGCTCCAAATTAAAAACTATTCAAAATTGTACAAAATGCCCACATAGGCGCGCCTGAAGACCTTAGGTTTTCTGGGCAGCAGCTCTGAGCTTGGCAATGGTCGTGGTCGGGGTGATGGCCTCGGGGTCAATCAACAGATGCAAGATCGCAGGCTGACCGCTCGCAACGGCGCGTTCATAGGCGGGGCCAAACTCTTCTGTTTTCTCGACCCGCTCGCCGTGACCGCCAAAGGCGCGGGCATAGGCCGCAAAATCAGGGTTCTTAAGGTGCGTCGCGGAAATGCGGCCGGGGTAATGTTTTTCCTGGTGCATGCGGATCGTGCCGTACATGCCGTTATCAATGATCACAACAATGATGGGCAAGTTGTATTGAACCGCAGTGGCGAACTCTTGACCGTGCATCATAAAGCAACCATCGCCAGCAAAACACATCACCAGTTTGTCGGGTGAGAAG
>CAMAYM010000122.1 GCA_945862495.1 Bordetella parapertussis | reverse complement strand
GGCGGCTTCATGGGAATTTCTTTGGCAATCCCAATTAATGAGGCCATGCAAGTCGTTGAACAACTCAAGTCCTCCGGTCGAGTCACGCGTGGTCGTATCGGGGTCCAAATCAGTGAAGTCAGCAAAGAGGTGGCCCAGGCAATTGGATTGCCCAAAGCTGAGGGTGCACTTGTGAGCGCGGTAGAGCCTGATGGTCCTGCAGACAAAGGCGGTATTTTGCCGGGTGATGTCATTTTGAAGTTTGATGGCAAAACAATTGCTCGCATGTCTGATTTGCCCCGTCTGGTGGGTCAAACTAAGCCAGGTGTTGTTTCGCCTGTTGAGGTTTGGCGCAAAGGCAAGTCCGTCAAGCTTAAAGTCACTGTCATTGAACTTAAGGCCGAGCAAACCGCTGCAGCGCCTGAGCCAAAAGCTAAGCCCACGGAGTCGCAGACTGTCGTGTTGGGGATGACCGTGGTTCCAGTCACCCCCGATGCTCAGAAAAAATTGCGTATTAAAGGGGGCGTACAAGTCACAGCAGTGAGCACCCCTGCTTCGACAGTGGGAATTGCCGAGGGAGATATTATTTTGGCAGCAAACGACACTGATATTACAAGCCCTGAGCAATTTACCAAGATGATTGCTGGCCTTGATAAGTCCCGATCGGTTGCGTTGTTGGTGCGAACTGGCGATCAAACCCGTTGGGTCGCTGTTGCCCCCGCCAAATAAGGTCAAGAACAGCTAGAATAGGGGTTTGACGCAAAAGGGGCGCAGAGCGCCCCTTTTGCTTGCTAGCTCGCTTACTTTTCAGGTGTTATGCAGCATATTCGTAATTTCTCTATCATTGCCCACATTGACCATGGCAAGTCCACCTTGGCGGATCGACTGATCCAGCGCTGCGGAGGCTTGGCTGATCGTGAAATGTCCGCACAGGTGCTGGACTCCATGGATATCGAGCGTGAGCGTGGCATCACCATCAAAGCCCAGACGGCAGCGCTGCACTACAAGGCAAAAGATGGCAATATCTACAATCTCAACTTAATCGATACCCCTGGACACGTCGACTTTTCCTACGAGGTGAGCCGCTCCTTGTCTGCATGTGAGGGCGCTTTGCTCGTGGTGGATGCTTCTCAAGGTGTTGAGGCACAAACGGTTGCAAACTGTTACACGGCGATTGAGCTGGGCGTCGAGGTCGTACCGATTCTCAATAAAATGGATTTGCCTCAAGCCGATCCTGAAAGTGCGCGCGCTGAAGTCGAAGAGGTGATCGGCATTGATGCGACAGACGCGATCTTGGCAAGCGCTAAAACAGGGATGGGGATTGACGATATCCTTGAGGCTGTGGTGGCACGCATTCCTGCACCCAAAGGCGATCCTGAGGCGCCGCTGCAGGCTCTGATTATCGACTCTTGGTTTGACAACTATGTTGGCGTGGTCATGCTGATTCGCGTGATCAACGGCGTACTCAAGCCTAAGGACAAAATCTCGTTCATGGCGACAGGTGCTGTGCATCTGTGCGAACAGGTGGGTGTGTTTACGCCAAAGTCCGAACCTCGCAAGTTTCTTTCAGCAGGCGAAGTGGGCTTTGTGATTGCGGGTATTAAAGAGTTGGCCGACGCCAAGGTCGGTGACACGATTACTTTGTTGGCAAAGCCTGCTGCCGAGGCATTGCCTGGTTTTAAAGAAGTGAAGCCACAGGTGTTTGCTGGGCTGTATCCTGTCGAAAGCAGTGAATATGATCAGTTGCGTGACTCGCTTGAAAAGCTCAAGCTTAATGACTCTGCCTTGATGTATGAGCCAGAGGTGTCTCAGGCGCTTGGTTTTGGTTTCCGCTGCGGGTTTCTTGGATTGCTCCATATGGAGATCGTTCAAGAGAGACTTGAGCGTGAGTTTGACATGGACATCATCACGACCGCACCGTCCGTGGTGTACGAGGTGGTGATGCGAGATAATTCCGTCATCCAGATCGAAAGCCCCTCTCGCATGCCTGAGGTCGGCAAGTTTATTGAGGTGCGAGAGCCGATCGTCAATGTGACGCTGTTCATGCCTCAAGAGTACGTCGGGACCGTCATGACGCTTTGTAATAACAAGCGCGGCTTACAGCTCGATATGACCTATCACGGTCGTCAGGTGCACTTGCATTACGAAATCCCGCTCGCTGAAATTGTGCTTGATTTCTTTGACAAGCTGAAATCGGTTTCCCGTGGCTATGCCTCGATGGACTATGAGTTTAAAGAATACCGCGCTGCGGATGTAGTCAAAGTCGATCTGCTGATCAATACTGATAAGGTCGATGCTTTGTCCAACATTTGTCACCGTTCCAACGCGCGATATCGCGCCCGTGAAGTCGTGTCACGCATGCGTGAGCTGATCCCGCGCCAAATGTACGACGTGGCGATTCAAGCTGCGATTGGTGCCGAAATTATCGCGCGCGAAAACGTCAAAGCCTTGCGCAAAAACGTGCTGGCGAAATGTTATGGCGGCGACATCAGTCGCAAGAAAAAACTGCTTGAAAAACAGAAAGCCGGTAAAAAGCGCATGAAACAAGTGGGAAGCGTTGAAATTCCTCAGGAAGCCTTTCTGGCGATCCTGCAAGTTGATGACAAATAATATTGAAGCAAGGTTGAACTGATGAGCTGGAACTTTGCACTGATTTTGTTTATTGCGCTTGTGGTCACGGGTGTGATCTGGACGATCGATAAACTTTTCCTTGGAAAAAAACGTCATGCGCATATGGTGCAGGCAATTGCACTTGCGCGTCCAAGCTGGGCGGCACTGTCTGACGAAGAAAAACGGAGCCGCGAAGAGCAGCTGCGCGCTGAGCTCAGCAAGCAGCCGTGGTGGGTGGAATATGGTGCGAGCTTTTTTCCCGTGATTTTGTTTGTATTTGTGTTGCGTTCTTTTATTGTTGAGCCGTTTCGGATTCCTTCGGGCTCAATGCTGCCGACCTTGCAATCTGGCGACCTGATTTTGGTCAACAAGTTTTCGTATGGTTTGCGCCTGCCTGTCCTGAATGAAAAAGTGATTTCCTTAGGCGAGCCTGCCCGCGGTGACGTGATGGTGTTTCGTTACCCTGTCGATCCCTCTGTGGATTACATCAAGCGTGTGGTCGGTTTACCGGGAGATGAGGTCGCCTATCTGGATAAACGCCTCTATATCAATGGCAAAGAAGTGCCACGCAAGCGAGACGGCGAGTATTTTGAACCTGACCGTGTGGCATATACGGCACAATTTACAGAGTACCTTGGTGAAAAGCCTCATCAAATATTGCTGGATGAGCGAAGATGGCAGGATTTAGGGCCAACTTCAAGCTTTCCGCATCGTGAAAAATGTGAATATCTGCGAAATGGCATGCGTTGCACCGTTCCAGCGGGTCTTTACTTTATGATGGGCGACAATCGCGATAACAGCCTAGACAGTCGATTTTGGGGATTTGTCCCCGAGGCGAATATCGTGGGGAAAGCTTTCTTTATTTGGATGAACTTTGGAAACCTCGGTCGTATTGGTCCCTTCCATTAAGTTGTCCAGATCCTTGTCACCTGTTTTATGTCACCCGCTAAATGCCCTTGTCCGCTCTTGAGACTTCGCTTGGATATCAGTTTGTTAAACCTGCTCTGCTTGAGCAGGCGCTGACACATCGCAGCCACGGCGCGCGGCATAACGAGCGTCTTGAGTTTCTCGGTGATTCGGTGCTCAACATGTCTGTTGCCGCATTGCTATTCAACCACTACGGGACTCTCGACGAAGGCGACTTGTCTCGCGTACGGGCCAATCTGGTCAAGCAGTCTTCGCTCGCCGACATTGCGCAAAAACTCGATTTGTCGAAATATCTCAGGCTAGGTGAGGGTGAGCTTAAAAGCGGTGGCTTTAGGCGGCCATCGATTTTGGCGGATACGTTTGAGGCGATTCTTGCAGCGGTATATCTGGATGGCGGTTTTCTGGCGGCACAAGATTTGATCGAGCGTTTGTACAAGCCGATCCTGGCTAACGTGGATCCCTTGACGCTTGGCAAGGACGCTAAGACCCTGCTCCAAGAATTTTTGCAAAGTCACAAACTTGCCTTGCCTTTGTATAGCGTGGTGGCTACCCATGGTGCGGCGCACAGCCAACAGTTTGAAGTCGAATGTTCGATCCCTTCGCTCGAGATCAAAGTCATAGCGCCTGGCTCAAGCCGTCGGGCCGCAGAGCAGTCAGCCGCTAAGCTCGCACTAGAAGCTGCAGAGACCGCCAGTCCCACACCAGTGAAAAAGCGTTCAACCCGAGCGCGCAAAACGGCACAATTAACGCTGCCGGTTGCGGTTGCTCAGGAACTTAAATGACAGACATTATCGATACAGCAGACGCCACGCCTCAATCAGATGCTGCGGCATACCGTTGCGGCTTTATTGCAGTGGTCGGTCGCCCAAACGTTGGTAAATCAACCCTGACGAATGCCTTGATTGGCAGCAAAATTTCGATTGTTTCACGCAAGGCACAAACAACTCGTCACCGCATCCAGGGCGTATTGACACGTGAGCATGAACAGTTTGTATTCGTAGATACGCCAGGATTTCAAACGCGCCATGGCGGCGCGATGAACAAGATGATGAATCGCGTTGTGACGCAGACATTGGCAGATGTCGACGTGGTGCTGTTTGTTGTCGAAGCGGGCAAATGGTCCCCGGGAGACGCCAAACTTTTATCGCTATTGCATCACCCAGAGCGAACGATTCTGGTGATTAGCAAAATTGATCAACTGAAAAATCGTGATGAGCTGTATCCGTTCGTCGCCAACATCGCCTCTCAATTCAAGTTCGATGCGGTGGTGCCCGTGAGCTCGACTAAACGACACCAGCTTGATCAATTGCTCGATGAAGTCGCCAAACGCCTGCCTGAAAACGATGCGTACTTTGATGCGGATACGCTGACTGATCGACCGATCCGCTTTATCGCAGCTGAGCTGATTCGTGAGAAGATTTTCCGCCTGGTGGGTGACGAGCTCCCTTACGGTTGTACGGTTGTGATTGAGCAGTGGGAAGAGACGGAAAAAGGCGCACATATCAATGCATGTGTGATTGTCGAGCGAGATAGTCATCGCCCCATTTTGTTAGGTGTGGGCGGTAACCATATGAAACGTATTGCGTCCGAGGCGCGTCAGGATATGGCTAAGCTGATGGATAAACCCGTTCACCTTGAGGTCTATATCAAGGTTCGCAAGGGTTGGGCTGAAAAAGAAAGCAGCCTGCGCGATTTAGGATATGAGTAGACGAGTCCTTCGGGTCTTAGAGACGCCAGGCTATGTGTTGCACGCAACGGCCTGGAGAGAAACCTCTCTGATTGTTCAGGCATTCTCCAGAGATCATGGGTGGGTCAGCATGGTCGCCAAGGGTGCCAAACGACCGCATTCGGTGCTAAGGCCTGCGCTGTCCGTTTTTCAGCCTTTGTTATTATCCTGGACAGGCTCTGGTGAGATTAAAACGCTTATGCGGGCCGAGTGCGCAGGTGTACATGCCTTGCCCGGTGCAGCCTTGATGTCGTGTTGGTACATGAACGAGTTACTGTTTCGATTGTTGCCACGCGAAGATCCTCATCCCGGTTTGTTTGATGCCTACGTGATCGCCTTGCAACGACTGGCTGCAGGGCAGTCTGCAGTGGGTGCCTTAAGACGCTTTGAGTGGATTTTGCTCAAAGAGACGGGGTATGGCCTCGATGCGGAGGAGCCAGACTTTGATGACCTACATAGTGAGCCCGCTTTACGCGCAAGCTTACGTGAGCGCTTGTCAGAGCACTTGGCGGGCCGCCCATTGACGACTCGCCAAGTGTTGGTCGCGTTACAGCGCTTTCAGCCTGCGAAAACGTGAAGCGAACGTGGCATTAAGCAGTGAGTACGGCTCGGCCTGTGACCTTGCCCTGACGTAATGATGTCAACACCTTGTCTGCATCGGCAAGGGGGTGTTTATGCACAGGGATGGGCGTGATCTTATTGTCTTTGACGAGCTGCAATAGTTCTTTTAGTTCGTCCAGTGAGCCGGTATAGCTGCCAAGAATTTGAAGGGCTTTCATCGGAATAAAGGCAATCGGCCAAGATGCGCCGCCGCCAAACAAACCGACGATCACGAGTTTGCCACCTTTGATCAAAATATCGAAGCCCAAGGATGTCGTGGCAGGCGCACCTACCAGATCGATCATCGCTGGCACCATTTTGCCGCCATTGGCTGCGATGATTTGCTGTGCAGCATCGGGTGCGGCACCGTCTACAACCGCAAGTGCACCCGCGTCCAGGGCCGCCTGACGTTTGGCGGGATCGATATCCACCACAATTGCACCGACACCATTCAAAGCCTTGACCAAGGCTAGACACATGAGCCCCAGTCCCCCTGCACCCATAATCACGATAGGGTGTTTTTGATAGATATTGGCACCGACTTTGTTGAGCGCACTGTAGGTGGTGAGCCCTGAGCATGCATAAGGAGCGATCTCGGCCGGGTCCAAGTCACCGATGTCGATGAGGTAGCGTGGATGCGGTACCAAAAGGTGATCGGCGTAGCCGCCCGGTCGCTGCACACCGAGATATTGCGGACTGGAGCAATGATTTTCTAGGCCATCTAGACAGGCCGGACATTGACGGCAGCCAATCCACGGATAGACCAGATAGTTACGCCCTTTTTCAACACCCGTCGCCTCAGGACCTAACGCGACAACAGTCCCTGCCGTCTCATGCCCCATCGTCATCGGTAACTTGATGCCACGATCTTTGAGCAAGAGGCTGCGACCATTGCCGAGATCGTAGCTGCCTTCCCAAAAGTGGATATCGCTATGGCAGACACCCGCAGCGCGAACCTCTACCAACACTTGTGTGCCTGTTGGCGTGGGCGTTTCCATTTCCATCAAACCGAGCGGCTCTTTGAAATTCATGACGCAATAACATTTCATATTTATAGCTCCTGTCGTGCTGTCGTCTTTACATCACCAGTTCAATCAGGCGGGGGCCTTTTTCTTTGGCTGCAATGCGCAAGGCATCCGCAAAGCCCTCGAGCGTATTGACTTGAACGCCTGGTACGCCATGTCCGCGTGCAATAGACACCCAATCCAAAAATGGCTGATCAAGATCCAGCATGCGGCGTGCGTTGTCACCGGCCTCGGGGCCACCCATATTGGCAAGTTCGCCACGCAAGATTTTGTAAGACCGATTGGCAAAAATGACTACGGTGACATCGAGATTTTCACGGACCATCGACCACAGTCCCTGCACGGTATACATTGCGCTGCCATCACCTA
>CAMAYM010000121.1 GCA_945862495.1 Bordetella parapertussis | reverse complement strand
GTGTATAAATGAGGGAAGAATACATATCGCTGATAACGTATCAATTGCCCAAAATGTTCACATTACATCTTCAAGACTTGATTTAATAATAGGTTCAGGATGTGCTATACTCGCAAACACTTGTATTACAAACATTGTTCATCAGCATGGTCTTAAAAGGATAGCACCTTTCGAATTCCCAATTATTGAGAAGGAGACGATTATTGGTTCAAACTGTCTAATTGGTCATGGTTCAGTTATTCTTGCGGGGGTAGTGCTTGGGGAAGGATGTATTGTTGGTGCAAATTCAACAGTTACAAAGTCTTTCCCTCCCTATAGTGTAATCGCTGGGTCGCCAGCTAATTTGTTAAAAAAACAGGAAATGGATTAGATATACATCATGAAATAATGTTTGTCATTTAGTTTTGGTGGTATAGTATTTTAATCTAAATAAATTTTATTAGAAAATGAGTATGTTTATTATTTGCATTTTTAATTCGGATATCTTTCTCGATTTTAAGTGGAAATTTTTGAATGAAGCGAACTTGTTAATTCGGAGTTCTATGTTGCTTTATTTGATTGCTCATTACACGACTTGCGGTAAAATCGTTTATCCATCGTTAGCCAGGGACTGAATAGATCTCTATCTGCCTAGTGAAGGGGGCGTCGCAGCTTCGATTGGACGCAAGCCTTCGACTTAAATTAAATCTTTTAAATGATAAATTGAAATGAGTAATGTTCTAATTACTGGTGGCGCCGGCTTCATCGGCTCCCACCTCAGCAAGTTGCTACTTACCAAAGGCTTCAAGGTACGTATATTGGATTCGCTGTCGCCGCAGATCCACGGCAATGTACCTAGCAAGCTGGACTGGTTGAATGAACCGGGCGTGGATTTTATACGTGGCTCGGTGACCGTGCGAGATGATGTCGAACGTGCGCTGGCTGGCGTCGAGCTACTCGTACATCTCGCTGCAGAGACTGGTACGGGGCAGTCGATGTACCAGGTCGCACGGTACAACGAGGTCAACACCCATGGTACGGCTGTGATTTTCGACGTATTGGCGAACTCAGTTGAACGCACCGTGCAGCGGGTGGTCCTCGCCTCCAGCCGATCCGTCTACGGCGAAGGTGCCTATGAATGCAAGGCCGGTTGCTGCGATGCCAGTAGCTCACGTCGCCAATTTCCGGCTGCACGCCTGCCTACGCAATTGTCCCGCCATGAATGGGAGCCGATTTGTGCAACGTGCGGTCAGCCTTTGCAACTTCTGCTCACGCGCGAGGACGATGCCATCCGCCCGGCCTCAATTTACGCCGCCACCAAGTATGCGCAGGAGGATCTTGTCCGTGTCGGTTGTGAATCGCTCGGCATGGGGCACGCCATCCTGCGCTTGCAGAACGTCTACGGCGAAGGGCAGTCGTTAAATAACCCCTACACCGGCATCCTGTCGATCTTTTCGACTCGCGTCCGCCGCGGACTGGAATTGACCGCTTTCGAGGATGGCCTTGAATCACGCGATTTTGTCCATGTCTCGGACGTGGTCCAGGCCATGTTCCTGGCGTTGACGACGGCGCAGTGCGCCAATACGGTCATTAACGTTGGCAGTGGTGTGCCAACATCGGTGCTCAAGGTTGCCTCGCTGCTGAGCGAGGCGCTGGGTCATACAGCGAATATACGCGTAACGGGCGAATACCGCGTCGGCGATATCCGTCACAACGTGGCGGATGTGACGCGGCTGCGTGAAATACTTGGGTACGAACCCCAGATCTCTCTCGAACACGGCTTGCGCCGCTTTTGCGACTGGGTGCTTACCCAGCCGCTCCCTGAGGACCTGTTAGGGCGCGCCAACGCGGAACTCAAATCACGCAAGCTGATGGGCTGAACATGCGTCTGAGTGAGTATTTAGATGCTGACTGGACCCGTCTTAGCACGCTCAGTAGCCCTCACCCCAGAACGCGCAAACTTAGCGATGCGTTGCACCCGCGTTTCGCTCCTGTTGTATTGCTGCGCTGTGCGCAGGTATTGCATGCCAGCGGCTGGCATCGTATTTCGAAGCTATTCAGCCTGCTTAACGTAATTATCTTCGGTATGGAAGTTCCCGCGACCCTAGATATCGGACCTGGCCTGATCGTGACGCATACCCACGGTATCGTGTTGGGTGCGGCATCTATCGGCAGTAATGTCACGATCTATCAGCAAGTCACGCTCGGCGCCCTGGAAGCTGATTTCCGATTTGACCCGCACCTGCGCCCAACGGTCGAGGACGACGTGGTGCTTGCGGCTGGTGCCAAGGTTCTGGGTGGCGTGCGTGTGGGCAAGGGCAGCACAGTCGGCGCCAATGCCGTCGTGCTATGTGATGTGCCCGCTCAACACATTGCAGTAGGTGTCCCCGCGCGAGTTCAACCCAAGACTGCCAAATCGATAGTAAGCGAATGAGCGAAGCCGTAAAGTCAACGCCACGTGTTCTGTTGGTGTCGCCGCTGACGTTCTCCTATCACGTCACAATTTGTGACGCTTTGCGCGAGATAGGTTTTAATCCGATATGGTGGAACGACAAGGCAAGCACTTCGACGATCTACAAGCTCGCATTGCGGCTTCTGCCCAGGCTTACACGCTTCGTCACCGAGAAGCATTTCATCGATGAAATCGACGAGATGCCCGTGGACTCAGTGGATCACATACTGCTCATTAAAGCCGAAGGCATGACTGCGCGAGTAGTTCGCCATCTGCGTGCGCGACACCCAAGTGCAACCTTGGGGCTTCACCTTTGGGATGGTAAAGAGAACGTAAATGGAATTGACAAGCTCGTTCCTCTAGCTGATGCCGTCTCATCATTCGATCCAGTTGACGCGCGCGAAAACGGATGGAAATACCGTCCATTGTTTGCCCGAAACGTTGCCATGTCAGCAGCAGGTTACGAATCAAAGGTTTTTGACTGGTGCTTCATTGGAACGATTCATTCTGACCGCCACCGCGTGATCAGCCGATTGCGGAAAGTAACGGGCGGTGCCGCACGCAGTTTCGTGTTTGCCTACTTTCAAAGTCCCATGGTGCTGAAACTTCGCAAGTTAATTGACTGGACACTCTGGTCTGCACCTAAAGGCACACTTTCGACAATGCCCATGGCTGCGGCCGATGTGGCCCGAATAACGGCTCAATCAAGGACAGTTCTGGATGTTGAGCATCCTCGCCAGCGGGGACTAACAATGCGGACGATCGAAACGCTGCTGGCTGGCAACAAGTTACTTACGACTAATCAACGCCTTCTTGAAAGCGATCTTTTTGATGCCAGCCGAGCCCAGATTATCGACCGCAACGTTCCTCGTATTGATCAAGCATTCCTTAGTCAAGCAGTGAAGCCCATACCCCAGGAACTGCGTGACCGCTATTCCTGCAAAGCTTGGGTGAAAGAGTTGATAGATATTCAGTCCAGCAAAGTTCGTAGTGCAGCATAAGACTCAAAAATCAGATTGAATAAGGCTTCTTCTTGAAAGTTAAACGTATTACTGACGGGTGCTTGGCAGCAATAGCACTATTTGTGTTGGCAGTACCCTTGGCTATTACCTTTATAGCTGTCAAACTGACTTCATCTGGGCCAGCCTTGTATTGGTCTAATCGCGTGGGTCGTAACAATAGGATTTTCAAAATGCCCAAGTTCCGCAGCATGCGGGTTGGCACACATGCGGTTGCTACGCATTTGCTGTCTGACCCGAGGGCGCACCTTACACCCATTGGGTCTTTTTTACGTAAAAGCAGTCTGGACGAACTGCCTCAACTGTGGAGCATTCTCATTGGCGACATGAGCTTTGTCGGCCCCCGGCCAGCCTTGTTCAACCAGCACGACCTGATTGAACTGCGCACCCAGAAAAACGTGCACACCCTGGTACCTGGCCTCACTGGCTGGGCACAGGTGAACGGGCGTGACGAACTGCCCATTCCCCAGAAAGTGGCCTTGGACGCCGAATACCTGAAGCGCCAGAGCTTTTGGTTCGACATCAAGATCTTATGGCTCACCTTTTTGAAGGTGGTGCAGCGCGATGGGGTGTCGCACTGAACGCTGCTCAACGATTCTCACAACCTTCCAATTTCAATGACAAAACCCAATCCGAATCGCCGGGGCATCATCCTTGCGGGTGGTTCTGGCACCCGTTTGTACCCCGTCACACAAGCCGTGAGCAAACAGCTGATGCCGGTGTACGACAAACCCATGGTGTATTACCCGCTGAGCACGCTGATGCTGGCTGGTATTCGCGATGTGCTGTTGATCAGCACCCCGCAAGACACGCCCCGTTTCGCAGACCTGCTGGGCGACGGTGCCCGCTGGGGCATGAACATCCAGTACGCGGTGCAGCCCAGCCCGGATGGGCTGGCGCAGGCTTTCATCATCGGCAAAGACTTTGTGGCCCAGCAACCCAGCGCCCTGGTGTTGGGCGACAACATTTTTTACGGCCACGACCTGGTCAAACTGCTGGGCAATGCCCATGAACGGTCAGTGGGCGCCAGCGTGTTTGCCTACCATGTGACCGACCCCGAACGCTACGGTGTGGTGGAGTTTGATGCCGCCCTGCGGGCCGTGTCCATCGAAGAAAAGCCCCCACAGCCCAAGAGCAACTACGCCGTCACCGGCCTGTATTTTTACGACGAACAGGTTTGCGACATTGCGGCAGACATCAAACCCTCTGCCCGGGGCGAGTTGGAAATCACCGATGTGAACAAGCGCTACCTGGAGCAGGGGCAACTGAATGTAGAGACCATGGGCCGTGGCTACGCCTGGCTAGACACCGGCACTCACGACAGCCTGCTGGAAGCCGCCAGCTTTATTGCCACCCTGCAAAAGCGCCAGGGCCTGCAAGTGGCCTGCCCGGAAGAGATTGCTTTCCGCCAGGGCTGGATTGGCGCAGAGCAACTGGCCGGGCTGGCCGACCCGTTGAAGAAAAACGGCTACGGCCAGTACCTGTTGAGCTTGTTGAAGTAACGCCATGCCCTACACCGTGACCCCCACCGCCATTCCAGAGGTACTGGTTCTGGAGCCCAAAGTGTTTGGCGACGACCGGGGCTTTTTCTTTGAAAGCTTCAACCAGCGCGACTTTGCCCAGGTCACGGGTTTGGACGTGCACTTTGTGCAAGACAACCACAGCAAATCGAGCTTTGGGGTGTTGCGCGGCTTGCACTACCAGATTCAACACCCGCAGGGCAAGCTGGTTCGGGTAACCCAGGGCGCGGTGTTTGACGTTGCCGTGGACCTGCGCCGGGCTTCGCCCACTTTTGGGCGCTGGGTGGGGGTGGAGTTGTCGGCCGACAACAAGAAGCAGCTCTGGGTTCCCCCTGGCTTTGCCCATGGGTTTGTGGTGACCAGCGAGTCGGCCGAATTCCTCTACAAAACCACCGACTACTGGTACCCCGAACACGAACGCAGCCTGCTGTGGTGCGATGCCAGCGTGGGCATTGTCTGGCCGCCTGTGGGTGAACCCAAGCTGGCCGCCAAAGACGCAGCGGCCAAAACGCTGAACGAAGCCGACTTGTTTGATTGAGGGCAGGCAATACGCCTGACGCTGAGGGAGTAAAACGATGACGATTTTGGTGACCGGCGGTGCCGGCTTCATTGGCGGCAATTTTGTGCTGGACTGGGTGGCCGGTACCGACGAGACAGTGGTCAACCTGGACAAATTGACTTACGCCGGCAATCTGCAAACGCTCGCCAGCCTGCAAGGCAAACCGCGCCATGTGTTTGTGCAGGGCGACATTGGCGACACCGCTTTGGTGGAACGCCTGCTGGCCGAGCACCAACCCCGTGCCGTTGTCAACTTTGCGGCCGAAAGCCATGTGGACCGTTCCATCCAAGGCCCTGGCGAATTCATCCAGACCAACATTGTGGGCACCTACCACTTGCTGGAAGCGGTGCGCGGGTATTGGAATGGTTTGTCCGAGGGGGTGAAAACCACTTTCCGCTTTTTGCATGTGAGCACCGACGAGGTGTACGGCAGCTTGGCCAAAAACGACCCAGCCTTTGCCGAGACGAACCGCTACGAGCCCAACAGCCCGTATTCGGCCAGTAAAGCCGCCAGCGACCACCTGGTGCGCGCTTGGCACCACACCTACGGTCTGCCGGTGGTGACCACCAACTGCAGCAACAACTACGGGCCCTACCACTTCCCGGAAAAGCTCATCCCGCTCATGATCGTCAACGCCCTGGCTGGCAAGCCCTTGCCCGTATATGGCGACGGCATGCAGATCCGCGACTGGCTCTACGTCAAAGACCACTGCAGCGCCATCCGCCGGGTGCTGGAAGCCGGGCGCCTGGGCGAAACCTACAACGTCGGTGGCTGGAACGAAAAGCCCAACATCGAGATCGTGCACACCGTCTGCCAGTTGCTCGACGAGTTGCGCCCGCGTGCCGATGGTCAGCCTTACGCCCAACAAATCACTTACGTGACCGACCGACCCGGCCATGACCGCCGCTACGCGATTGACGCCACCAAAATCCACCAGGAACTGGGCTGGAAACCCGCCGAAACCTTCGAGACCGGCATCCGCAAAACCGTGCAGTGGTACCTGGCCAACCCTGAATGGGTGGCCAACGTGCAATCGGGCGAATACCGCAAGTGGCTGGACCAGAACTACGCTGACCGCGAGGCGTGAACGCATCCCTTTGAATAATCATTGGCCACACAGATGAACAAGACCCGATTGCTGGTGGTGGGCGCAGGCGGCCATGGCCGTTCGGTGGCGGAGGCGGCTGAACTGTCTGGCCAGTTCGAGGTGGCGGGTTTCCTGGACGATTCGCTGCCTGCCGGTGAAACGGTGCTGGGTGTGCCCGTGCTGGGGCCCGTGGCCAGCATGGCCGACCACCGGGCCACTGCTGACCAAACCATCGTGGCCATAGGCAACAACACCGTGCGCGAGAAGCTGATGCACCAGTTGGCTGAAGCGGGTTTTGAGTGGGCAACGGTGGTCCACCCCCGAGCCATCGTGTCACCCAGTGCGGTGTTGGGCAAAGGCTCTGCCGCGATGGCCGGTGCCATTGTGGGCACCGAAGCCCGCCTGGGCGTGGGATCAATCGTGAACTGCGGCGCCGTGGTGGACCACCACGCCACCGTCGAAGACTTTGGCCACCTGGGCGTGAACGCCAGCATGGCCGGTGGCACGGTGCTGGGGCGCGGGGCCTGGATGCAGGCCGGGGCAGCGCTGGGTTATGGGGTGAAGGTGGCGGCCGGGGTAACGCTGGCCCCGGGTGAAGCAGTAGATGACAAGACCAACAAATACAAGAATGACTAACGAATCAAATTCAGATTTGGGGACTCGGGACTCGGGACTCGGGACTCGGGACTCGGGACTCGGGACTCGGGACTCGGGACTCGGGACTCGGGACTCGGGACTCGGGACTCGGG
>CAMAYM010000120.1 GCA_945862495.1 Bordetella parapertussis | reverse complement strand
CAGTTTCAATACAGTCATTTTGTGCATGAACCTATTTGACACGCTTGGAGCGTAGAACGAGTCCCAAATTGCCGAGTCCTAGAACAAGTGTAACCACCCCTAAGCCGACCGTTGCTTCTCTGTGGTCCAAAAGAAGTGAAAAGATCGCTGCAAGCGCTGCACCAAGAATGCCGCCAATGCGGTCAAAGGTTCGCACAAGAGATAAAGTATGACCCACCATGACGTGTGGCAACTCGGTGCGTGTAATAGATAAAAGTAGCGCAGGCGCAAGGCTCAGCACAGCACTTTGCCCTAAACCTAAACAGACGATTGCAATAGCCAAGGCGTAAGGCGTGTTAAACCAAAACAGCAATAAAACACCGACGCCTGACAGGGTCGACCCCAGTGTCATGATGGGTGCCACGGCCTTAGGCGAAGGGGTGAAACGCGCCAACAGAACGTTGCCCAAGGTGAGTGGCACGTAATACAACATAAAAAATTGACCAATACTGACTTGTGAGAAATTAAATCCCACCAGCAGTAGTGGCGTCATGTAGAACATCAATCCGGCAAGCATTAACTTTCCGGATAAAGCGTTACTGACTAAGATAATGCACGTTTTATGATTTTTTAGCAGAGCCAAAAAACTCTGACCGAGTGACATGCCGGACGCTGAGGATTGGGTATTTGTTGCGAACGTAGGGATCGTGATACCAGTGAAGAAGAACCACGACAGCGCCGCCAGAAATGCCGCAAAAAGCATCGCGGCGTTGATACCTAGCAGCTGGGCAATCACCGCACCGATGGGTGCCGCGGTTAAAGAGGCCGCCGTCACCGCTGCAACAAACAAGCCGAGCCCACGGGTTCTCTCAACTTCGTTTTTTGCCGTTTTTGTCATAAAAACTTGACAAGCGACAGTCGCGACTGCGTAACCCACTGCGCATAAAGAGCGTAAGAGCACGACCTCAGCAACCGTCGTTGCAAAAGCCAACCCTCCTAAACCAACCGTTGAAAGCACTACACTCCATTTAAAGGCGTTTCGGATACCAAGACGTTCAACTAAACCGCCACCAAACAACGTTCCGAGTCCGGCAAAAAGCATATAGGACATGAGCGGCAAACCGATATCGATATCTACCGCAATCAATGTGTTTTTCAGCGCGATATCTTGCACATAAATCGGCATAAACGATCTAAGCAGTTCTTCTGAAAAAACAAACAAAAACAGCACTAAACGTAAGTCATATGCTTTGGGCTCGTACCAATCATTACCCTTAAATACAGCTGTCACTTTTCGAGCGGAACTTGTCAGCGATTGGAGGGATTTAGAAGTCAGTGCGATCAGTTCAGCGAAGGGGCCGGGAACAGCGGAAGGGAGGTTTTTATTGGTTGGGCCTGTTTTTAGCCCCTCAATCAATTGGACCCACGTGCCTAAGGGCCTAAAAATCCAAAGCACCACAAAAAAGAGAGCAATCTCAAGCCCGAAAGTAAAGGCCACAAATGAGACGATGACGGCATCCCCAACCATTGTTTGTAACTTTTCATTAACGTAAGATTTACGTAACCCCACAGTAATCGTCGGTAAGGTATCGTGTTTTAACGTTTCTTCAATAATATTTTGGTTAGATTGCCCCGAAGGATTGGCACCACGATATTTGACGTATTCGCGACCTTGCTGGTTTTTGATTTGAACAAAATCTATCTCAGGATTATCGGCCAATACATCAGACAAATAGTCTTCAACACCAACAAGTGAATCGAAAGGAATCCCTAGTTTGAGTGCGTCAGCAATAGTTGCTTGAACCGACTTTGCAACGACATTACTTTTTAATAAAACTTGGGGTGTCAGTGTGTCCTTGAAACTACTCAACATCAAAAATGTCAGCAGCAAAGCCGCACCAAGACCAATAATCGAGAGAACTGAATAGGTGTAAATCGTTAGTTTTCGTTCAGCGGTTTTTTTTATGGATGCACTCATGACGGCGACGCCTCGCGATTCATCGTCTGTGATGCGTTTTTATTGTCCTGAGCATTTTGCGCGAGTTGACAGATCTCGCTGGTTAAAACAACATTTCTATCAACCGTCTTGCCCAGCATGATTGATTTTGCAGTCAGCACAATCCTATCCAATTTCATGAGTAAGAAATAAAGAATTGGAGCCAACAAGGCAAGGGAAGCGATACATAAAGTTATGGCTAAAGTCAGGATTTCGGCACGGGCATTGGCGATGATTTTGAGCGCCTCAGACTTATCGGATACGACTACTAGCTGCGCAACATTCATCCCAAGCGAATCCACGATAGGCCAGCGCTGAACAAACACGGGCGTTTCTCCTGGCTTAAGAGACGAAGGCGGGCTTCGGCTTGTGGAGCTCGCTTGACCAGCACCCTGGAAAGATGAGGGGGGCTTGCCAGCCGACCACAGTATTTCGCGCTCACGTGAGCCCAAGCCGGCAAGCTCAATAGACAGCACAATCGGATTGTTCTGTATGACGTGTTCAAGCATCTGGGGCACTTGCGCATTGGTATGTAGCGCAATTCCTGTCGCGATACTGCGTTCGATGTCACGTTTGAGTGCGTCTGCAGGCACCTCGATTCTTGCTTGGGTGATATCGAACAAAAGTTGTTGAAAGCGGTAAAACTGTAATGCTGAAAGCAAACTCAGCAAAAAAAAAATAATCCCGACGGCCACACCAATAATTTTTATTTTTTGAAACATTTTAGATACACAATTAACTTATTTGATCAAAAAATATAATTTTCAGTTTTAGTGGGTCTAAACGGAAATTTTATTCAGCCTAACATCGAATTGAGGTGGTATAAAATAAATTTCTTGGGTCGATCACTCATGCGACGCGCATCTACATTTTTAGCAATTTTATTACGAATAATCTGGGCGACCAATCAATAATGGCGAAAAAAGAAGAGATTGATGCAGACACCCTGGCCTTAATCCAATGGTGTACCGAAGTTGAGGAATATTTAGTCGCGGCCGGGGCAAGTTTGCGCGAAGCTCAAGGCTATATCGAAGAGCATGCCGAGCTGTTTACCGATCAGTTTTATGAGGGTTTAACGCCCCAAGAGGCTGCCAAAGCCTCATTGAACGCGCCCTAAGTCCCGTCGTCATCCTTAAGCCTTAGTGATGTGTAAGACATGTACGATCATTTTTTGGACTTTTCCTCGCTGACCTAGGTAAGGTATGATCCAAGACAATGACGACTGAACTCTCCCCCCTAGAATTTAAAAGCGCCACGCTCTACGCAATACGTGTGGTGCTTCAGCACGCTGACACCAAAACATTAATTCAGGCACTAAAAAAACGCATGGCGGATGCCGGTGCTTTTTTTGAAAATGAGCCTGTTGTGATCGATGCCTCACGCGTGGACGATTTAATTGATTGGGCACCGCTGATTGAGGCATTTAAAAAGCACAAACTGCCAGTAATTGGTGTGGTGGCCCAAGGTGACAATTTGCTCCAGGCGCAAGCCTATGGCCTGACGCCTGTTGATCTGTCTGCGGCGCCTGCGCGTCATGCGTCAGATACGCAAACGGCAGCTTCTGTAGCCGAGCCGGTCACCGCAAGCTTACCGACCCCTGCGGCAACAGAAGAAAACAGTACCGACGCACCTGCTGCGAGCGCGAACAACAGCAGTGACGCATCGAATGACGCCGCCTCTCAGCGCGTCGATTCTGCAGCGCCCTCTGCTTCGTCGGCAGCTCCCACCATGGTCATCAAAGGCCCTCTGCGCTCAGGTCAACGCGTGTACGCCCGCAACAGCGACTTAATTGTGATGGGTGTCGTAAGTCGTGGGGCAGAAGTCATCGCTGACGGCAACATTCACATCTACGGCCCGCTTCGTGGCAAAGCGATGGCAGGGGCGCGTGGTGATGTGGCTGCGCGTATTTTTACGACTGGCTTTGATGCCGAACTTGTCGCCATTGCTGGTATTTATCGCGTGATTGACACTAAACTTTCGGTCGAATTGCATCAAAAACCTGTTGCGATCCAACTTGAAAAAGATGCACTTCTTATTAATGCCCTTGGGCAGTAAAATTAACATTTCCATTTAAAGGTTCTCGCGTCATGACTCGTATTGTGGTGGTGACTTCAGGCAAGGGTGGCGTTGGCAAGACCACTACGAGCGCCAGCTTTTCGTCCGGTTTGGCCATGCGTGGCCACAAAACAGCCGTAATCGACTTTGACGTCGGACTGCGTAATCTCGACCTCATTATGGGTTGTGAGCGCCGCGTGGTGTATGACTTTGTGAACGTGATTCAGGGTGAAGCCACTCTCAATCAAGCCTTAATCAAAGACAAAAATCTCGAAAACCTCTTTATATTGCCCGCTTCGCAGACACGCGACAAAGACGCGCTTTCTCTGGAGGGTGTTGGCAAGGTCATCAACGACCTGAAAGAAATGGGTTTTGAGTACATCGTGTGTGACTCTCCTGCCGGTATCGAAACGGGCGCCTTGCTGGCGGCCTACTTTGCCGACGATGCCTTGGTGGTCACCAATCCTGAGGTCTCTTCCGTGCGCGACTCGGACCGTATTTTGGGCATTTTGGCCTCAAAATCACGTCGTGCCATCGAAGCTGACGAGCCTATCAAAGAATATCTGCTGCTGACGCGCTATAACCCCAAGCGTGTCGAAGATGGTGAGATGCTTTCACTCAAGGACATTGAGGACATTTTGCGGATCAAATTGATCGGCGTGATTCCTGAGTCTGAGTCGGTGTTGCAGGCCTCCAACCAAGGCTTGCCAGCGATTCATATTGAAAAGAGTGATGTTTCCGAAGCGTATCGCGATGTCGTCTCGCGCTACCTTGGCGAGGAAAAGCCCTTGCGTTTCGTTGATTACGAAAAGCCAGGTCTGCTCAAGCGCTTGTTCGGAGGTAAATGATGTCTTTTCTGTCGTTTTTACTTGGTCAGAAGAAAACCTCCGCCAACGTTGCCAAAGAGCGTTTACAGATTATTTTGGCGCATGAACGTGTCGGTGGTGGGAACAATTCGCCCGACTACTTACCCGCGCTCCAAAGGGAATTGCTGGCGGTGATCTCGAAATATGTCCAGATCAACCCTGAGGACATCAAGGTCCAGTTTGATCGACAGGACAGCCTTGAAGTCCTCGAGGTCAAGATCGAGATGCCTCAGCGGTGAAGCTTTAGCGAGGTCTTACCCACCTCGCTCGATTCGCTTATGCATAAACAAAAAGCGCCTATAAATAGGCGCTTTTTGTATTTAGTGCGTAATGTTTATCGCAATGCCTTGTAGCGAATCCGCTTAGGCGCAGCACCGGCCTCTCCTAAGCGACGTTTCTTGTCGGCCTCGTATTCCTGATAGTTGCCATCAAAGAACACGAGTTGCGAGTCGCCCTCGAAGGCTAGGATGTGCGTGGCAATACGATCCAGGAACCAGCGATCGTGACTGATCACCATCACCGAGCCTGCGAACTCAAGGAGTGCATCCTCAAGTGCACGCAAGGTTTCCACGTCCAGATCGTTTGACGGCTCGTCCAGCAGCAAGACGTTGCCGCCCGTAATGAGTGTTTTGGCCAAATGCAGGCGACCCCGCTCACCGCCGGACAACTGGCCGACCATTTTGCCTTGATCGGCGCCTTTGAAGTTAAAACGCCCCAGATAGGCGCGTGCAGGCATTTCAAAACGTCCTACTGTTAAAAGATCTGCGCCATCAGAAATCGTATCGAATACAGTCTTGGCATCCGGTAACGCATCGCGTGACTGATCGACAAAGGCGATCTTGACGGTCTGACCGATGTTGACCTCACCACTATCAGGCTTGTCCTGACCGGCGATCATACGGAATAGGGTCGACTTACCTGCACCGTTAGGACCGATGATGCCGACAATTGCGCCTGGTGGGACTCGGAAGCTCACGTTGTCCATCAAGAGCTTGTCACCAAACGCTTTATTGACGTTCACAAACTCGATCGCTTCGTTACCCAAGCGCTCTGCCACAGGGATAAAAATCTCCTGGGTTTCGTTACGCTTTTGATATTCATGAGAGGACAGTTCCTCAAAACGTGTCATACGCGCCTTGGCTTTTGCCTGACGGCCCTTGGCGTTTTGACGGACCCACTCCAATTCTTTCTTGATCGTTTTTTGACGGGCTGACTCACTCGCCTCTTCTTGCTGGAGTCGGTCGTTCTTTTGCTCAAGCCAGGAGCTGTAGTTGCCCTTCCAAGGGATGCCATGACCACGGTCGAGCTCGAGAATCCACTCGGCGGCATTGTCTAGAAAGTAACGATCGTGGGTCACGCCTACGACGGTTCCGGGGAACTTGGCCAGAAACTGCTCAAGCCACTCGACGCTCTCAGCATCAAGGTGGTTAGTGGGTTCGTCTAGCAACAACATGTCGGGCTTGGACAACAATAAACGGCACAGCGCGACGCGACGCTTTTCACCACCGGAGAGCTTGCCAACGTTGGCGTCCCACGGGGGCAAGCGCAGCGCATCGGCGGCGATTTCCATTTGTGTTTCTGTATCGTCAGAACCGCTCGAGGCCGCGGCCGAAATAATGGCCTCTAAATCAGCCTGTTCAGCGGCGAGCGCATCAAAATCAGCATCTGCTTCGGCGTAGGCGGCATAGACCTCGTCAAGTCGCTTTTTAGCCGCAACAACGGGTCCCATGCCCTCCTCGACC
Source organism: Bordetella parapertussis (assembly GCA_945862495.1). Classification (GTDB taxonomy): domain Bacteria; phylum Pseudomonadota; class Gammaproteobacteria; order Burkholderiales; family Burkholderiaceae_B; genus Zwartia; species Zwartia parapertussis_G. The sequence continues at coordinate 739 of CAMAYM010000120.1, read as the reverse complement.
GCCTGACGGACGGTGTGATCAGGATTGAGCTTGGGCTCCTGCTCCAGATAACCAATATTCAGACCGGGCATCGGAACGGCTTCGCCTTCGATTTCCTTGTCCACACCCGCCATGATCTTGAGCAAGGTCGATTTGCCCGAGCCATTCAGACCCAACACGCCGATTTTGGCGCCCGGGAAAAACGATAGAGAAATGTCACGCAGGATCTGACGCTTGGGGGGAACAATTTTGCCCACTCGGTGCATGGTGTATACGTATTGAGCCATAAGTCCATCAAAGAATAAAAAGACGATGCGCTATTGTAGGGCTTGGAGGGCGCTATGATGACGGCTAAATCGATTGTTTTTTGCCTGACCCAACGGCTCCAAACTGAGTGCTTATGACCACACCTGACCACGACCTGCGCTTTACCGAACAAGAACTTGCCATGTTGGGCAAAACTGCCGATGGCCTGAGCGCCTATATGGGCAAGTCCGTTTTAGCGGAAATCGGCAAGGATGATGATGCGGAATGGGTCATTTTTGCGATTCCGCTCGGCATCGATGAAACGCCCGATGAAAAAGCGACGCACGTCCAAATGGGCGGTCCCGGCGCGCGCTTTGTAGGTAATCGTGGCGGTCTGGAGCTCGATACCGAAGTCTATGACTGCCAATATCTCTGGGCTATTCAAATTACCGAAGATCCCGAGGCGCGATTTGTCCGACTGGATCAAAACGGTGACGAGTTCGACTTCTCGATG
>CAMAYM010000119.1 GCA_945862495.1 Bordetella parapertussis | reverse complement strand
CAGTGAAACGAGCCCTCGCGGATGTCACTGTCAGTGGCACGGCCCGCCAAGCGTTTGTGGGGGCGCCTTATCAAACAGCTGGGAAAACAGGCACTGCCCAGGTGTACAGCTTGCGCGGGGGTAAATATCAAAGTAGTGCTATTGATGAGCGCTTGCGTGACCATGCATTGTTTATGGCTTTTGCCCCAGTCAAAGACCCCAAAATCGCCATTGCTGTATTAGTTGAAAACGCAGGTTGGGGAGGGAGCGTGGCTGCACCCATTGCGCGCAAAGTCTTTGACCAATGGTTGCTGCGCAATCCGAAAGTGGGCGTGGCACCTAGATGAAACTGATATTTAAATTTCTCCTGCGTGGCATTACCGCCTTTGATTGGCCACTCATGATTGTGCTGCTCCTCTTGGGTGCGACTGGGCTGTTGGTGATGCACTCTGCTGTGGGTGGCACAGACTGGCGTTACGCGGATCATTTGCGTAATTTGCTGATTGGGCTAGGTGTGATGTGGATCGTGGCGATGGTGCCTTTTCAGTACATATTGAAATTTGCTGTGCCGTTTTATGTTGTGGGTGTGGTGCTACTTTTAGGTGTGGAATTTTTTGGCCACACCAGTAAAGGGGCCACGCGTTGGCTTAATCTTGGTTTTATTCGGATTCAGCCCTCTGAAATGCTCAAAATTGCAGTCCCTTTAATGCTTGCTTGGTACTTTCACAAGCGGGAAAGCTCTTTGCGGTTTTATGATTTTTTTGCAGCAAGTGCATTACTGCTCATCCCGTTTGTATTGATTGTGAAACAGCCTGATCTCGGGACCGCCTTATTGGTCTTTGGCGCAGGGTTTTGTGTGATTTATTTTGCGGGTCTGTCTTTCAAGTTGTTGGTCCCCATCATGATTGCAGTCGTAGTGGGCATTGGTGGCATCATCATGTATCAAAAAGATCTTTGCCAAGAGGGAACCGATTGGGTGGTGTTGCATGATTACCAAAAGCATCGCGTATGCACGCTACTGGATCCGAACAACGATCCCTTGGGCAAAGGATTTCATACGATCCAGTCCACGATCGCTGTGGGTTCAGGTGGCGTGTATGGTAAGGGTTATATGAGTGGCACCCAGACACACTTAGACTTTATTCCCGAGCGCACAACGGACTTTATTTTTGCGGTGTTTGCGGAAGAGTTCGGCTTGTACGGTGGCGTGACTTTATTGCTCTTGTATTTACTGCTGGTTTTTAGAGGGCTCTCGATTGCAATTCGCGCGCCGACCCATGCTAGCCGCTTGCTAGCGGGCGCACTCACCATGGTGTTATTTATCTATGTATTTGTCAATATCGGAATGGTCACGGGCGTGCTGCCTGTCGTGGGTGTGCCCTTACCGTTGCTCAGCTATGGCGGTACGGCTTTGGTGACGATTGGCATTGCATGCGGAATACTGATGAGCATTAGTCACTACTTCCCTCACAGCGATTCTTAAGTACTAGACGCAACGGAGTCTGACTATTCTTTGGCACGTATGCGGGATTTCCGGTCTTTAGTACAGTAGTTGATCTGTCCTCAGCCCGTCCAGTAGTTTGCGAACGGGGGCGGGTAGGCCAAGTGTATCGAGTTGTTCAACGTGTATCCACCGCCTTGTGTCAGAGGTGATGTCCGCGGCAGCGCTATTGGTTAAAGCGTGGGCGAGCAGGGGCGAAATTGTCAGTCGATAGTGTGTAAAGACGTGCAAAAAGGGCGATAACTTTTGCACTTTTTTGGGCCGAAGACCTAGCGTTTGACAGGCTTGCTCGGCAGTATCGGTTGCTTCAAACTCCGGTAAGCTCCATAACCCACCCCAAATCCCGGTCTCAGGTCTAAGCTCTAACAGCACACGGCTGTCCTGGTAGGCCACCATCATTCCTATTGCACGTTCAGGCAAAATTTTTCGTGCACGCGGCCTGGGTAATTCTTCGGTCCGGCCTGTACGACGGGCAAGGCAGCCCTTTTCGATGGGACACTCTGTGCAGCGAGGGCGACTGCGTGTGCAAAGTGTGGCACCGAGGTCCATTTGACCCTGTGTGTAACGTGCCATCGCCTCGGGGTCGGTCGCACAGGTTTTGACCGAAGGAAGTTCTTGGCGGGCAAGTTGCCAAAGTTGAATTTCTGTGGCGCGCTGGCTAGGGTCGCCTTCGACCGCAAAATATCTGGCAAAGACGCGCTTGACGTTGCCGTCCATAATCGCTGCACGTTCTTCAAAACAAAAAGAGGCAATGGCGGCTGCCGTAGAGGGCCCAATTCCTGGAAGTGTGGCGAGACCAGCCGCGTCTTGGGGAAAAGATCCATTCCAGTCTGTCATGACGCGTTTTGCGCATGCGTGAAGATTACGCGCGCGGGCGTAGTACCCGAGGCCCGCCCACTGTGCCATGACGGCCTCAGCGCTTGCTAAGGCGAGCTGTTCAACATTTGGAAAGTGTTTTAAAAATCGTTGGTAGTACTCGATCACCGCACTGACTTGCGTTTGCTGCAACATAATTTCGGAGAGCCATACGCGGTATGGGTCACGCGTGTTTTGCCACGGTAAGTCATGACGACCATGTGTGCGTTGCCACGCAATCACTCTGTTGGCAAGTCTCATGAGGCGAGGCGTTGAAATGGTTAGAAACGCGTGTTGCGTTGTACAGACCACCTAGCTGAAAGCGCGCCAAGCGTCGCGATAATCAGTACGCAGGCAGTCAGGACAAGTGGTGTTGGGAGTGTGAGCGAAAATTCTGCATCATACGTACGCGCAAGTGAAGCAAGCGCATCGTTCAGTGGCGTGAGTGCCAAGCGGGCGATGCCCAGACTGAGCAGCGCTGCAAGTGTGCAGGTCACCGCACCTAGGTATAAAAAAGGCCGCCGTACAAAAGATTCTGTTGCACCCACCAAGCGCGCCACACCAATTTCCTCTCGTTGGGAAAGCGCTTGCATGCGAACGGTATTGAACACTGTCGCGAGCACCACCAACATGACGCTCAGTGCGAGCAGCAAGAGACCAATCCGCCCAAAGCGTAAGAGCGCTTCAAGTCGTTGTACCCATGCACTGTCCAACTGCACTAAATCGACACCTTGCCATTTACGCAAAATACTCGCTAACTGATCGGCACGCTTGGCGAGATCATCTCCAGGCGCCAGTTCGATCACGATGGCATCAGGAAGTGGATTGACCGGCAGCACTTTTAACGCTTGGTCCCAAGCTGGATTTGCCCGTAAATCCTCTAGCGCGCGTTGTTTAGTAATGACGCGTACTTTGACGACTTGCTCCGCATGCGCATCGCGAATCCTGCGCGCCAACTGTTCGGCGGCGGTGGATGCCGCATCAGTTTTCAGAAAAACAGTGAGCTCAGGTGTCACTGATACTTGTTTGGCAACGGGCTCAATCGAAATGAGAAAAGTGGCACCAAGCAAGGGCAGTGCCAGAGCGAGCGCGATGACGCATAGATTCGCCAGAGAGGAGATCGGCTGGGCCAGTAGTCGTCTCAGGGTGACGGTGAGGGCATAGCGGTGCTGTCTGAGAAAACTTTTCATTAAAGGGCTCCACCGATGCTGGGTTCGATGTGTCCTGACAAAGAGGGGTAAACAGGGACAGAGGGGGAGCGTCTGGCTGCTGAGTCGGCAAACTTGCCTGGCTCAACTTTAAAAGCGCGGGTAGCGTATTCGGCCATGAGTTCATCATCATGGGAGGCAATCACCGTTGTCACGCCTACACGGTTAAAGTCTTTGAAAACAGACATGATGCGACGGGCGGTGTCTTTGTCGAGGCTGGCGGTGGGCTCATCCGCAATCAAAATAGCGGGGCGGTTCACAATCGCGCGTGCAATGGCCAAGCGTTGCTGTTCGCCGCCAGAAAGCTCGATGGGTGGAACGTTTTCCTTGTTGCTCAAGCCTACTTTTTCTAGAGCAGCGCGGGCCCGGGCGCGTGACACTTCGGAAGCCAGTCCTGTCACGGTCAAGGGTAGTAAGACGTTTTCAATGGCGCTTCGATCATAAAGGAGGTGTGTGTCCTGCAAAATGACACCTACAGAGCGTCTCAAGTAAGGTCTGGCGCGCGCGGAAAGCTGTTCAAGCTTATGGCCATTGACCTGAATAGACCCTCGGCTAGGGGGCTCTAGCCCACCAATGAGTTTTAATAACGTTGATTTGCCAGCACCGGAGGGACCCGCGACGTAAACAAACTCTCCGGCGGCGACCCGAAAAGAAATATCTGCCAAGATATTGCGTCCTTGGCCATAGGATTTGAATACGTGCTGAAATTCGATCATGGCGTCACATAGGTTTTCCCTAATGATAACCTTGACTGCAAGTAAAGATATACGCTTATGATTTAGATGTGATTGACTGCGAGGGATTTCCCCCATACAGTCCAACTGTATGTAGGGCTAACATCGGTGCCTTGCACAATCAGACCTGCGGTTTGCCCTTTGGCTGCCGTTCCCTTTGGTATTTCGGAGATCGAGTAATGAAATTCTTAAAACTAGCAGTCGTCGGCGCAGTCATGCTTGCGGCCAACACCGTCGCGCAAGCAGGTCCAACGTTCGATAACGTTAAAAAGAAAGGCTTTGTTCAATGCGGAACAAACACAGGCTTGGCTGGTTTTTCAGCCCCTGACAGCAAGGGCGTCTGGGCCGGTTTGGACATCGACCTTTGCCGTGCTGTGGCTGCCGTGATGTTTGGAGATGCCTCCAAGGTGAAGTTCACACCCTTGACCGCTCAGCAACGCTTTACAGCGCTGCAGTCTGGCGAAATCGACGTGTTGACACGTAACACTACTCAGACAATGACACGTGATACTTCACTCGGTTTGCTCGGTGCTGGCGTCAACTTTTATGACAGCCAAGGTTTGATGGTCCGTAAAGACATGAACATCAAGAGCGCCAAAGAACTCAATGGCGCAACCATTTGTGTACAACCTGGCACAACGACAGAACTGAACTTGGCTGACTGGTTTCGCGCCAACAAGCTGACCTTCAAGCCAGTTGTGATCGAGAAAGTTGACGAAGTGGTACGTGCCTATGACTCAGGTCGTTGCGATGCATACACGACAGACAAGTCTGGACTGGCCTCGTCACGTACGACACTCAAGAATCCTGCAAACAACATTATCTTGCCTGAGAATCTGTCAAAAGAGCCTTTGGGCCCCCAGGTTCGTCAAGGTGACGAGCAGTGGTTGAACGTTGTCCGTTGGACACTCTACGCAATGCTCGAAGCTGAAGAGTATGGCATTACCCAAAAGAATGTTGATGAAATGCTTAAGAGCACCAATCCTAACATTCAGCGTATTTTGGGCGTGACGCCAGGAATGGGTAAAAACCTGGGTGTGTCTGAAAAGTGGGCCTACGACATCATCAAGCAAGTGGGTAACTACGGCGAGAGTTTTGATCGCAACATCGGACCCAAGACGCCTCTCAAGCTTGAGCGTGGCCTCAATGCTCAGTGGACCAATGGTGGTTTGATGTACGCTTGGCCCATCCGCTAAATTTAATTGATACACAGGGGCGACCGCTCTGCGGTCGCCCTAAGTTATGACAAAGCCTAAAGATTCTCTTGTTGTACCCCCGCCTCGAAGACGCCTGTCTTGGAATGATCCTGGCACGCGTTCAATTGTTTACCAAATTCTTGCCCTGCTTGCCGTTGGTGGTGCTGCATGGTTTTTAATTCACAACACGCTGAGTAACTTGTCAGCGCGTAATATTTCAACTGGTTTTGATTTTCTGAGCAAAGAGGCTGGTTTTGCAATTGGCGAAACGCCCATTGCCTACAGTCCTGCTAGTACCTATGGTCGAGCGATCACGGTTGGCCTCATCAATACGTTGCATGTCGCGCTGATTGGCATTGTGTTGGCCACCATCTTGGGTACGTTGATCGGTATTGCAAGACTCTCAAGCAACTGGTTAATCCGCAAGATTTCAAGCATTTATGTTGAGGTCATGCGTAACGTCCCCTTACTGCTACAGCTCTTCTTTTGGTACGCCATTCTTTCGGAAACGCTACCGGGACCACGCCAAGCCTTACACCCCTTGCCAGGTGTATTTGTCTCTAATCGTGGTATTCAGATGCCCGCGGTCCATGGTGATGGCTTGTTTTGGCTGGCTATCGGCGTGCTGGTATCGATTTTGCTGATGATTGTGATGGCAAAATGGGCCCGAAAGCATCAGGAGAAAACGGGCCAGATTTTCCCGATGATCCGTTGGTCATTGGTATTGTTGCTGGTGGTGCCAGCAGGGCTTTGGTTTTCTAGTGGTACCTCGATGACGTTGGATGTGCCTGAGCTAAAAGGATTCAACTTCGCGGGTGGGATGAACTTGTCACCCGAGTTCGCAGCCCTGTTGATAGGTCTGGTCATTTACACCGCCGCATTTATCGCTGAGGTCGTGCGCTCAGGCATTCAGGCGGTCAATCGAGGCCAGTGGGAGGCTGCCGAGGCCCTCGGGCTTAAGCGCGGACAGGTACTTCGCTTGATCGTCTTGCCTCAGGCATTGCGCGTCATCATTCCTCCCATGACAAGTCAGTATCTAAACATTACAAAAAACAGCTCGCTTGCCGTCGCGATTGGTTATCCGGACATTGTCTCGGTCATTAATACGACCCTGAATCAAACCGGACAGGCGATTGAGGGCATCATGATGATTATGGCGGCTTATTTAACGGTGAGTTTGTCGATTTCTGTTTTTATGAATTGGTATAACAAACGCATTGCGTTGGTGGAGCGTTGATATGAGCACCCCAACATTGAATGTTTCTAAAGAGCAAGCCCCTTCTGGTGGGATCAGTGTGTTTGCATGGATGAGATCCCAGCTGTTCTCCTCCCCTATCAATAGTCTGCTGACTATTTTGTCTGTGTGGTTGTTATTGGCAACCCTACCGGCAATGGTGGACTGGTTTGTGATCAACGCAAATGTTGGCGCATCAACTGCCGATGAATGTCGGCAGTCAACAGGTGCGTGCTGGGCCATGATAGTTGAAAAGCACCGCATCATTTTGTTCGGTTTGTATCCTTATGACGAACAGTGGCGCCCCTTAATTGCGACAGGTATTTTGGTGTCTGCCATTATCTTGAGTGGTTGGAGAAAGCTCTGGAATCTTTCGCTGCTCGTGTTGTGGACGATCGCGCTGGCGGCGGTGGCAATTTTGATGTGGGGGGGCGTCTTTGGCCTGACTTACGTTGAAAATAGCCAATGGGGCGGTCTACCGCTGACGCTGATTCTTTCTACTTTCGGTATCGCGCTGGCATTCCCCTTGGGCATTGTCTTGGCCTTGGGTCGTCGCTCAAATATGCCGGCTATTAAGTCGATCTGTGTGGTGTACATTGAGCTGGTGCGCGGCGTGCCGCTGATTAGCTTGCTTTTCATGTCCGCGGTCATGTTGCCCTTGTTCTTGCCTGAGG
>CAMAYM010000118.1 GCA_945862495.1 Bordetella parapertussis | reverse complement strand
CAAAAACTGTAACTGATGTGTGATCCGCATCCATGACATGTTGAGCCAGGTTTCCGATGAGCATCGGGATACCTTTGCGAAGTCTCTTGGCATGAGCGAATTCAGAGAGGTTTTCTGTTTCAGCAGCAAATCCTACGCACCAAGGACCTGATTTTTGTGCGGCAACCTCTGCAAGGATATCTGGATTGGCCACAAACTTGAGTTCTGGAGTCGAGGTCCCATCTTTCTTTATTTTCTCGGAAGATATGTTTCCAATTCGCCAGTCGGCTACCGCCGCCACAGCGATAAAAATATCTTGACCGGATAAATTTGACATCACCACATCACGCATGTGCTGAGCCGTTTCAACATTTAAGCGCGTGACGCCAAAGGGGCATGGCAATGATGTCGGTCCTGATATGAGCGTAACCCTGGCACCTGCTTCCCAAGCTGCTTCGGCTAGCGCGTAACCAGTCTTTCCAGAGGAGCGATTACTCAGGACTCGGACGGGATCAATGGGCTCAACGGTGGGTCCAGCCGTCAAAAGAACACGTAAGCCTGCAAGTAGCTTAGGTTGAAAAAAGCGCTTTAGCTCAGCAACAATCTGAAGTGGCTCCAGCATGCGACCATCTCCGGTCTCGCCACACGCCTGCTCACCACTGCCAGGACCTAATATTTCGATACCGTCTTGCGTCAGTTGTGTGACATTTCGTTGCGTAGGGGCAGCGAGCCACATTTCGCGATTCATCGCAGGTGCGACCAGTAATGGGCATGCACGGGCAAGGCACAGTGTAGAGAGCAGATCATCTGCACGGCCTTGTACAAGCTTGGCCATGAAGTCTGCAGAAGCCGGTGCAATTAGGATGGCGTCAGCGCCTCTTGACAGCTGAATATGCGCCATATTGTTGTGCACACGATTATCCCAAGCATCCACAAACACAGGCCGACCGCTCAAGGCTTGCATGGTCACAGGTGTAATAAAACGTGTTGCAGCTTCAGTCATAACAACATCGACTTGCGCACCTCTTTCGATCAGTCTGCGAACGAGGTCGGCGGCCTTGTAGCAGGCAATGCCACCACTCAAACCCAACACAATCCGTTTATCAAGAAGATCTTGCATGCTGACCCCGAAGGCGAAGAATTTCATCGATGATTAAAAGGATAGCACCGACTGTAATGCCCGCATCGGCCACGTTGAAAGCAGGGTAATACCAGTTTTGCCAGTAAAAAAGCAAAAAGTCTATGACATGGCCATACGCGATGCGATCAATGACATTACCAAGTGCACCCCCAAGAATCAGTGTGAGCGCGAACATAAAGCGATGCTGCGAGCGGTGCGTATGCATCATCCAAAGAATAAATGCACTCGCTCCACATCCTAAAATTGTAAAGAACCAACGCTGCCATCCAGGCTGGTCCGCTAGAAAACTAAACGCGGCGCCTTTGTTGTAAAGCAAGGTAAAGTCAAAGATTGGCAAGATGTTGATACGCTCCCCATAGCGCAGCGCATGATCAAAACCAATTTTGGTGAGTTGATCCACCACAATCAAGAAAAACGCCACGAACAACCATCTGCCCATTCCACGATAGGAAGGTATGTCAATGGCTGTAGCGTCCGGCTTGTCTTGTTGGGCGCTTTCCATTGTTAGCCAGCTCCAGCTTCATTCAAACTATCTACACAACGACCACAAATATGCGGATGGACAGGATCCTGGCCAATATCATCACGCCAATGCCAACACCGTTCACACTTTTGGTGAGTAGACGGTGCAATAAGGATGTCGAGTTCGCCGGTGCCAGCATGAACACCAACGCGAGAAACGATAAAGATAAAGGGTAGTTGATCTGCAACGCTTTGTAATAAGGCGAGATCTTGACCACTCGCTGTCAGATCCACCTCACCTTGCAAAGAAGAGCCAATACTACCCGTACTCCGGAGGTCTTCAAGCTTACGCATGACAAGGCCTCTAATTTCTCGCAAGCGCGTCCAGCGTTGTTCAAGCGCTTGCGCGCCAGAGACTGCAGGCATGGTGTGGAAGCATTCAGTGAAAATGGTCAGGCGACCAATGTCAGAAGAAGACTTCAGTGTTGAGCTGAGCAAGATGCCCCAAGCTTCTTCGGCCGTAAACGACAGAACCGGCGCCATCAGCTTGAGTAAGGTTTGCGTGATGTGTAATAGCGCTGTTTGAGCCGAGCGGCGTGCAAGACTGCGTGGTGCTGAGGTGTAGAGCCGATCTTTTAGTACATCAAGATAAAACGCACCAAGATCTTCGGAGCAGAAATGCTGCAAACGAGACATGGCTGGATGGAAGTCGTATTTCTCAAAATGCGATAGAACCTCTGCTTGCATTTGAGCTGTCATCGAGAGTGCATATTGATCGATTTCTAGCATGTCCGCCGCAGCGACGATATCGGCAGAGGCGTCAAAGTCGGCGAGGTTGGCCAGCAAGAAACGTAACGTATTACGTATGCGGCGATAACTTTCGACCACGCGCTTGAGGATCTCGTCAGAGATGGTTAACTCACCAGAGTAGTCCGTACTCGCAACCCATAAACGCAATATTTCTGCGCCCAAGCTATCAGACACTTTTTGTGGCGCAATCACGTTGCCCACTGACTTACTCATTTTGCGGCCCTGACCATCTACCACAAAGCCGTGTGTCAACAGACTCTTGTAAGGTGCGCGTCCAGAGAGCATGCAACCCGTCAGCAGCGAGGAGTGAAACCAGCCGCGATGTTGATCTGACCCTTCGAGATACATATCAGCCGGCCATGTGAGTTCACCGTGCGAACCATGATGCTTATTGTCTGGACCGCCCAAGACTGTAGCGTGCGTCGTGCCTGAGTCAAACCAAACGTCGAGTGTGTCGCGATTCTTTTCGTAATTTATCGCATCATCACCCAGCAGATCAGCAGGTTCAATTGCCTGCCAAGCTTCAATGCCACTTTTCTCAACACGTTTAGCGACTTCTTCTAGAAGTGCAGGTGTGTTTGGATGAAGTGCACCTGTTTCTTTATGAATAAAGAACGCCATGGGCACACCCCATTGGCGTTGACGTGACAATGTCCAGTCAGGACGGTTTGCGATCATTGCATGCAAACGTGCGCGTCCCCAAGCCGGGTAAAACGCTGTGGCATCGATTGCTGCTAAAGCACTTTTGCGCAAGGACGCCTCGCCGTCGACGGGCTGAACATCCATCCCCGCAAACCATTGGCTTGTCGCGCGATAAATAATGGGCGTCTTATGACGCCAGCAATGCATGTAGCTATGTGAATGTGATTCTGTCTTAAGGAGTGTGCCCGCGGCACTTAAGGTTTCAACAATCTTTGGGTTGGCGGCCCAAATGTTCAGCCCACCAAAAATCGGTAGGGAAGGAACAAACTTTCCGTCACCCATCACCGGATTGATGATATCGGCATCTTGCATACCATTGGCTTTGCAAGATTGAAAATCCTCTACACCATAAGCGGGAGCCGAGTGCACAACGCCCGTTCCAGTATCAAGTGTGACATAGTCGCCGAGATAAATCGGCGCGACGCGTCGGTAGCCTGGGTCCACGTCTGCTAAAGGATGATTGAATGTAATCTTGTCAAGTGCGAGGCCTACACATTGCGCGATGATCTCACCTTCGAGCCCCCACTCCTTGAGACAAGCCTCCACACGGTCAGCAGCCAAAATGAGCAATGATCCCGTGGCAGGAGCAGGAGAGACGCGAACCAATGCGTATTTAAATTCTGGATGAATATTGAGCGCTTGGTTAGAGGGAATAGTCCAAGGCGTGGTTGTCCAAATGACAATCGCGCCGGCCTCGACTGTGGACAGCCCAAACGCTTTTGCAAGCGCAGGACGGTCTGCAAAAGGAAACGCGATATGAACAGCTGGATCCTTTCGATCCGCGTACTCGACCTCGGCTTCAGCCAACGCCGAGCCGCAATCAAAACACCAGTTCACAGGCTTGAGGCCACGGAAAACATAGCCTTTTTCCAAAATACGCCCAAGCGCGCGAATCTCATTGGCCTCATTACTAAAGTTCATGGTCAGATAAGGGCGATTCCAGTCACCCAGTACACCCAAGCGCTCAAAGTCTTTTTTCTGGCGCTCAATTTGCTCAAGTGCGTAAGCCCTTGCTTTTGCTTGAACCTCTGCAACTGGCAAGTGTTTGCCGAACTTCTTTTCGATCTGAATTTCGATAGGCATGCCATGACAATCCCAACCTGGGACATACGCTGCATCAAAACCTGCCATGTTGCGGCTTTTGACGATAATGTCTTTTAGGATTTTATTGACTGCGTGGCCGATGTGAATGTCGCCATTCGCATAGGGAGGGCCGTCATGCAATAGAAAGGTTGGGCGACCACGACTTGCGTCTCGAATCGCTTGATAAACTTTTTTTTCTTGCCATTGTGCAACCCACGCGGGTTCACGACGCGGAAGGTCTCCACGCATCGGGAAGGGGGTATCGGGCAGATTGAGTGTGTTTTTATAGTCCATGGAGCGCAAAGTAAGCGCGCGCATGCTGTGCATCGGCATGCATGGCGGCAGTCAAGGTTGGCAGATCGGGAAACTTCTCTTCATCCCGCAAATGCTGCAGGAGTTCGACGCGCACGAGTTTACCGTATGCGTCTACATTCAGATCAAATAAGTGGGTCTCTAGCAAAATTCTTCCATCATCTTCGACGGTTGGGCGAACGCCAAGGCTGGCGACTCCTGGCAGCGCTGTTGGGCCGAGGCCGTGTGCGCGAACGACGTAAATACCAGAACGTGCGGCGCAACGTGGCGTGACGTGCATGTTCATGGTTGGCATATTCAGTGTGCGACCAAGTTTTTTGCCATGAACAATGTGACCCGTCATACCAAAAGGGCGACCCAATAGGCTGGCGGCACGACGCACATCCCCCGCAGCGAGGGCTCCGCGGACCTCAGAGCTTGAAATACGGTGTCCTTGTTCGTCGGTAATGTCACTCAGGGTATGCACCTCAATGCCGCAACCTTGTCCAAGTTCTTTAAGCAGTTTGACGTCCCCCGTTCGCTGGCGACCAAAGCGAAAATCCTCGCCCACCAACAACCACCGGACATTGAGCTCAACAGCCAACCACTTTGTGACAAAGTCTGAGGCAGACATTTCTGCCATGGCGCGATTAAATCGGGCGAGCACCACGCGGGTGACGCCTGCATGGGCAAGCGCAGTGAGTTTGTCTCTGAGTCCTGTAATTTGAGGCGGCGATAACTCTGGTCGGTGATTGATATGCGCAAAATACTGACGTGGGTGCGGCGCAAAGGTCAAGACAGTTGGAGAGAGTGCGAGTCGCTCTGCCGCCTCACAGACTAGCGCAATCATGGCCTGATGCCCACGATGGACCCCGTCAAAGTTACCAATTGACAAGGCACAGGGTAGGCGCAATTCGGGCGCGGGGGCTTGGCGAAAAATGCTGAGAATGGTTTTCACGAGTGACAGTTTACAATTTCAGGCTAGCCTTATCATGGAATACCATGTTCGACCCCAAAAATATACGTCCTCGCTTTGTGATTTTGATCTCAGGTCAGGGCTCAAACATGCAGGCAATCGTACAGGCGTGCCAGACTGGCGCATGCGCTGCAGAGGTGGCTGCCGTGATTGCGAGTCGCGCGCAGACCCCTGGATTGACGTGGGCCGCTGAACAGGGGATCCAGACCGTAGGCTTAGCGCACACGTCCTTTAGCTCCAGAGAGTCTTTTGATGCCGCGCTTGCGGAGTCCATAGACCAGTTTGAACCAGACTACGTCTTGCTGGCCGGTTTTATGCGGGTGTTGACCCCAGGGTTTGTTGAGCGCTATGCCGGTAGGCTTGTAAATATCCACCCTTCCTTGTTGCCAGCCTTTCCTGGATTACATACCCATGCGCAAGCGATCGCTACGGGTGTTCAATCTCATGGATGCACCGTACACTTCGTAACGCCTGTGCTGGATCACGGTCCAATTATTGCGCAGGGTGTTGTCCCAGTCCTGCATGACGACACCCCCGAGACCCTCGCACTCAGAGTGCTGGGCGTGGAACACCTTATTTATCCGCAAGTCGCAGGTTGGCTTGCTCAGGGCCGAGTACATCTGACCAGCGATCAGCGCGTTCAGGTGGACGGCATCACCACACGACTTTTTACACCAGGCCAATATTTATGAGCAATCCCAGCAAACCAAGCCGTCGGCCCCATGGCGCGACGGGTGCAGGGCGCACCAACAAAAAAGATGAGGCACGTGCTGCCGCGCTGAGTGCGTCCTCTGGCACGGTCAGACCGGGTTCTGCGACTGAAAGACTGATGAATGCTCAGCCGCGTGGGCCGCGCCCACAGGGTGATCGAGGCTTTGCCGGTCAAGGCGAAGGCTTGCCACACGGCGCTGAAAAACAAGCTGTGGTTTCAACCTATGTCCCAAAGCCTCGCCAACCGGTCATGACGGTCCGGCTGGATCAGATTCGCCAGGTCCTTGATGAAGTACTCACCTGGCGCTTTGCCGCGGACTCGATTGTTTCGCATTGGTTTAGAGCGCACCCCAAACTCGGTATTCGGGATCGCGCAGAGGTTGCTGAGGTCGTCTATGACGTGTTGCGTCACTTACGTCGCTATCGTCAGCTCGGTGAGAGCGGAGTCGGTAATGCGGTACGTCGTTTAGCGATTCAGGGTGCTATTGCCACGATGGGTGCTGATAAGGTACGCCCTGTTTTGGACTCTGGTGAGCTAGCTTGGTTGGATAGGATCGCCCAGATTGATGAGCAGTCCTTATCTTTGCAGGTACGAACAAGCTTACCTGATTGGTTGTTTGATCGCATCAAGGATATGCCCGAACTTGAATCCTTAACGACGGCGCTAAACACTGCAGCGCCGTTGGATATCCGCGTCAACCCAATGAAAGCGGATCGTGATGACATGCTGGCCGACTTAATAAAGGGTAATGGCGTGCGCCATGCCCCTGTTGCGACACCGTATTCACCTTGGGGAATCCGTCTCAAAGGACGGCCTGCCATGAACAAGTGGCACCAGTTCGAACATGGTTTGATTGAGGTTCAGGACGAGGGTAGTCAGTTGCTCGCGTTGTTAGTCGGACCAAAGCGCGGCGAAATGGTGATCGATTTTTGCGCGGGCGCAGGGGGTAAAACTCTTTTGTTGGGTGCCCTGATGCGCTCTACGGGTAGGCTCTATGCGTTTGATGTGTCGGCGACACGGCTGGCAAAAGCTAAGCCACGCTTTGCTCGAAGCGGGTTGTCCAATATCGTACCGGTCGCAATTGAGCATGAAAACGACACGCGTGTTCGGCGGCTCGCCGGTAAAGCGCAACGCGTCTTAGTTGATGCACCCTGCAGTGGCGTTGGAACCTTGCGGCGCAACCCCGACTTGAAATGGCGTCAGTCTGTACAGAGTCTTCAAGAACTGACCGCTCTTCAGGCACGCATTTTGGCCAGTGCTTCACGCTGTGTCGCGCCAGGTGGCCGACTGGTTTATGCGACGTGCAGTGTTTTGAAAGAGGAAAATCAAGATCAGGCAGCGTTGTTCTTGGCGAGCCACCCTGAATTTGAGTTGATTGATGCGGCACC
>CAMAYM010000117.1 GCA_945862495.1 Bordetella parapertussis | reverse complement strand
CACGATTAGGCTCAGTCAGGCCACTTGCCATGGCCATCACGACCCATGGCGCACCAATGACCCCCAAGATTGTGGTCAAAGAAAGTACCAAAAATAAAGTGATCGCAACGCGGTCAAGAAGAGTTTTAACTGCCTCGGATTCGTGCTGCTGACGGACTTCACCCAAAATCGGTACGAAGGCCTGAGCAAAAGCACCCTCAGCAAAGAGTCGACGCAAAAGATTGGGAATTCTAAACGCGACCCAAAACGCATCCGTCAGAGCACCGGCGCCAAACGCGCGGGCAATAAGGATGTCGCGTGCCAGACCCGTGATACGTGACAGCAGCGTCAGGCTGCTGACCGTCGCGGCGGCACGCAACATGCTCATCTTGGAGGCATGCGAATCGCGCCATCCAAGCGAATGGTTTCACCATTCAGCATTTCGTTCGTCACGATCTGGTGGACGAGTTTGGCGTAGTCTTCGGGATGGCCAAACCGGGAAGGGAAGGGAATGCTTGCGGCCAAAGAGTCCTGTATGGCTTGAGGCATACCAAACATCATTGGCGTACCAAAAATCCCCGGTGCAATGGTGACGCAACGAATGCCTAATGGGGCTAAATCACGGGCGATGGGCAACGTCATACCCACAACGCCAGCCTTCGAGGCTGCATAAGCGGCTTGACCGACCTGTCCGTCATACGCTGCTACAGAGGCAGTGTTGATCAAGACCCCACGCTCGCCAGTCGGTTCTGTTTCATTTTTGCTCATCGCCTCAGAGGCAATGCGCATCATATTAAAGCTCCCGATCAGGTTGATCGAGATGACCTTTTGGAACATATCTAAAGGGTGTGCCCCGTTTTTACCGACAATTTTGGCTGCAGGTGCAATGCCGGCACAGTTCACCAAACCAAACAGTGGGCCAAGTGCCAATGCTGCCGATACGGCGGCGCGTGCATCTTGTTCCTGGGTGACATCGCAATGCACATAGAGCTGTCCGAGTTCTTTGGCGAGTGACTGGCCCGCTTCGTCTTGCAGGTCCGCAAGGACGACGTGTGCACCGTGTTCAGAGAGCATTTTTGCTGTGCCAGCGCCTAAACCAGAAGCACCACCGGTCACGATAAAGACTTTGTTTTTAATTTCCATGAGACTTTTCTGTTTGTTTAAACGAGCGTCGAGAAGATCTTGGCTTTGATCTCATCGACCGACCCGACCCCTTCAACTTTTCGATAACGGGGGGCGGTGGCGTCTGAGCCGGCCCAGTTGAAGTAATAGTCGACCAAGGGACGCGTTTGGTCCCGGTAAACCTTAAGACGGTGTCGCACCGTTTCCTCTTTATCATCCTCGCGCTGGACGAGTGGCTCACCAGTCAGATCATCTTGTTCTGCGACTTTGGGTGGATTAAAGCGGAGGTGGTAGCTACGACCGCTGGCGGGGTGAACACGGCGTCCGCTCATTCGGTCAATGATGTCTTCTTCAGGTACAGCGATTTCAATGACAAAATCGAGTGCGACTTGCGCTTGCTTCAGCGCATCGGCTTGCGGAATTGTGCGAGGGAAACCATCAAAAAGGTATCCTTTGCTGCAGTCTGGCTGCTTGAGACGATCTTGGACCAGACCAATAATGAGGTCATCAGAAACGAGGCCGCCGGCGTCCATGATTTTTTTTGCAGCTACACCCAAGGGGGTGCCTGCCTTGACCGCTGCGCGCAGCATATCGCCAGTTGATATTTGCGGGATGCCGAAATGTTCGGTAATAAATGCCGCCTGCGTACCTTTGCCGGCGCCCGGTGGACCAAGCAGAATTAGACGCATGAAAACTCCCGATACTTTGAGTGATGATTGACAATATTATGCCGCATCGCAGCAGTTGAAGTGGCCTGTGTTATGTGGTGCTTACCCTGACTGCGCTTCTTTTGTGCTCAAGACTTGGCGGACACGCACTAAATCAGCTTCCGTGTCGACCCCTGCGCCAGGATGGGCATCCGTAAGTTGCACTGCAATGCTGAAGCCATGTTCGAGCGCGCGCAGCTGTTCGAGTGATTCGAGTCCCTCTAAAACGCCTCGTGATAATCGTGGGAAAGTTTTAAGAAAGTTGACACGATACGCGTATAAACCGATGTGATGCAGTGCTGGCGTATCGGGACTCAGCGATTGTGACTCGGTCGCCAAGGCATCTCTATCCCAGGGAATAGGTGCGCGAGAAAAGTAGAGCGCCTTGCCAGTTTTGTCACATACGACTTTGACGATGTTAGGATCAAAAAAATGCGCAGCGTCTGCGATGGGTGCAGCACACGTGGCCATCACCGCTGTGGGTTGGCTGGCCAGCAAGGTCGCCACTTGATTGATTAAAGTGGAGGCAATGAGTGGTTCGTCGCCTTGGACGTTCACTACAATGGAATTTTGCGCTAAATCCAGAAGCTCAACAGTTTCGGCGAGTCTGTCTGTGCCGGAAGAATGATCGCTGCGCGTCATGACCGCTCGAAACCCAAAGGACTGCACCACCTGAAAGATCTGCGCATCATCGGTGGCGATTAATACCTCGGAAGCATTCGAAGCCGCTGCACGTTGAGCCACTCTTACCACCATGGGTGTGCCTGCAAGGTCCGCCAGCATTTTACCGGGTAGTCTTGTAGAGGCCCTGCGAGCGGGAATAATGACAACAAACGGCTGCATGCGCGTATCCGAAAATCTTTAGGTATTGTCCGAGGTCTCTTCAGTATCCGCTAATACGCGAGCCTCGGCTTCAAGCATCACCGGGATGCCATCGCGCACAGGAAAAGCGAGACGGTCTCCGCGGCACACGAGCTCTGTGCGCGCAGCATTTAAATGCAGAGGGCCCTTACAAAGAGGGCAGACGAGGAGGTCAAGAAGTCGAGTTTGCATACGCCATTGTAATCAATCGAGACTCTGTCGCGCAGCTTTTGTCCGCAACAGATGGTCTAGCCAGGGGAGAAATTCAGGATCAGAAAACCGCATGACGACTTCCGCGACCCAAAGACGGTCATCTATCACTTCATGGCATTTGATGGCATCCTTACCAGTTAAAACGATAATATCTGCATTGAGCGTAGCAAATAGAGTTTGTTCAAAGGAGAAATGATCTGGAAGTGCCATAACCTGTTTGAGGGGAATACCAATATTTCGCAAACTTAAGAAAAATCTTTCCGGGGTGGCAACTCCTGCAATGGCCGTGACTGCAAGGCTTTTCACTGAGAGTAAAAATGTCGCAGGATCTTGCGTCTTACCGCTCCTCAGATGCCGAAACTTACAAATTTGAAGAGAGATAGACGTTTTGCGCGCGTTTGCATTGAGATAGTGCGTGATAGCCAGTAAGGTGGACTGTTTTTTTTCGTGCAATTGCGCATTGTCCGTTCGGGTCAATACTGCGTCCACGTTACGCAATCGATTGACCGGCTCTCTAAGCGGGCCTGCAGGTAGTAGCCATCCATTCCCCGTTCCCCTGTCATCCTGCACGACGAGTTCAACGTCTCGAGGCAGTCTGTGATGTTGCAGACCATCGTCTGAGATGACCAGATTGATCTGCGGAAATTGTCTAAGCAGGTCGAGGCAGGCTTGATGACGATTGGGATGAACGGCAATGGGAACACCCGTCTCTCGTGTTATCAAAGAAGGCTCATCCCCAAACTGCTTTGCATCAACCGAGCCTAAACCAACAAGGGGTTGATCGCCGATGTGGGTGCCATAACCCCGGCTAATCACACCTGGATGCCAGCCCAAGGCGCTGAGTTGCTTGACCAAGGCGATCACAACAGGAGTTTTGCCGGTTCCGCCGATATAGATATTGCCTACGATCAGGATTGGGATTTTGATTTGGCGACGTGGCGGATGAACGTATTTAAAGTGTGCGGCTCGGAGTTTTAAAATCAAACCAAATAATAAGGCAAATGGAACCATGGCCCAAGCCCACACGCCGCGATGTAGCCATTGACGTTGTAGCCACCGCTCGAGTTTGACACGCAGCAAGACTAGGTTCACTGCGAAGCCTGTGTGGCGAAATGGACTTTACCTACGCCTGCTTCGCGCGCCGCTTGCATCGCATGCACTACGGCTTGATGTGGCGTCATGGCATCTGCTCGAATCAACAGTACGGTATCAGCTTGACCTGTAAATTGTTGTTTAAGCGTTGTCACGAGTTCGGCCGAGGAAATGATCACATTTGCTATTGCAAAGCGACCATCTTGTGCGATTGATAGTTCGATGCTGGGAGCCGTCAATTGCTCAGCATTGGCTTGAGGCAATGAAATTTTGAGTTGTCGTTCACGCGTAAACGTTGTGGTCGCTGCTAAGAAAATTAACATCACCAGCAACACATCAATTAAAGGAATAAGGTTGATGTCTGGTGCGTCTTGCTCAGAATCACTAGAGCGAAATCTCATGATGTGTCGCCCTAAATGTTTTGTGCAACATAACGTGCCGTTTGTTCCATCTTAAGTAATAGCGCCTCAACACGAGACTTAAACAAGCGATGCGCCATGACAGCAGGGATGGCAATTAAAATTCCAAAGCCGGTGTTGTAGAGAGCAATTGAGATTCCACGGGCAAGTTCGGTTGGGTCGGAGCCGTCAGGGCGGTAGGCGGCAAAAATTTCAATCATTCCAACGACTGTGCCAAATAGTCCCATGAGCGGAGCAATGCTTGCAACGGTTGCTAGCGCGGGTAAATATCGTTGTAACAAATACGATACATCCCGACCCACATCCTCAATGGCTAGTCGTCTTTCTGCAAATGGCAAGTGCCGACTCGCGAGACACTCCCCCAGAATTTGTCCAAGAGGGGAAGATGCACGCAGTTTGTCTATCGCTTCGGGTGTGTCTGCCTGAGCGCGTACCATTTGTATCACTTGAACGGCTAGGTCTTCTGGAGCAATGCGGGTTGTGGTCAAACTCAGTGACCGCTCGATCACTATGGCGAGACCGACGATAGATAACGCGATCAAGAACCAAATGGGCCAGCCTGCTTGGATGACGATGGATTGCAAAAAGGTGCCTCTTAGCTCTAGTGTTTACGTGCTCATCATAATGTTGGCATGGTAAGGGGGTAAGCTTAACCTTGGCAAGCCAAGCATTGTTAAAAATCTATCCACAGAACTTGTGGATAATTCTGTGCGCATCTTTTGAAATGAAGGAAAATGGGTGCTTTGAAGCAAGTGCTTAAATATTGAGCAAATTATACTGATTTTAAAACTTATCTTTTAAAATCAATAGTTTAAAATTTTTATTTAACCAAACTTAACAACTAAAACAATATATTCTTTCTCCTCAACGACTTATTTAGTTTTTATTACGTTTGTGGACAATCTTCGGCGTTAATCCCTTATGACACTTAATGATCAAATTTATATTCCTGAATTGACGCGGGACATTTTGACAGTGTCTGAGTTAAATCAGGCAGTCGCTCGACTTTTAGAAGACAGCTTCGATGTCAGCTGGGTGCGTGGTGAGGTTTCCAATTTCACACCCGCTGCATCAGGTCATTGGTATTTCACACTTAAGGACAATGGAGCCTCAGTTCGAGCAGTGATGTTTCGCAGTCGTGCCGCCGCCGTTGGGTTTATTCCAAAATCTGGTGATCAGATCGAGCTTAAAGGTCGAGTCACCCTATACGAAGCGCGTGGCGAATACCAAATCCAGGCCGAACAAATGCGGCGCGCCGGAATCGGTTCGCTTTTTGAGGCATTTCTGGTTTTAAAGAATAAATTGTCCCAAGAGGGGCTCTTTGATGCACAAAACAAGCGTGCAATCGCAGAACATCCTAGAGCGATCGGTGTGATTACCTCTTTATCGGCTGCGGCCCTCCGCGACGTTTTAACAGCGCTTGCCCGCCGCGCACCCCACGTGCCTGTGATTATTTATCCAGCGATGGTGCAGGGCGCAGGTTCTGCTCTGCAACTCAGACAGGCGCTGGCCTTAGCCAACGAGCGTCAAGAGGTCGATACGATTCTTTTAGTGAGAGGGGGCGGCAGTATTGAGGATCTCTGGAGTTTTAATGATGAGGCATTGGCACGCGACATTTCAGCCAGCCTTATTCCTGTGGTGTCGGGAGTGGGTCACGAAACTGATTTCACAATTGCTGATTTTGTCGCAGACCTCCGCGCACCGACGCCGACGGCTGCCGCTGAACTTGTTTGCACGGCTCGCGTTGAGCTATCAGATCGCGTGCAGCGTGCAAAAGAACAATGTAGGGTTGCGATGCAACGCAAGATTGATAGGCTCGCGCAACGTATAGACCGACTTGCTGCAGGCTTAGTGTCCCCAGCGCAGAGATTGTCTCATCAGTCAGAGCGCTTGAGCGGACTGATATTCAGGGTGCGTGCAGCCGCTCAGCGCAACGACCAGCAACGCCGTACGTTGGCAGCTCGGGCCATTGCACGCCTGGGCGTCGTGCTACCCGAGCTCGGTGCGTCCCGTGCAAGGGTGCAGCGCGCTGCAGCCGCCTTGGATTTAGGGTTTAGCAGGTTGCAGGCTGTACGCTCGGCGAAGCTGGCTTCATTGGAGGCGCAGTGTCGTGCCCTCAGTCCTGAGCAAACCTTAAGTCGTGGGTATGCCATCGTCCGGACGCAACAAGGCTCAGTCGTTCGTTCGTCTCGTGAGGTCAGTCAAACCGACACTCTCGAGGTTAGTTTTGCTGCAGGTACTGCTGACGTTCAAGTTTTAGTGCTCAAACACCCGCAAGAAGTTGCGTGAGCACCCCCGTAAACCCCTGACCATGGAAGGGTTGTCACCATGAATGCGTTACGTCCGATACAATAGGTAATAGGTTTGTTTTACCCACATTCAAGAGGATTTCCAGCAATGGCGCACACACTCCCAGCTTTGCCTTACGCAATGGATGCTTTGGCACCCACAATCTCAAAAGAAACACTTGAGTTTCACTACGGTAAGCATCATCAGACCTACGTGACAAACTTAAACAATTTGATTCCTGGTACAGAGTTCGAGACGGCTTCTTTAGAAGAAAGCGTCAAGAAATCTTCTGGTGGCATTTTTAATAATGCAGCTCAGGTGTGGAACCACACGTTCTACTGGAACAGCATGGCACCGAATGCGGGTGGCGAGCCAACAGGCAAACTCGCCGATGCGATTAATGCTAAATGGGGTAGCGTGGCTGCCTTTAAAGAAGCGTTCAACAAATCTGCCGCTGGCAATTTTGGTTCAGGCTGGACATGGTTGGTTAAAAAGGCGGATGGTTCACTTGACATCGTCAACACCAGCAACGCAGCGACGCCGTTGACAACGACGGATGTGGCATTGTTGACCTGTGATGTGTGGGAACACGCCTACTACATCGACTACCGTAATGCACGCCCCAAGTATCTAGAAAGTTTCTGGACCTTGGCTAACTGGGCGTTTGCTGCAAAAAACTTCGGTTAATTTCAGCATGACTCCAAAAGCCGACCTGTGGGTCGGTTTTTTTTTGGATGCGTTTTGCGCTAAGATTTCAACAGAGACATTCAACATTTTATAAAGAGATTCGCGATGGATAAAAACGCTTATATTTGCGACGCAATTCGTACACCTTTTGGCCGTTACGCGGGTGGGTTGGCAACGGTTCGAACAGACGATTTAGCGGCGATTCCAGTCCGTGCATTGGCAGAGCGTAATCCAGGCGTCAAATGGGAGGAGCTTGATGATGCGTTGATGGGGTGCGCAAATCAAGCGGGCGAGGATAATCGCAACGTAGCTAGGATGGCAACGCTCTTGGCTGGTTTACCTGATGTGGTG
>CAMAYM010000116.1 GCA_945862495.1 Bordetella parapertussis | reverse complement strand
GTCAGCCTGTGACAGGCCATACTTGTCGGATCCGTTAGCTTTCACACCATCAAGCAACTTCCACTTGGTGTCAAGCACCAGTCGGTTGGCATGGTCGTCATGAATCAGCAGGTCTGGCTTCATCCGGAACCAGTCCTGCTCTTGATGGCGAACCAAGTAGTGGCTGCGGGCCTGTGTCTTGAGCACAAAGCCATGGCTGACCTGCTTTTGCAGGTGCTTTGCGACGAAGGCCTCGAACAATGCCTCCATCGGGAACAGCAAGGAAGGCGCAGAATGATTACCTGAGCCGGTCAGCGGGGACTCATTGCCCAAGACGAGCCGCGCCCACGCCAGGGCACCTTCGTAATGGCTCATGCTGCGGTCAATACGCACCCGTTGAAAATCAACACTCGGCTGGTCAGACACTGGTACACCGGCAAACACGAACGCCAGCTCACGGGCCAATTTCTGGTTTTCCTGGGACGTGGTCAATCGCAACACATGTTGCAGGGCGGTGTGCAGCAGACGGTTTTCAGGCCGGTCCGTGGTGAACTCATCAAACTGCGTGAAAAATCGATCCGCCCGGAATAGGTTTTGGCGCAGATGGGCTGCCACCATCAACTTGCCACGCAAAGCAAAAACATTGTCCTGCCGGACCGAGTAGTCACTTTGAAGCCCACGCTTGACCACCAGTTCGACTGCACGCAAGAACTCGGAGATGAAGACTTCCAGCATTGGCATGCGACGGGCCAGCAACTTGGCCTTGTCGGTCTGCACATGCCTGAAGCGCTGCAGACAGCAGAGCATGTCGATCAACAGCTGCATGGCCTCGACGGCCCCGCCACCGATAGCCTTGCCGACCTTCGGCAGCACCTCAATCTGGAATCCGTTGGGCGCACGCAAGACGCCGACAAAGCTGGTCACCTGAACGGCGCGCATGCCCTTGCGTTGTGACAAACGAATCCATGACCCCTCGCCGAGGTCTGCGATGCGTAGGGCTTCGGCTTCAAGCCATGCAAAAACGGTTGGCGGAACCACATGAACACCATCCACACCGACAGCACCGCCCCCGGTGGGCACCAGCGCGTCGAATTCGTAGATGGAGATGGGCTTCATTGCAGGGTCAATCCGCCACGACCTCGTAGATGCCGATATAGGCCCTGGGATTGGACAACGAAGCATCTTGCTTGTGAAACCGTCGCTTGGTCGAGAAAGTATCCAGCCCGTGGTCATGACCAAAGAGCTCGATCAAGTCGTCCTCATGATCGGTGCTTTCAGCAATGAATTGCGCCGAGGTTGGTTTTTGGTTATCCGCCAGCACCAAACGGATTTTTTGCCAGTCCTCAAAGAAATATTCCTCAAGCAGCGGAATGATCCGGTTACGAAACAACTCATTTAGGGCATCAAACTGAGCCTGTCCATCGGCAATCTGCTTCAAACCGGTGAAATAGGCATGGCCAATGCAGTGGTCACGGTCGTAAAGTGCTTCGATGCGCCGGTTGATTGCCGCCAGCATCTTCGGGATATTGATGTCTTCATCATCAAGCGAGATGCGCAAACCAGCCAGTGGTGCACCTGTCTCATCACCGGCATCCGGAAGGATGGGCACAAATTCAAAACGGCGGCGAAGCGCAGTGTCCAGCAGCGCCAGCGACCGATCTGCCGTGTTCATCGTGCCGATGATGTCCACGTTGGCAGGGACGCTGAATGGCTCACCCGAGTATGGAAGCGTCACGGTCACCGCATGCGGACCACCTTCACGCTTGTCAGCCTCGATCAGGGTGATCAGTTCACCGAAGATCTTGCTGATGTTGCCCCGGTTGATCTCATCGATGACCATGGCGAATCGCTGATTCGGTGCCAGACGTGCCCGGCGGCAGAGATCCTTGAACACCCCAGAGCGGATTTCGTACTGCACATCAGACTCGTCTGCGCCGCTGGTAAGGACCGGGCGCAAACCCTCGACAAATTCTTCGTAGCCATAGGATTGGTGGAAAGTGACGAAGCTGTAACGCTGGACGGCGCCGGCAGGCTCGGGGCCTTTTTTCAGTTCGTCGACCAACTCCGTGAGGTGCGCGCAGTCATCCTGCCAATCACCTGCAAACTGCCAGAACGACGTTTCGGTCTTGTCGAAAATCGCCGGGGTGATGCGCACCTTCATGTTGACCGTAGTGGATTCGTCAACCGTGTGGTTTTGCAGGGTACGCCACAGCGTGTTTTGAATGATGCTCAGCTTGGCACCTTTCTTGGCAGCCACCGCCAGCGTGAAAGGATGCTTGGCAATGTCACTGACCTTGGCCGACGGGGCCTTGCCACCCATTTCGTACAGGGCAGCGGCTGCCACCTCCCACCACTTCAGGTGCGAGAAGTTGTCGGCGATGAATTGCTGGCGCCATTCATCATCGGACACATCAGCTGTGCCGCGCTCGTAGTCACGCTTAAGCAACTGCATCAGCGTGTAGGTTTTGCCAGTGCCAGGTGGGCCGTAGTAGATGCGGTTGAAGCAGGTTGCTGTCGGCGGATGACCCGTGGGCGGCTTTGCAATTGGCTGTGGTGCCATGCTATCGCCAAGGCTGGCCGAGTCCATCGATTCACCGGCCAGCGCAGCCAATTCGGCCAGATCAGCACCGAAGAACGGCTTGAGCAAGGTTGATTCAAATTCTGGCAGATCGTGGGACGGAACCGGCTTGAAGGTGGATCGGTAATTAGGTGTCCAACCCTTCTGGCTACCTTGGTAGCCCCCCTGCTTGATGTTCTGCTTCAGTACCCGATAACGGCGCTGCAGCCAACCGTCACCCTTGTCGCAGGGCTCCGAGGCTGAGATGAACTGACCCACCAGTGGCAGGCTGTCGTTGCCGTGACAAAGATAAAACAGATCGCCCACTGGCGCCTCTTGAAAATCCTTTCCCTGTCCCTTGGCAGTCTCTCCATGCATAACCCCCAGATCGGCTTGCAGGTAGTACTTACGCTCGTCAGCAGAAAAGTCATTCAGGCCATGCGAAAGCTTCCAGATCGCCAAATTCTTCTGGCTCCATGCCTCCCACACCTGCCGCCCGAACTCCAGAATTCCCAGACCATCGGGCCGTTTGGCCACAGTAGCTTGCTGCAACGCGGCCATGCTTTCGCTGGCTGTACCGCCGACGAATACCGCCAGCGGCGCGCGCTTGAAAATGTCCACTATCACCGGCATCCGGCGGTTCTGGTAGTGAAAGGCGATCTTCCACTTGAAGGCTTCACCCAGATGCTCGAATGACTCGATTGCATTCAGATCGCCCTGAGCCGCCCAGTCAGCCACCTGCACCACGAAGCCGCGTACTTTCTCGAACGCATCTTGTGCGGTAGTGCCCAGCGATGAATACCAGCCGTGTGTATCCGAGTAGGAGAGCTTGGCGTCGGATTTCTTATCCTCGGTGTCTTTGCGCGAGAACACACCGAACTTGAACGACGACCCTCCCCAGATGCTGCCCAGCTCGTCCAGCCGCGATTCGATCCAGTAGGTGAAGCTGTCCTTCGAGCCCGCCTGTGTGTACTCGTCGAGCGTCATCGTCGCCAGCCGTGGTGCTGGCCAGACCGCCAGGAATTCATCCCACAGGGCGTACTGCTTTTGTGAATCGATCATTTCTTCCCCTCGAAGGTAGCCAATCTCTGATTAATCAATTGCCACCACCGTGTCATAAAGTCCGTAATGAGTCAGCCCTTGATGGCTGGGTATGTCGGTGTACCGCAGTGAGGCATCTTCATACCGCCGGAACGCAAACACAGCCTGGTTCATCTGCTCGGTGTTGAATACCTTGAGACGGACCAAAAGGTGAAAGTATTCTTTCATAGCTGCCCCATGACTCGGTCTGTCTCAGCAAGCACCTTCAAGATGCGCTGGTAGTGTTTAACATCATCGAACGACAACACCCGTCCTTTGCGGTCTTTGAGCCACTTTTGGGCCGGCTGGTAGCCACCAATATAGAAGTTCCAGGCAGTTTCAGGGATGGCATCAAAGTATTGGGTCTTGTTGATCCAGATTTGTTCGTTCTCGCAACGCGGCTGCTCAACCATGCCACTGCCCTCGCCTTTGAATGGATAAGGGGTGGTGCCCACAGCTGCGGGCTCCATGAGGTGCAAGCGGCGTAACTGGCTGCCCAGGTCAGACGTGGTCCAGAATTCGGCAGGGCTGGCGGGCCAGGGGATGCGGGGAAAGTCGGTTTTCAGAAACTCAGCGTAGGTTTGCCGGTAGCTGGGACGGTGTAGCACACCGTAGATGTAATCAAACACTCCGATTTCGTCAGGTGTGCCACGGACACTATCGGTCGCTAGAGCTTGCAGTTGGGCGTACAGCTTTGGGTCGAAGTTGACGCGGCGTTTTTTGTCCAAATCTTGCTCGCTTGGATAGATGTAAAGCGGTGCTGCATATCCACGCTCTTTTGAACGGTTGGAGATGTAACTGTCATCTACAATCGTGTTACTAATCGCGACATGCGCCCACTGATTGACCCCACCCTGGCGACATACGCCTAAAGCGATATTGTCGTGCTGATTCATATTTCGCATGACTTCATCACGTGGATAGCACATAAAGCCGCGAGAGCTTCCGGTGTAGTAGGTCCACCTCTTGTCAAATGGCCTGTATGAAATGGGAGTAATGCATTCTTCTTTAGGCTGCGTTACATCTTTTTGGGCCCATGCTACTTGCCAGTCGCGCACATCTTTACCAAGATCGTACTTTTGTCTAGCGGCTTCAGACGACAGTTGAGCAAAGTCTTTCACACGTTGCCATAAGGTTTGCTTATCCATGTCGACAGTCAGCGCATCGCGGGCCGTCACGATACCCACAGAATTAACCGGCATGAACTCCTGCACACCAAAACCGGCGCGGTAGGTTGACTCCACGCCATAGTCTCGCCGCATCAAGGCGTATTGCGGCGCGGGCGGGTGCAGCGGTTGCCACAACGAACCGGTCAAACCCGACGCCTCTAGGGTTACGTACTTACCCGCCCGGTCGCCCCACAACTCTGCATGCATCACTTGTGCCAGTGGTTTGGGGGGCATGTCCTTGGCATTAGACTTTTTCTTCACCCCCACCAGAATCGAGACACCCTGCTGGATGTCGAATACATTTTTATCGGCACTGCCGTCGGGACCCACTTCCTTCTTTTTGCTGTTGCCGTGTAGATCCAATACGTACAGCTTGTCAAAGGTATTCAGCAGGTGCCATCGCATCCCTCGGAAAGTGGGGTTGTCCAGCCAGCCGTGGTTGGTGATGAAGCCCAGCACGCCTTCACCATTCTTCTCGATTAAATGCTCAGCCAGGCAGATGAACTTGACGTAGTCGTCGTTGATCCATTTGGGGTTGCGTTCTTGCAGTTTTTGCTGACCGCCCGGCTCCTTCTTGTAGGCCTCCATCAGGCCCATGATCCAATCGCCTTTGTTACTGCTCTCACCCGCGTAGGGCGGGTTGCCCAACACGCACATGATGGGTGTTTGGCGTTTGATGGTGCTGGCCTCCCGCGCTTCTCGGGTGAGCCATTGGGCCATGAACAGGTCGCGCACATCGCGCTCACCCTCTTCCAGGCTGTTGGTCAAGTACACGCCAAGGCGAGGTGGCGTGCTGCTGGGCTTATAGCCCAGCTCGGTCAGGATCATGTCCAGCTTCATGTGGCACATGGCATACGAAGCCATGAGCAACTCAAACCCATGCAGTCGCGGGATCAGGTCGCGCTCGATATAGCCCGACCACATGCCTTCGGCCACATCTTTGATTTTGGGTGCAATCTGTTTGATGACTTCGGCCAGAAAGGTGCCGGTGCCCGTAGCAGGGTCCAAGATTTGGACGCGATGCACCTCCTTGCGCGTGACGATGGGTTTGCCCTTTTTGTCAGCCTGTCCGGTGTCCCAGTCGATGGTGATTTTGGAGGTGTCTGCCAGACCATCTGCCAACCCGAATTCGGTTTGCAAAACTTCGTCCACTGCGCGGACGATGAAATTAACCACTGCCTCAGGCGTATACCAAACACCACGCGCCTTGCGCTTGGCCGGATTGTAGGCGGCCAGAAAGGTTTCGTAAAAGTGCAGGAAGGGGTCGTTTTGACCCGTTAGCCGGCCAAAGCCCTGCATGAGCTTGTGAACATTGGCCGCCTGGAACACATCGGCCAGGTCATCAATGATCCAGCGAATGCGATCGTCAAGATCCGGGCCGGCAATATAACCAAACAGGCTGCGCAAAAACGGATTTGACTTTGGCAACAACTCCAACGCCTCCTGACGGCTGAAGTTGTTTAAAGACGTATCGTGCAGCCGCGCAGCGAACATGCCATAGGCAATAGTTTCGGCGTAAAGGTCGGCGAAGTCCTCGATGGTGATGTCGTGGATCAAGTGCTCGCTGAAGGCTTTGTATTGCCCGGCCAGCGTTGTTGTGCGTTCGCCATCGGCCTCCAAGGCCAGCCGCAAAACATCTTTGATAAGGATGGCCTTACCCGCCATCATTTCAGCCAGCACGCGAGGCGATGTGATGGTTTGCGGGCGTTGGGCAATAAAGTCGCGTAGTAAATTTTCCAGGACAGAGAACTGATCTGCCAAGACGCTCGGCCCTGTAGCGTCGATGGCCCCAATACTGACGCTGGCCACCAGCTTTTCGTTGCGGAAAAACTGCCAGACAAGGCAGTTGGTGTAAATCAGGTTGGGCAAGGCTTTGAGGTAACGACCTTGCTGCGCCTTGTTGCTGTCGCTGAGTTTAGTGAGACTGACGCCAACGTCTTTGGCTTCAATATGACCAATGACAATGTCCCCGCGCTGCACGATGAAGTCAGGCGCGCCACAGGCCACGCGCTTGGGTTCGTTGATGGCTGTGACACCATCTGCTAGCCTGTTGACCAGCGCTTCCAACGCCGGTCGATATGAATGCTCGGTGGCTGCGCCTGTTTTCTGAATGGCAAGCACTTTGCCGACAAATTCCTCAATGATGCTCATATCGTTACGCGTCTCTTTCACTACGGCGCCACTAATCTGACGCTCGGAAAATAATTCCTATATCGCCGAGTATCTCGGGTTAATACCGGCAGGCCGCTGACAGCGGCGTGAGCCCCGATAAAAAAATCCCCGAGCACATTGTTTTTCACGCCCCCGCTGCGGCGGTATTGCACAAAGGCCTTGCCAGCCAGAAACAGGGCAGGCTTGGGTATTTCCAACATGCGCAGCTCCATGCCATCGAGCACCTGGTCCAGTGCCTCGACGGTGGAAAACGTCAGCGACAGTTCGGAGTAGATGATGGGGTTGATGACCAGCCGGTGCACCTTGGACTGGGCCTGCAACTGCGCGATGGACCAGTCGGCCCAGTCCGGGTCGTTTTCCAGGACATCAACCAGAACGTTGGTATCGACCAGCATCAGGCCACATTTCCCACATCATCGCGCAGCAGTGCCATCAGGTCTTGCGTGCGCCACTTGACATCGGCCTTGCCGCGGGCGGCTTCGAACCGGTCAGGCTTGCGGTTGGCCGAGCCCTCGGCCTTGTGGATCACCACTTCGCCGTCTTGGTTGACAGCAAAGTCCACCGGCATGCCTGGGTGCAAGCCCAGGGCATCGCGGATTTGCTTGGGGATGGTGACTTGCCCCTTGATGGTGAGCGTGGTCGACATGCGGCCTCCTGTGTTTTACAATCGATTTTATAGTAATACCGCCCTACGATTGTGGCAATACATGCGTTTTGCCAAGCCATACAAGAGGGAACAACCATCACCACCGTCACGACCATCACAGACGGGCCCACCGGTGATCTTGGTGATGGTCGTGA
>CAMAYM010000115.1 GCA_945862495.1 Bordetella parapertussis | reverse complement strand
ATCGGATGAGTGCTACTCAGAGATATTTCTCGATGAAGAACATCCACCCTTGGGCGGAATGCAGGCTGCATTTCAACTTGGACGCACCGATTTCAAAAATTTGATGAGCTTTGCAAGCCTGTCAAAACGCTCAAATGTGCCGGGTATGCGCTCTGGTTTTGTCGCGGGCGATGCGCACCTCATTTCAAAATTTTTGCTTTATCGCACCTATCACGGCAGTGCGTTATCACCCGTCGTGTCCGCCGCGAGTATTGCCGCTTGGAACGATGAAACACACGTCATTGAAAATCGCGCGCAGTACCGCGCAAAGTTTGATGCCGTACTCCCAATTTTAAAACCTGTGTTGGATGTCGATCGACCTGATGCCTCGTTTTATCTTTGGGCCGGCACACCAGGCCCCGATGCAGAATTTGTCCGCGATCTGCTTACCCATACCAATGTGACATTGCTGCCTGGCAGTTATGTAGGACGTATTGTGGATGGTGTGAACCCAGGACTCAACCGTATTCGCATTGCCTTAGTTGCACCTCTCGCGGATTGTGTCGAAGGTGCGCATCGTATTGCTGATTTTGTTCGTCAATACTACCCGCACACAGTACGTTAACAACACTCAAATACGTCACTATTTTTATATTTTATTAATACTTATTTTTCACAGGGCTCTCATGACTCTCGATCTGCAAACCACCATTGAACAAGGCTGGGATAACCGTGCCAATCTTTCACCTTCCGCTGCGGACGCCGCCATGCGCGAAGCCGTCGAGCACACCATTGACGCGCTCGATACGGGGCGCTTGCGTGTCGCTGAAAAAATCAATGGCAAATGGGAAGTACATCAATGGATAAAAAAAGCAGTGCTGCTTTCATTTCGCCTGTATGACAACGCGATCATGGGACAAGCACCCATGCAGTTTTATGACAAAGTACCCCTCAAATTTGCAGAATACGGTGAGACTGCATTTAAAACCGGCGGCTATCGTGTCGTACCACCCGCAGTCGCAAGACGCGGCGCATTTATCGGTCGCAATGTGGTGCTGATGCCCTCCTACGTCAATATTGGAGCCTATGTAGACGAAGGCACCATGGTTGACACATGGGCCACGGTAGGTTCATGCGCTCAAATTGGAAAAAATGTGCACTTGTCTGGCGGCGTTGGAATCGGAGGCGTGCTCGAACCCCTTCAAGCAAACCCCACAATTATCGAAGACAACTGTTTTATCGGCGCCCGCTCTGAAGTAGTCGAGGGTGTGATCGTTGAAGAAAACTCAGTGCTTGCAATGGGTGTGTTTTTGTCACAAAGCACGCGTATTTACGATCGCGAAACAAAAGAAATTCACTATGGTCGCGTTCCTTCTGGGTCAGTGGTAGTCCCTGGCTCGTTACCCTCTGCAGATGGGTCGCACAGTTTGAACTGCGCCATTATTGTTAAGCGCGTCGATGCACAGACACGTGCGAAAACCAGCATCAACGATTTGTTGAGAGCGTAATGACCCGAACAACTGCATCAAAACCATTTATTCAACCGCTTTCAACCCGTCAGAACATCGCATGACCAAACTTATAGATGGTTCACGTGAAGCGTTACAAAGCGTTCGCGATTTGATTCGTTACGCCGTGTCTCGCTTTAATGAACATAAACTGTTCTTTGGTCATGGTTCAGACAACGCTTGGGACGAAGCGGTATATTTGGTTTTGCATGCGTTGCACTTACCCCCTGATCAACTCGAGCCGTTCATGGAGGCACGTGTTTTACCGTCTGAACGCGAAGCGGCTCTGAGTTTGATCGACTTGCGTTGTGAACATCGCTTACCGGCGCCCTATTTGACGCATGAGGCTTGGCTTCAAGGCTACACTTTTCATGTGGATCAGCGCGTCATTGTGCCGCGCTCACCCATTGCTGAACTATTGATGAATCAGCTCAGTCCCTGGATAGCAGATCCTTTTGAGATTACAGGTATTCTTGATTTGTGCACGGGTTCAGGCTGCCTAGCAATTATTGCAGCCCATCAGTTTCCTGAAGCCTTTGTCGATGCGACGGACATTTCAAAAGATGCGCTCGATGTTGCCCTGATCAACGTTGAAAAGCACGGCATGCAAGATCGTCTGAACTTGCATCATGGAAGTTTCTACGATCCGCTTCCCGTTTCCGCTCAGTACGACCTGATCATCAGCAATCCGCCTTACGTCAATTCCGCTTCAATGTTGAAGCTTCCTCCCGAGTATCGTCATGAACCATCACTCGCACTTGCTGGCGGAGATGACGGTATGGACTTGGTACGCACGATTATTGAACAAGCCCCTACTCACCTGCGGGACAACGGCTTATTGTTGATTGAAATTGGACATGAACGGTCCTATTTTGAAACGGCCTTCCCTGAGCTTGAGCCTATTTGGCTCGATACTGCCGAGGCATCTGATCAAATCCTACTTTTGACCAAAGAGCAATTAACACCGTGATTCGTGCTTCAGGTTTGACGGTTCGTCGCGGCACTAAAGTATTGCTCGATCAAACTGAGTTTGTTGTTCACCCTGGCGAACGCGTAGGCTTCGTTGGGAAAAATGGCGCAGGCAAATCGACGCTTTTTGCGCTGCTCCAGCACGAAATTGAGGCGGATGCAGGAACACTTGAAGTCCCTCAAGGATGGCGCATGGCAAGCGTCAAACAAGAAATTGCCTCAAGCAATAGCAGTGCACGTGATTTTGTCATCGATGGTGATATCCATCTGCGTCAACTACAAGCTGAGCGAAGCAAGCTGTCTGATGCGCTTGAACGCGCACCAAACCAAGCAGAAGCGCTCGGGGCCCGAATTGCAGAACTAGAGTCCGAGCTCATCGAGGTCGGCGCATGGACTTCCGCTTCACGCGCAGAGCAACTTCTGGCTGGCCTAGGTTTCACACCCGCACAATGGGATCATCCTGTCGATAGCTTTTCTGGCGGATGGCGAATGCGCCTCGCGCTCGCAAGCGCTCTGATGGCACCTTCTGAGTTGTTATTGCTAGATGAGCCGACCAATCATCTGGACCTTGACGCCATGCTATGGCTTGAGCGCTGGTTGGGCGCCTATGTGGGTACAGTTTTGCTCATCTCTCACGATACCGAATTTTTGGATTCTGTTGCACAAACAATTCTTCATTTTGATCAAGGTAAGCTCAATCGATACAAAGGTGGCTATCAGGATTTTGTCATTCAGCGGTCCGAGCGTTTGCGCCAAACCAAAATTGCTTGGGAGCGTCAAACACGTGAAACAGCCCGCCTGCAAGGCTTTATTAATCGGTTTAAAGCAAAAGCATCAAAAGCCAAACAGGCTCAAAGCCGCGTCAAGGCCTTGGCTCGCATGGAGCTCTTAGCGCCCCTTCATGCAGAGTCGGGTATTGATATTCGCATCCCGTCACCCGAAGAAATGCCTGATCCACTTTTAGTATTAGAGGATATGCAGGCAGGTTATATCAACGAACAAGGTGAAACCACACCTATCTTGCGCAATGTGCGCTTGATGGTTCGAGGCGGAGATCGTATCGGCATCTTGGGTGTAAACGGTGCAGGCAAAAGTACGCTTGTTAAAACACTCGCCGGAGAGCTCGAAGTTCAAGCCGGTAGCCGCAAAGCCTCTCGCGGCCTTGAGGTGGGATATTTTGCTCAGCATCAGCTTGACATGCTGGATTTAGACAGCAGCCCCTTGCAGCACCTCGCACGACTTGCACCACAAACCCGCGAACAAGAACTACGTAACTATCTGGGTGGCTTTGGTTTCGGTGGTGATCGCGTGATGGACAAGGTTGCACCCATGTCTGGTGGCGAAAAAGCAAGGCTGGCTCTTTCGCTCATCGTCTGGCAAAAACCCAATCTCTTACTGCTTGATGAGCCCAGTAATCACTTAGACGTAGAAACACGCGAGGCCCTGACAACAGCGCTAGCCGAGTTTGGAGGCAGCATGCTACTGGTTTCGCACGATCGGCACTTGCTGCGTACAACTGTGGATCGCTTTTGGATTGTGGCGGACGGAGGCGTGCAAGAATTTGATGGTGATCTTGAGGATTACAGAGATTGGTTGACACAACACCAGTCGAATGCCCGTAAACAAGAGCTCGCGGAGCGACAAACTGCGAGTATGACATCGCATGCCTCGGATGAAATTGAATATAGTTTATCGGAGAGCTCCAATACCGATCGGAAGCAACAAAAGCGAGAAGAAGCGAAGGAGCGCCAACGGACGGCCGTGCTGCGCAAACCAATCGAAGCCAAGCTCTTAAAAATTGAAAAAGAACTTGAGATGACACAAAGCAAACTCAAGTTACTCGATGCGTTGATTGCGGATGCGGATCTTTATTCTGATGCGCGTCGCCAAGAACGCGTACAGACGCTATCCCAACATGGAGAGCTCACAAAAAAACATATTGAACTAGAAGAAGCATGGCTGATGTTACAAAGCGAGCTGGAATCAATAGCGTAACGTTCAAAATCTACTTATTAACGTCTAGCCCTGAATAATTTCAAGTTTGGCGATACCAAGGGCCAAGGTTTTTGCCCCAACGTCACGAAACTGAATCTGAGCTTGAGCATCTAATCCACTGCCAGACAAGCCAAAAATCGTACCTTCACCAAAACGACCGTGCCGCACACCCTGGCCAACACGAAAATGTTGACTTCCCACCGTCACGCCGTAGGAGGCACTTTGATTGGTAGCGGGTGCTGGCTTTACGCTTCCTTGCCTCGCATAGGAATCAAATCCTGACCCACTAGATTTCCAGCGAGGTTCGGAATCACTGAGACCCTGTTTGGGCGTCAACCACTTTAAATGTTCCTCTGGGACCTCAGACAAAAACCGCGACCGCATTGCATACCGCGTCTGACCATGGAGCATGCGACTTTGGGCAAGACTGAAATAGAGTCGTTCGCGTGCGCGCGTGATCGCCACATACATCAGGCGGCGCTCCTCTTCGAGACCGGCCTGTTCAAGGATACTATTTTCGTGTGGAAAGAGACCTTCTTCGATGCCGGTAATAAATACAGCATCAAACTCTAGACCTTTGGCTGCGTGAACCGTCATTAACTGAACGGCATCTTGACCCGCTTGCGCTTGATTATCACCCGCCTCAAGTGCCGCATGAGACAAAAAGGCCATCAAGGGTGACAACCCCTCAAAACCCTCTTGCATTGGATCTTGAGCACCAGCGGTCTGCACAACTTCGCCGGCAGGCAATCCACCCATGTTGGACTCCGCAACAAAAGCTGCCGCGGCAGTAATCAACTCTCGAAGGTTTTCGATACGATCAGCGCCTTCGCGGTCAAGCTGATAGTGACCGATCAAGCCGCTGTGCTCAATAACGTGCTCAACAAGCTCCGGAAGCGGCAAACTGCGGGTCTCTTCAGCGAGTCGCTGAATCAAGCCCGAAAACTGAGCTAGATTAGACCCACCTTTGCCGGGGACGCGTGCAACGGCCGCGCTCAGACTCGTATCGTAAGCTTTTGACTGATCCCCTAACAACTCCAATGTCCGTGCACCGATACCGCGGGGAGGAAAATTAACCACGCGCATCCAAGAGGTGTCGTCATCGAGGTTGGCCATCAACCTTAAATAAGCCAGCGCGTGTTTGATTTCTTGACGCTCAAAAAAGCGTAAGCCACCATAGACCTTGTAAGGCACACCCGAAGAGAACAAGGCATGCTCAATCACACGGGACTGCGCATTGCTGCGATACAAAATAGCGATTTGACTACGATCGCGGCCGTCGGAAATCAAGCCGCGTACTTCCTCAACAAGCCATTGGGCTTCGAGTAAGTCAGTAGGCTGCTCAACCACGCGAATCTGCTCGCCCTCGCCCTGCTCTGTCCAAAGGTTTTTCCCGAGTCGACCCGTATTGTGACTGATTAGAGCGTTGGCCGAATCAAGAATATGACCAAAAGATCGATAATTTTGCTCAAGACGGATGACTGTGCCATGGGCGTAATCACGCTCAAAATCTGCCATATTGCCTACATTGGCACCGCGAAAAGCGTAGATCGATTGATCATCGTCACCGACCGCAAACAAATGTGCCCCACCCCCTGCCAACAAAGTGAGCCATTTGTACTGCAAAGTATTGGTGTCTTGAAACTCGTCGACCAAAATGTGTTTAAAGCGGCGCTGGTAATGCTCACGAATCGGCGCATGACGCGACAACAACTCATAGGCACGTAATAGCAACTCAGGAAAGTCGACAACCCCTTCTCGCTGACATTGGGCCTCGTAAAGCGTATAAATCTCAATCAGGCGACGACGAAAACTGTCGTAAGCTTCAACGTCACCAGGACGCTGGCCGTCTTCTTTGGCACCATTAATAAAACGCTGCACATCTCGGGGTGGATACTTATCATCATCCACACCATTGGCTTTTAGAAGCCTCTTGATAGCGGCTAGCTGATCCGCGGTATCCAAAATCTGAAACGCCTGCGGCAAGCCTGCGTCACGATGGTGTGCGCGCAACATACGATTGCACAAGCCGTGAAAGGTGCCAATCCATAAACCACGGGTGTCTATTGGCAAAATGGCCGAAACTCTAGCCACCATTTCTCGGGCAGCTTTGTTTGTAAAGGTGACGGCTAAGATGCCCAGCGGGCTAACTTGACTGGTCTGAACGAGCCAGGCCATTCGGGTCGTGAGTACCCGCGTTTTTCCGCTGCCTGCCCCCGCCAACACGAGGGCATGTTGCGCGGGTAATGTGACTGCGTTTCGCTGCGGTTCGTTAAGCTTGTCAATCATGCCGCATAGCGGCGAAGACGCAGAGCGAACTCCTCGAGGCTCGCAATACCGCTTTGCTGAGCACGTTGACACCACGCCTGCAAGTCATGCAGTAACTGTTCGCTGGACGCGGTGGAGCTGTCCCATAGCTTGACCAAATCATGACGCATCAAGACGAGCGTAGACAAAGAGTCATTTTGTGAAATCGCTTGTTCTATTCGGACACGCTCAGCTGGCGCAAGGTTTTCTTCACCACGCCCGAGCCAGTGCGACGCAGCCGCCAGCGCATCCGCCTTGGAGTCCGCTTTTGAGGCTTTTAAACGCATCAACTCATCCTTGCAGGCAACTTTCATGATGCCGGTATAGCGGGCAAGAATTTCGTAGCGATGGGCAATCACACCTTGGAGCGTGCGTAAATCTACCCCAGCCTTGCCATTTGCCTCTAACTTCAACTTAGGTGCGACTTTTTTGATATTGGCGAGGCCAAGCGCCTTGAGACCTAAAATGTAAATCCAACCGATGTCCAACTCGTACCATTTGCTTGAAAACTTAGCGGAGGTCCCGTGCGCATGATGGTTGTTGTGGAGCTCTTCACCACCGATCAAGATGCCGATAGGAAAAACATTGGTGCTCGTGTCTGGACTTGCAAAGTTGCGATAACCGAAATAATGACCGATACCGTTGACCACGCCAGCGGCCCAAAACGGAATCCAGGCCATCTGAATTGCCCAGATTGTGAATCCGATCGCGCCAAACAAAGCCACATCGATGATCAGCATCAAAATGATGCCACGTGCGCTAAAGCGTGTGTAGACATTACGCTCAAGCCAATCATTAGGTGTGCCGTGACCAAACTTGGAAATCGTTTCTGCATTTTTTGACTCATGACGATACAGCTCAGCGCCACTAAATAAAACCTTGCCGATACCGTAAATCATCGGTGAGTGAGGATCGCCATCACGCTCGCAACGTGCGTGGTGCTTACGATGAATCGATACCCATTCTTTTGTGACCATTCCAGTGGTCATCCAAAGCCAGAAGCGGAAAAAGTGCATAACGGCTGGGTGGAGATCCAAGCCGCGATGCGCCTGGCTACGATGCAGGAAAATGGTCACCGCAACGATGGTAATGTGGGTCATGCCGAGCGTAAAAAGCACCACCTGCCACCAGTTAGCCTGGAGCAAACCGCCA